>NZ_CP134398.1:3466125-3781227 GCF_002968335.2 Mycobacterium sp. ITM-2016-00316
AGCCGATCCCCGCCAGCACCAGCAGCCGGTCGTCGTAGCTGCCGTCGGCCGCCGAAACGTCGACCACGTCGAGTACCTGCTCCCACAACGGGACCGCCAGGTGGTGCAAATCGTCGTCGGAGAACGCGATCGCGCAGAGCAGCCGGGCGAAGCCGACCAGATACCGGTGCTCTTCGGCCAGGTCCGGCGGCCCGTCGGCAGCCACCAGCGCCGACACCGATGTTGCGGCCTCGTCGTGCTCGCCGCGGGCGGCGTGCAGACCGGCCTGCAGGAAGTCGGCACGGCGCGTGTAGCGCTGCATCATGTGCCGGGTGTCGGGGCTGCACTCCGGCAGGGCGGCATACGCGGCGATGCAGTCTCGGATACGCCGGATGCATTCGCCGACACCGTCATAGGCGGTCCGTACCAGGTAGATCTCGCCGAGCTGGGCGAATACCTCCAGTGCGAGGTCGTCGCGGTCGGCTTGCTCAATGGCCGGCAGCAGGGACAGCAGCAGGTCCTTGGCACCCGGCTCGTCGGCGGCCCAGGCGAGCCGCCGGGCTCGATCCAGGTCACCGGTGATCGACACCGCGCCATCATAGGACGGCCGGAAGCGGCGGACGCGTTTCCGCGCCCGCCGCCCGGTTGTGGTCAGCTGCAGTCGACCTTGATCTCGAACTTCTTGGTGATCATCCCGGCCATCGGGTTCGCCATGTCCGCGCCGACAGCCTCACCGGTGATGGTGTATGTGCTGCCGTCGACCGTGACGTCGGCCTTTCCGGAGCTCGCGCCGGCCATCGAGGCCACCGCGAGGGCATTTCCGTCGACCACCAGTCCGACCGACTCGACCTTGGGGGCCGCATCGTCGGTCATCACGACGCCGAGGCCCTGTTGGCCGCCGATGGCGGCGCTGGCCACGTTGATCTTGCCCCCGGCCTTGACGCAGGTCACCGAGTTGAGGTCGAGGCCGGCCAGGTCCTGGCCCTCCACCTTGACCTGGGTGCTGCCGCCGCTGGCGACCGCAGCGGTGCTGCTGCCGGTGTTGCCCGAGCTGGACGCGGCGGGTTCGCTGCCCTTGTCGTCCGAGCAACCCACCAGTACCGCCGCGGTGGCGAGCATCCCGATCCCGGCGGCCAGAACGCGATTCTTCGTCATGTGTATGTCCTTTTCCTTCGCCCGCCGCCCCTGTGGCGCCGTCGTAGGGCAAGTACATTCGTGACGAATCGCTACCGATCCCAACTTCTGCAGCGGGTACGGTGGCGTCATGCCCGATGACCAGCAGCCTTCTGCGGGTGAGCCGATCGACGCCGAGGTCGTTCCGGCCGACGACGTGCCCGCCGGGCAGGTTCCGGTGGAGCTCACCCCGATTCCGGTAGATACCGGCTACACCACCGCCGGGGTGCCCACCTTCGACTCGGTGCGCGAGAAGATCGAGACCCGATTCGGCACCGCCATCGGATCGGCGGAGCTCGCCGAGGACACACCCGAGGGCCGTTCGGTGGCCGAGCAGTACGAGAAGCGGCAGGAGGCAGCCGCCGAGCGGCTGAAGCAGATCCGCGAATCGATGAACCGGGACTAGTGCGCTCGTTCACCCTTGCCGAAAGGCGCGCCCGGCTGGCCCGGCGGCACTTTCTCGGCGAGCACGGCTCCGACGCGTCGGCGGTGACATCGGCACTGGTGGGCCTGCATGCCACCGATCCGGCTACCCCGTATCTGTCGCTGTGGGCCAGGATTCCGGATTTCGACCGTGCCGACCTGGACGCCACGCTCTATCGGGAACGGACGCTGGTCAAGCATCTCGCGATGCGCCGCACCTTGTGGGTGGTGCGCGCCGAGGCGATATCGACGGTGCAGGCGGCATCCAGTGATCGGGTGGCCGACAGCGAAAGCCGCAAGCTCATTGCCGACGTCGAGAAGGCCGGGGTGGCCGCCGACGGCGCCGAGTGGTTGCGCACGGCGTGCGCGGCGGTGCTGGCCTATCTGGACGCCAACGGCCCGACCAGCGCGACCCAGTTGCGCGTGGCGCTCCCGGAGTTGGCGGGGACCTACGATCCGGCACCCGGAAAGCCTTGGGGCGGAGCCACTCCCCTGTCGCCTCGGGTCATCACCGTGCTCGCTGTCCGCGGCGAGGTCGTCCGCGGCCCGAATCAGGGCGGCTGGACATCGTCGCGTCCGCTGTGGGTGTCGGCGGCCTGCTGGCTCGACACGTCAGATTCCGCCGAGCCCGACGCCGCGAGCGCGGAGTTGGTGGGCACCTGGCTGCGGGCGTTCGGCCCGGCCACCGTCGCCGATATCAAGTGGTGGTTCGGCCACACCCTGACCTGGACCCGGCGCGCGTTGGCCGATATCGGCGCCGTGGAGGTGGAGATGCACGGGACACCGGCGGTGGCCCTGCCCGATGACCTGGAACCCGAACCGGATGCCGAACCGTGGTGTGCGTTGCTGCCGGGTCTCGATGTCACGACCATGGGCTGGGTCGACCGGGACTGGTACCTGGAGGGTCTGCGCGGCGAGGTGTTCGACACCCGCGGAAACGCGGGGCCGACGGCGTGGGCGGATGGCCGTGTGGTGGGAGGATGGCGACAGTCCGGCGATGGCCGGGTCGAGCTGCAGGTCATCGCCGATGTCAACCGTGGCACGCAGAAGGCGCTGCAGCGCAAGGCCGATGAGCTGACAGACTGGCTGGGCGGAGCGGTGATCAAACCACGGTTCCCGTCTCCGTTGTCGAAGAGGTGAGTTGCGCAGCCGCATACGCGCTCCGCACCTCGCCTTGACCTCAACCAACGTTCCGGTTCTACCGTGGCGGCATGAACCTCGGCCACTATGGATTCACCGTCGACATGGCTTCACCGCACGCTCGCGAGATCGAGGATCTCGGCTTTCGCACGCTGTGGGTCAACGGCGGGCAGATCGACAGACTCGACGTTCTGACCGACCTCCTCACCCAGACCCAGGACGCCGTGATCGCCCCGGCGATCATCCCGCCCGATGTGTACGGCACCGGCGAAGTGATCGATCTGTACCGCCGCGCCGAGGCGGCGGCACCGGGCCGATTGCTGATCGGACTCGGTTCATCCCAGCGGAAGCCGTTGGCGGCATTGGGCGATTACGTGGACCATCTGGACCCGATACCCCGAAATCGGAGGCTGCTGGCGGCATTCGGCCCACGCACACTCGATATCGCCCGGGACCGATTCGCCGGCGCCATGCCAGGAATGATCACCCCGGAGTACACGGCCGCGGCGCGACAGCGGCTCGGCACCGCCGCGCAACTGATCGTGGGCCAGTACGCCGTCCTCGACACCGATCCGGACGCGGCCCGCGAGACGGCCCGCACACCCTTGCGGTTCCTGATGGACATGCGCAGCTACGCAGATTCTGCACGCCGCCAAGGCTTTACCGAACACGATATCGAGACGCTCAGCGACGCCCTGGTGGATCACTTGTTCGCCTGGGGCAATCCGGAAGACGTTGCCGCGCAGGCGCAACGGCACCTCGACGCCGGCGCCGACCACGTCTACCTCAGCGTGTTGTCCGACGGGACCCAACCGGTCGGCCTGGACGCCGCCCGGTTGTTGGCATCAGCGCTCAGGCACTGACCTTGCGCCGCCGGCGGGTCTTGGGCGCCGGGACCTCGACCGGCTCGTCCGCCCCCACGAGCATGTCGACGAGGAACTGCCCGGTGTAGCTCTCCGGTGTCGCGGCCACATCCTCGGGCGTGCCCGCCGCCACGACGGTACCGCCGCCCGCACCACCTTCGGGACCCATGTCGACGATCCAGTCCGAGGTCTTGATGACGTCGAGGTTGTGTTCGATGACGATCACCGTATTACCCTTGTCGACAAGGCCGTTGATCACCTTGAGCAGCTTGCGGATGTCCTCGAAATGCAGACCGGTGGTCGGTTCGTCGAGAATGTAGATCGTGCGACCGGTGGACCGCTTCTGCAACTCGGCGGCCAGCTTGACCCGCTGGGCTTCGCCACCGGACAGCGTCGGCGCCGGCTGACCCAGCCGGACATATCCGAGCCCCACCTCCACCAGGGTCTTGAGATAGCGGTGGATCGAGGTGATCGGCTCGAAGAACTCGGCGGCCTCCTCGATCGGCATATCCAACACCTCGGAGATGGTCTTACCCTTGTAGTGCACCTCGAGGGTTTCCCGGTTGTACCGGGCGCCGTGGCACACCTCGCACGGGACGTACACATCGGGCAGGAAGTTCATCTCGATCTTCAGCGTGCCGTCACCCGAGCAGGCCTCGCAGCGACCGCCCTTGACGTTGAACGAGAATCGGCCCGGCTGGTAACCACGCACCTTGGCCTCGGTGGTCGCCGCGAACAGGGTCCGGATCTTGTCGAACACGCCGGTATAGGTGGCCGGGTTGGACCGCGGGGTGCGCCCGATCGGCGACTGGTCCACCCGCACCAGCTTGTCGAGCTGATCGATGCCGTTGATGCGCAGATGCCGGCCCGGCACCTGCCGCGCCCCGTTCAGCTTGTTGGCCAGCACGGTGGCCAGGATGTCGTTGACCAGCGTCGACTTTCCCGAACCGGACACCCCGGTGACCGCGGTGAGCACCCCGAGCGGGAAGCTGACGTCGACCTCGCGCAGGTTGTGTTCCCGCGCGCCGACGACGGTGAGTTGGCGCTTGCGGTCCACCGGGCGGCGGATCGCGGGCACCTCGATGCTCTCCTTGCCGGAAAGATAAGCGCCGGTGAGGGATTCCGGGTTCTTCAGCAGATCCTTGTAGGTGCCGCTGTGCACGATGCGCCCGCCGTGTTCACCGGCGTACGGGCCGATATCGACCACCCAGTCGGCGTGCGCGATGGTGTCCAGGTCGTGCTCGACCACGATGAGCGTGTTGCCCAGATTGCGCAGCCGCACCAGCGTCTCGATCAGCTTGCGGTTGTCGCGCTGGTGCAGACCGATCGACGGTTCGTCGAGCACGTAGAGCACGCCGACCAGGCCGGAGCCGATCTGGGTGGCCAGCCGGATCCGTTGTGCCTCACCACCGGACAGCGTCGCCGCCGCCCGCGACAAGGACAGGTACTCCAGCCCCACATCGAGCAGGAAGCCCAGCCGGGACTGGATCTCCTTGAGCACCTGGCCGGCGATGGCCTGCTCACGTGTGCCCAGGGTGAGGGCGTTGAGGAATTCGGCGCAGTCGGCGATGGACAGCTCGGCGACCTCGGCGATCGACTTGGCACCGTGTGTGCCGGCCGCCAGCGTGACCGCGAGGATCTCCGGCTTGAGCCGGGTTCCCGCGCATTCCGGGCACGGGATGTCCCGCATGAAGCCCTCGTAGCGCTCCTTCATCTGCTCGGAGTCGGTCTGCTCCATGCGGCGCTGCAGGAACGCCAGCACGCCCTCGAAGTCGGCGTAGTACGAGCGCGTGCGTCCGTAGCGGTTCTTGTAGCGCACGTGCACCTGATGGTCGGAGCCCTCCAGAATGGCCTTGCGCGCCTTGGCGGGCAGCTTCTTCCACGGGGTGTCCACATCGAAGCCGAGCTCGTCGCCGAGGCCCGACATCATCCGGGTGAAGTACTCGGCGGTGTGGCCCATCGACCAGGGAGCGACGGCGCCCTCGGCGAGCGTCATCTCCGGGTCGGGCACCACCAGGTCGGGGTCGACCTCCTTCTTGATGCCGAGGCCGGTGCATTCGGGGCAGGCACCGTAGGGCGAGTTGAAGGAGAACGAGCGCGGTTCGAGATCGTCGACGGCGAGCGGGTGCCCGTTGGGGCAGGCCAGCTTCTCCGAGAAGCGCTGTTCGCGGTGCGGATGACCCTCCTCCCGGTCGACGAATTCGAGCACGAGGATGCCGTCGGCCAGCCCCAGCGCCGTCTCCACCGAGTCGGTGAGGCGCTGCTTGCTGCTCGCCTTGACAGACAGGCGGTCGACGACCACCTCGATATCGTGTTTTTCCTGCTTTTTGAGCTTCGGCGGGTCGGTCAGCGGGTAGACCACGCCGTCGACGCGCACCCGGCTGTAGCCCTGTGAGTTGAGCTTGTCGAAGAGGTCGACGAACTCACCCTTGCGGGTGCGCACGACCGGGGCCAGCACCTGGAACTTGGCACCTTCCTCCATGGCCAGCACCTGGTCGACGATCTGCTGCGGGGTCTGCCGGGCGATGCGCTCCCCGCAGACCGGGCAGTGCGGAGTGCCGGCCCGCGCGTACAGCAGGCGCAGGTAGTCGTAGACCTCGGTGATGGTGCCGACGGTGGAGCGCGGGTTGCGGTTGGTGGACTTCTGGTCGATGGAGACCGCCGGGGACAGGCCCTCGATGAAGTCGACGTCGGGTTTGTCCATCTGGCCCAGGAACTGGCGCGCGTAGGCCGACAGCGATTCGACGTAGCGGCGCTGGCCCTCGGCGAAGATCGTGTCGAAGGCCAGCGATGACTTCCCGGATCCGGACAGACCGGTGAACACGATCAGCGCGTCACGCGGCAGATCAAGGTCGACGCCACGCAGATTGTGCTCGCGCGCACCCTTGACGATCAGACGATCAGACACACTTCCCCTTTTCAGTCCTGCCCAGGGCACAAGAGCCCACGGCCAATGCTAGGTGCACCCACCGACAAGCCCGAGTCGAGACGGATAGCGTGGGACGAATGACAGCCCTCGTCGATACCTACACCGGCCATGTCGACCCCGGTGCCGCCGCGCGGCGCACCCTGCCCGCGGCGACCATCGTCAAGGCATCGGTCGGCCAGATGGACAACAACGCCTACCTCGTCACGTGTTCCGCGACCGGGAAAACCCTGCTCATCGACGCCGCCAACGACGCCGATTCCCTCATCGAGCTGATCACCGAACACGCCCCCGATATCGCGCTCATCGTGACCAGTCATCAGCACGCCGACCACTGGCAGGCGCTCGCCGCTGTGGCGGAGGCCACCGGCGCACCGACCGCGGCGCACGCCCTGGACGCCGAGCCGCTGCCGGTCACCCCGGACCGCATCCTCGCCGACGGCGACACCGTCACCGTCGGCGAACTCACCTTCGACGTGATTCACCTCCAAGGACATACCGAGGGCTCGGTCGCGCTCGCCCTGAGGGGCGCTGACGGCGAGGTCACCCATCTGTTCACCGGGGATTGCCTGTTCCCGGGAGGGATCGGCAAAACCTGGAAGGACGGCGACTTCGACCGGTTGCTCGACGACGTGTCGAGCAAGGTGTTCGACGTATACCCGGATTCCACCGTGGTCTACCCCGGCCACGGTGATGACACCACGCTGGGCGCCGAACGGCCGCACCTGGCCGACTGGAAGCAACGCGGATGGTGAGGCCCACACCGGACAAACCCGGCCCCGGCCAGGAATCGGTCTGGGATTACCCGCGCCCGCCGCGGCTCGAGGAGTTCCATGGCTCGATCACCATCGATCTGGGTGGCGAGCGGATCGCGTCGACGGATCACGGCTGGCGGGTACTGGAAACCAGCCACCCTCCGACCTACTACCTGCCCCGCGCGGCCTTCGCCCCCGGTGCCCTGCGCGAGGCGACCGGGTCGTCGTGGTGTGAATGGAAAGGCCGGGCCGCCTACTTCGACCTGGTCGCCGGAGACACCGTGGCGCCACGGGCGGCGTGGACGTATCCGTCACCGACCTCCGGGTTCGAAGCCCTGACCGGCGCCATCGCGGTGATGGCCGCCGCGGTGGACCGCGCCACGGTCAACGGCGAGGACGTCGTTGCCCAACCCGGCGGCTTCTACGGCGGCTGGATCACCAGCTGGGTGACCGGCCCGTTCAAGGGCATACCCGGGTCGATGGGCTGGTGAGCTTCAGAGCTTCGCGATGACCTGCTCCCCGAACTGCGCGATGACGTCCGTCGCCCGCGCCAGGCTCTCGCCGGGCACCTGGACCTGAATCCAGGTCACGCCGAGATCGGCGAGCTGCTGCACGCCGCCCAGATAGGCCGCGGCATCGAAGTCCTCAACCCCGGGCACGCCACCGACGGCATTGCTGAAGGTGACGTCGACGGTTGTCGGGTCCCGGCCGGCTTCATCGAGGCGCCGTCGGAGGTCGTCGATCCCGGCCTTCAGGGTCTCCAGCGAATCCATCGGGTCGGTCCGCGCGGTCTGGGCGAGCACACCGGCCGCCGGGAACGGGCACCAGCCGTCACCATGCTCGGCGACGCGGCGGCGTGCGGCGGCGGTGTTGCCGCCGATCCAGATCGGCGGCGGTTCGGTGGGCCGGGGGTGCGCGGTGATCCCGGCGGCGGTGAAATGCCGGCCATCGAAGCTGATGTCGTCACCGGCCCAGACCGCGCGGATGACGTGCAGCGCCTCTTCGACCAATGCACCACGCTCGTCGAAATTCACACCGAGCGCAGCGAATTCACGTTTGAGGTAGCCGACGCCTACGGCAAGGGTGAACCGCCCGCCGGACAGCAGGTCCAGTGTCGCGCCGGCCTTGGCGACGACGAACGGATTCCGGTACGGCAGTACCACCACGTTGGGGATCAGCCGCAGCGTGGCGGTGTGGGCCGCAGCGAAACCCATGGCCACGAAGGGGTCCAGCGCATCGTGTCCGCCGGCGTCCAGCCATTTCTGGGTCGGCGCAGGATGATCGGTGAACCCGAACCCGTCGAAACCCGCCGCCTCCGCTGCCGCGGCCACCGCCGCCACCCCGGCCCCGGTGACGAACTCCGGGTTGTAAGGATGGCTGTGCATCGGATAGGTGAAGGCGAATTTCATCGAACACCCTTCGGCGGAGCGTAGATCGGCCGCGGCAGGCCGAGTGCGTGCGCAGCGATCATGTTGCGGAACACTTCGAGCGTTCCGCCGTAGATACCCGTCGGCCCTGCCAGCCGGAAGATGTGCTCTGCTCCGCCGGTGTCGGCGGCGCCCGGGGTATCGACCGGCAACGCACCGGCGGAACCGAGCAGGTCCATCAGATCGGGCGCGATGTCCCGCATGGTCTGCGCGATGGCGACCCGGCCGTACATATCGGAGGCACTCATGGCCGCCTCCAGGCGCGCCACCGCCCGGCCCAACCGGTAATCGGGCGTGACTGTGCGGGCAACGCCGTCGACGGCATCAGCGGTCATCAGGATGTGCTCGGTCATGGTCGCGATCTTCTGCAGACCGCCGGCTTCACGCTCGATGGTGCCGTGTTCGGCATTGAGCGCCTCACGCAGCACCGCCCATCCCCCGTTCACATCCCCGATGCGGTACTCGTCATCCACACGGACATCGGTGTAGAAGGTGATGTTGGTGCGATCGCCGTCGACCGTGCGGATGGGTTGGATCTGCACACCTGGCGCATCCATCGGCACCAGGAACATGGTGAGGCTCTGATGTTTGGGGGCGGCCGGGTCGGTATTGGTGATCAGGAAGACGTACTGGGCGTTCTGGGCATTCGAGGTGAACATCTTGGAACCGTTGATGACCCAGGTGGATCCATCTCTGACGGCACGCGTCTTACAGGTGGCCACATCCGAGCCGCCTTCGGGCTCGGTATAACCCAGACAGAGCCGCAGTTCACCGGAGAGCACACCGGGCAGTATCCGTTCGGCGAGCCCCGCAGTACCGAAGGCCTGCACCGATTTCGCCACCATGGCCGTTGTGCCCCAATGGAACCAGGGCGTGTGCGCGCGGCCGATCTCCAGTTCCCAGATGCGCCGGCGCACCGCACTGAATCCGCCGTCGGCCTCAGACCGGTAGTCGGCGGCCAGGTATCCGGCCGCGCCGAGGGCCAAATGCACTGTCTCGTCGAAATTCTCGCCGGTCTCACGATCTCGGCGGATCACCTCTTCGGTGACGACCCCCGCGAGAAAACCGCGCAGCTCATGCTGAAACGCCTCGTCCTCGGCCGACAGCTGCACCCGAGAGAAATCCACCCCGATACCGTGACACTTGCGCCGCTATTTGTAAAGATCGACGCGCGCACAAAAGCCGAGGCCCGGCGCCACCGGATGAAGGTGACGCCGGGCCTCGGCCTGTGAGTCTGACGGGGGTCAGGACGTGTGCACGATGAGCACGTCGATCTTCGATCGACGGGCCACATTCGCGGGCACCGACCCGAGCAGGCGGCCCGCGATGGTGCTCAGACCGACGTTGCCGACCACCAGCAGGTCGGCCTTCTCGGCTTCGGCGAGCTCGACCAGCGCGTCGACGGGAGCACCCACGATGGCCTTTTCCACCACTTCGGTGGCGCCGGCGGCCTTGGCCCGATCGGTGGCCTCCCGCAGGATCGCGTAGATCGGTGCATTGCCGGTGGCCTTGTAGCCCTCGTCCTTGAGGACGTCGGCAGCGTGATGATCCTCGCTCTGCGGGAAGTAGGCGGTCGCGACGATCACTCGTGCACCCGATCCCCCGGCAATCTCCCCGGCCCGGTCCACCGCACGCAACGACGAATCAGATCCGTCCGTGCCGACCACCACGGTCCGATAGGCGCTCATTCATGCCCTCCCAGTGTCGATTGCTAAGCCACCCGAGACATTAACGCGTTGCTCGACGGCCGTGGGGCCGATTCACCACACGCGGCGCGTCCTGCACTGTCTCGTCGGCGCTGTTCGGGTGTTGATGCTAGTCCGAAATGGCGCGCCTGCGGGGCATCAGTGAGGAACGTGACGGTCCCGGTCGGGGTGTTTGCGGACCGCACGCGGTCCCCGAAGTGAGCCGGGTCAACCCAGATGGATGACGCGACCGGTGTCACTTACATTGAGCGGTATCGGTACTTACGCGATCACCGGATCGGCCTCCGGCATGGGATCACACGCGGCCCGTCAGCTCACCGCGCGCGGGCACCGGGTGATCGGCGTCGACCTCAAGAATGCCGACGTCATCGCCGACCTCTCCGACCCCGCGGGGCGACGCAGCGCGGCAGCCGAGGTGCTCGCGGCCGCTGGTGGCGTGCTCGACGGGGCCGTGCTGGCGGCCGGTCTGGGTCCCGGGTCCGGCCCCGACCGCAACCGGTTGATCGCACAGGTGAACTTCCTCGGCGTCGTCGAACCACTCCTGGCGTGGCGGCCGGCCCTGGCCGCGGCGGACCGCGCGAAGGTGGTCGTGCTCGCCAGCAACTCCACCACCACGGTGCCGATGGTGCCTCGTCGCACCATCAACGCCCTGCTCGCGCACGACCCGGACAAGGCGGTCCGCAGTATCCGCCTGCTCGGCAGGCACGGTTCGGCCCTGATGTACGCGGCCTCCAAGATCGCGGTCAGCCGGTGGGTGCGCCGGCATGCGGTCACGCCGCTGTGGGCGGGCGCGGGAATTCGGCTGAATGCGCTGGCGCCGGGCGCGATTCTGACGCCACTGCTGGAAGCCCAGCTCGCCGAGCCCTTGGAGGGCAGGGCGGTACGCAGGTTCCCGATTCCCGTCGGCGGGTTCGGAGCGGCCGACCAGCTGGCGGAGTGGATCACCTTCATGCTGTCGGATTCCGCCGATTTTCTCTGCGGCAGCGTCATTTTCGTCGACGGCGGAACGGATGCCTTCTTCCGCACGGACGATTGGCCCAGCGGCGTGCCTGCCCGCGGGCTCCCGCGGTACCTGTGGCGCTTCGCCCGAGGCGCCTGAGCAACAGCGTGCGGCACCGCGGGTCGGAAGTCCCGGCGTCGAAAGATGTTGCGACCCCGGTGATCGCCCCGTGCAGTCCCCTCGTCGCTGCCTGCACGGGGCGACGGTCATCAGGCCGGTTTCGGCCGCGACGTGGCAGCGGGTGCCGGGCGCACCAGCAGCTGGAACTCGATATCGGTGTCGGCGGCACGCCGCACATCCTGGGCGCAGTGCCGCGCGAGCCGGCGGACCTGCGCGGCCGTCGTGCTCGGCGGCACATCGGTGGTGATGCGCACCGTCGGGCGCCCGCCCGCCGTGCGGGTCGCCGCTTTCGCCGACTGCACAGCGGGGTGCCGGGCGAGGTCGGCGGCCGCGGCATCGGCCACCCGCGCCAGATCCACCGCACCGACGTGTTCGGTGTCCATCGCCCGCACCGATCGGGGCCGCAGATGCAGCAGAAGCAGCCAGAGGCCGATGAGCACGGCGATTGCGCCGCCCACGCCGAGCGCCAGGGACCACCATGCCCAGTCCGGGGCACGCCCCAGCGAGGCCGCGTCGATCCGGGCCGCGGCCTCGCGGGCGAATGCCACATCGAGGCCGTAGCCGATCACCCACGCCGACCCGGCCAGCAGCAGCAGAGCGGCCACCGCGGTGAGCAACCGGTCCGTCACCCGCAGGAAGGGCGTCATCGGGGTTCTCCTCCGTTGTCGGGGTTGTCAGCGTCGGGGACCGTCCAGTCCCGGACCTTGTTCCTGGGCACCCAGACGTGGTCGCCCACCGAGACGTGCGTCCGGCGCCGGGGGGTCACCGAGGCCACGAGCAGCAGCAGCCCGACAAGGGCGGTCACGGCGGCGATCGGCCAGACCCACCACTGCCACTGCGCATCGGCCGCCCACCGGAGAGCGGGCGCGATCCACGGGTCGGCGGAGTTGAGGGCATCCCGGATCGCCACCCCTCCCGCAGCGATCATGACGGCGGCGACGAGCACCCCGCCGTAGGTGGCCGTGGCGGCACGCCGCGGCGCGAAGCGTCGGTGCGCGACGCCGATCGGCTCACCGGCCGGGTCGGCGTCGTATGCATCGGCCACCTGCGCCGGCGTGCGATCGGACTCGACGGCTGTGATGGTGATGTCGACACGGTCCGGGCGTTCGGCCAGGGTCGCCTCCATCTCGTCGACCACTGCCGCGCGCACCGAGTCCAGGACCGCCGCACCGTCCACCGGCCAGGTGACGGCCACCTGTACGTCGACGGTCTGGGCTCCTTGTCCCCCGCCGATGCCGACGGAGGGCAGGGTGCGGCCGGGAACCATCGCGCGTCGGGCCACCACACCGGGCACCGAGAGTGCGGCTCGCTCGATCAGTTGCCGGCGTACGCGGTCATCGATGACGGTGCGCCCGCGCGCGGCGTGCGGCTGCGCCGCCACATCGCTGGTCACGTCAGCGCCCGGACCCGCGACCGAGTGCGGTCAGGTCGATCGTTCCGTCCAAGTGGGCACCGATCGCCGCGCCGGCGGCGCCCAGTACGAGAGCCAGCAGGAAGCCGATCAATCCGCCCGCGACGGCGGCGATGGCCAGCAGCAGCCCGGCGAAAAGTCCTGGCAGCAGAAACTTTTCGGTCATTGCTTCTCCTGTGTGTTGAGAGGGTTTACGTGTTCGCTTGGGGGTGAGGTTGATTCGGGGGCCGAGACATCGCCCACGACGACATCGACGGGCACCCCCGCGGCGGCGCTGGCGGCGTGCCGCACCCGCTCAGCGGTTTCCAGCAGCGGCGATCGAAGTTCGAGGACCACATGCACTTTGCCTCCGGCGCCGTCCAGCCGGACCCCCCCGACGATGCGTCCGGGCAGATACGTCGCGGGCACGCCGGGCCCGGAGTGCAGACCGATCACACCATCGACGGCAGATATCGCCGCGATGACGCGATCGATCCGCTCACTCGAGGTCACTGGACCCGGGGCTGTGCATCGGCCACGAGCGCCGCGCCGTCCTCGTCTTCGGCGAAATGGACGTCATGGACGGTGATGTTGACCTCGGTCACTTCCAGACCGGTCATGTTCTCGACCGCGGAGATGACGTTGTTGCGGATCCCGTCGGCGAGATCGTGGATGGCCACGCCGTACTCGGCGACGATGCCGATGTCCACGGCCGCCTGCCGCTCGCCGACCTCGACGCTGACACCCTGGGTGAGGCTGGTGGTTCCCGGCAAAGTCTCGCGGAGTTTCCCGACGACCCGAGCGGCCTGCCCGCCCAGATCATGCACGCCGTCCACCTCGCGAGTCGCGATACCGGCGATCTTGGACACCACGACGTCGGCGATGGTGGTCACGCCGTGGTCGGATGCGAGCTTCTCCAGTTCCTTGCCTGCGGTGTCGGCCTGGGCGGCAGAGCTGACCTCACGGGACTGGGTTGCGGCGGTCATCGTTGTCTCCTTCGATTGCTTTCCAGCTCGGATGCCTTCATCCGGCTCACTGGGTTAGACGCGGCGGGATGCGGGATGCGCACGCGCACGAGATGTAGAACACACTGTGTTTGAGGTCTTCGTTTTGTGGACAACATGCCGGGGTGCTGGACTCACTGCCCGACGAGACGCTTGCCCGACGGGCTCAACGGGGCGACTCGGCAGCGTTCGATGTGCTGGTCGTGCGACATGCACCCGCGTTGCTGAAATTTGTCAGGCAAACCTATCCTGAGCCGAGCGACTGCGATGACATCGTCCAGGAGACGTTCATTGCGGCGTGGAAGGCGCTGCCGACGTTCGCATTCCGGTCCAAGTTCCGGACCTGGCTGTACTCCTTGGCGTCACGAAAGACGATCGACGCCCTGCGCCGGCGGCGACCACAGAGTGATCTGGATTCGGCTCCAGAGACCGTGGATGTTCGGCCGGGCCCGGGACAGCGGGCCGAGCATGCGGACTTCTTGGCGGCGCTGCACCGCGAACTGGCCACTCTGCCGTATCCGGCCCGCGCCGCATGGTGGCTACGTGAGGTCTACGACCTGCCGTTGGCCGAGATCGCCACGGTGCTGCACACGACGGAGGGTTCGGTACGCGGCCTGTTGCAGCGCACCCGAAAACGCCTGGCCACAACACTCGAGGAGTTTCGTCCATGAGAACCGCTCGGCTGTACAGCAGCAGCCACGTGGGTAAGACTGGAGGACACATGAGCATGGCAGCCGAGGACGATTACGAAGCGACCGCCGAGTCGACGGCGTGGATCGCCGATGCCACGCGCCGTTTCGCCGGACTCGCCGAAGCCGACGTCGATGCCGATCCGCGTTGGGCCGAAACGGGTTCCGCGCTGAGCCAGCTGCGCGCCGGTATCGCGCAACGCATTTCGGCGCTGCCGCGTCAGGGCAAGTTGATCCGGACCTCGAAGCCGGGGATCGGCGTCAGCCATATCGCGCTCGCCAAGCTGTTGACATGGGCGCTGGCCGAGCCGGCCGCCTCGGTGGCGGCCGCGGTCGCCGACGTGGAGTTGACGGTGAAGGATCGTGCGCTGGCGGCGGTGCACATTCACCTCATCGGCATCGGCGCCGACGAGCGCGACCGGACCTACCTGCAGGACGGGGACGCGCTGCGAGCGGGTGCCGCACTGGTGCTGCGCGAGGCCATCGGCGATAGTTCCGCCGAGATCACGGCCATCTGGGACGACCTGGTGGTCGTCGGCCCGTAGGGCTGTGCTGGAGCGAGTGACGGGATTCGAACCCGTGTAAACGGCTTTGCAGGCCGGTGCCGAGGCACATCGAATTCTTGCGGTTGCGCAGGTCGCGGCCGCCTACAACTCGGCTCCATGATCCTGAACTGCACAAACAGGTGCGCGTTGGGTGTGCGGCGGTGCGCATCGGCTTCGATCCGGCTCGCTCCGATATTCCTCGGATGCGGGACCATTGCGGGTCCATCGAACGAATGTCCACGGTAACCGATCAGATTCGGCCGAACGTTCGACATTAATGCGAGTGGGTTGCCGCTGCCGTCGTGGAAGATCGAGCCGTGACCCAACAGCCAGAACACGAGCTGGAGACGTTTCTTGCCCAGGATCTGGCCGAAATGGCGTCCGAGTACGAGCGGATCTACAAGCGGTCAACGGAAGACCCTGGGACAGCCGGGGACGAGGGCGAGGAAGTCTGGGCGGCGTTGTTGCGCGACTGGCTTCCGGGTAGCTACGAGATCCGCACCAAAGGCAGAGTCCTCGGAGCTGACGGCACAGCAGGCCCGCAGGTCGATATTCTGGTTTTGCGCCCCGGCTACCCCAAGCGACTACTCGATAAGAAGCTTTATCTCGCGGGCGGGGTGGCGGCGGTCTTTGAGTGCAAAAACACCCTTAAGGCAGGGCATATCGAAACGACCTGGGCGAACGTCGCCAAGGTGAACGCACTCACTATTGGCCGCGAAGCGACTAACCCGCGTAGTGCGTTGGTTCCAGACATCTACTACGGCTTACTCGCGCACGGACATAGTTGGGACTCAGGGGGCAGCGACCCGGTAGGGATCATTGTCGGGCATCTACAAAGGCTGCTGGACAAGACGCCACTGATGCGTGATGCATTGAGCTTGCTTTGCGTTGCGAATCTTGCATCGTGGACGGCGTTACGTATGACCTATGACGGGCCGGGACTGATGCCGCCCGACATCTGGGAAGCGCGAAAGAAGCTGCTCGGCGCGTCCTCCGACGACCCACTTTGCTCGCTCAGTTACATGAACTCCTCGACGAGCTGGGATGAGTTTGTTCCCTCGAATCCACTCGGCGTTCTGGTATCTACAGTTGTCGGGAGACTCGCGTTCTCGGACGATTCACTGAGCCCACTCGCAAATTACTTCCTAGCCGCTGGGATGCAAGGCATGGGAAGCGGAGTAGCCGGTCGGAACTTTCCGCTCACCAGCCAGATGCCTGAAGCTATCGCGAACAGGCTGCCTCATGCTCTAACCAGCGGACTGCCAGAGACCGATTGGTCGATGGGTTTCAACTTCTAGAACGCGAACGATGGAGCCGCCACGGTGCACCGAAGCGACCGGCCAGCGGGAAGGTGGGACCGCTGACGAGCCGCCTCGGCTCCTCACGATTGCCTCGGAGGTGTCTATTGCTGCAGCGTCGGCGGGCTGAACCCGCGAAACAGCGGCGGTGTGCCCGCACCAAGCGAGAACTCGCCGGGCCGGCACGTTTCGGGTGGGTCTGATTCCTGCCGCTAGCCGGTCAACGCCGCGTAGCGCGGCGGTTCCGGACAAAGGCGATCCGAAGTACGTCGCGCTGCGGCAGTCGACCGCCCTGGCCGGCCTGACCATCGTCGAGCACGAAGCCCGCCTAACACTGGACTGGGCGGAGCCGCTGCGACACCTGGCGTTCTACAAGTCCCTGTTCCGCCCGGCAGTCCTGTGTGCGGGGCTCTCCCCCGACCTCCGATTCCACAACCTGCGGCACCGGTACACAAGCACCTGCATCGCCGCCGGGATCGAACCGATGAAGATCAGACGATGGGTCGGGCACTCGAAAGTTACTACGCCACTGGGAATTTACGCGGACCTGTTCGAGCGCGAGCCCACTGAGGAATTGCCACACTCGGTGCGATGACTGCGCCCGCGACAGCCCCGAATGTTATCCCGATGCGTCGCTAGAAATAGCCGTCCCCAGCGTGGTGCGCACCTGCTTTGTTTCCAGTTTCTTCTTCGCGATAGATGCACGAGCTACTGCTCGATCAAACTCACGCGGCACATCGGAAATCCATATGGCGGTGGTTAGTTGACCCGCATCTTCACCGATGAGGAGAGCGGCCTGCATGCCGACCACGCTGACGCGACTCAAGACGGTTCCGTTGTTCACGATCGCAACGCCGTCTGACCAAATTTCTAGCTCGACGCCGTTGTAGAAAAGTCGACCACGGGGGATATATACCTGCCGGGGAACTCGGAACCTTATTTCTACGTATATGTCGCCCAGTCCATTTCGCACCGTCAGCGTGTTTCCGACGAACTCAATGTCCCAGCTTGTAGTGCCGTAGATCAACTCGTTGTCGACTACCTGTAGTACGAGCTGGTTGGACTCGTTGTACAGATTCATCTGAAGTAGGCATTGGCCGTCCTCAAACCTGTAGCCGATGATCGGCTGACCGTCAATAACGATGGCTGCAACGTCAGCCCGCTGAGTACGGGTCTCGATGGTGCCGACTAGAACCGAAGCCTCGTCGCCTGCGTAAAAGAGTTCGAAGGGTTTCGATGCCCCTTGTCTCAAGTTGTGCGGATCTGCGTCAGCAACTCTAACTCTATCGACCGGTAAGAGACCCCGGTTTTCAGTCGATGATGACCGTCGCAGAGCAAGGTGATGTTTGCAACTCCGTGCCGCTTCACTACGGCGTAGTCATCCATGTGCTCGTATTCGTAAATCGGGTGACCGCAGATCACGCAGCCGAAGCCACACCGCTGACGTACTTCCCTCTTCATCGGGTCCGGAATCGGTGGGCGGTCGTCGCTCATTTCGTCAGGGTATGAGTCGGCCATTGTTTCGGACTGAGACACGCCGATCGCAGCAAATGCAACGGTCCGGCACACGACGTAAGCAGCACGCACCTACGCGGGACCGATGCGTCTACGAACGCACCGATAGGCACCGCCGAAACGGTGCCTATCGGTGCATATGCTGGAGCGAGTGACGGGAATCGAACCCGTGTAAACGGCTTTGCAGGCCGGTGCCTAGCCACTCAGCCACACCCGCAGCACACATCACCCTGCCATCGACGAGACTGCGGGCACATCGTTGCGATCGCGCTGATTCCTATTCGTCGCGAGACTCAGTCCGCGCCCGCCGCGATCGCCTGGTTCACCTCATCGACCCGGACCGTCATCTCGGCGTGGGCCTTTTCCAGCGCGTCGGCCTGGTCCTCGTCGGCCTTCATCAGCGCGTCGATGTCGAAGGCGGCCATATCGAGCACTCCCATGTCCGCGAACGCCTTCTGCACCTTGTCACCCCAGAGGCCAATGTCCTTGACGATCGGCACGATTCGACTGAACAGGTGCGAGCGGAACTGGATCATCAGCGGCGAGTGCTCGACCCATTCGGAACATTCCTTGACATCGAGCCCGAGCGTTTCGAACACCTCCTCGCCGCGGAACCTGTCGCGCATCAGGTAGCAGGCCTGCACGACGAACTCTTCACGCTCGTCACGTTCGGCGGTGGTGAGCGCGGCGTAGTAGTCCTTCAGCGAGATTCGACCGAATGCCACGTGCCGGGCTTCGTCCTGCATGACGTAGGCGAGCAGTTGTTTGGCCAGCGACGACGGCGGTGTCAGATCACGCAGCACCCCGAAAGCGGCCAGCGCGAGCCCTTCGATGAGAACCTGCATACCCAGATACGGCATGTCCCAACGGGAGTCGCGCAAGGTGTCCTCGAGCAGCGCGGTCAAGTTGGTGTTGACCGGGTAGACCATCCCGACCTTGTCCTGGAGGAACTTTGCGAACGCCTCGACGTGCCGTGCCTCGTCCATGGTCTGGGTGGCCGCATAGAACTTGGCGTCCATATCGGGCACCACCTCGACGATCTTGGCCGCGCACACCATGGCCCCCTGCTCGCCGTGCAGGAATTGCGAGAACTGCCAGGACTGCGAGTGCCGGCGGAACTCCGCGCGACGGGCGTCATCGGCGGCGTCCCACATCGGGCTGCCGAACAGCGGGTGGAACTCGTCGGGTAGTCCGATCGGGTTCAGCGGATCGACGTCCTGGCTCCAGTCGATGCGGGACTGGGCATCCCACTGCTTGTCCTTGCCCTTCTGGTACAGGGACAGCAGACGGGCACGTCCGTCGTCGTATTCCCACGTGAAGCGCGCGTCGCCGACGCTCGGCACCTGCCACGAGTACGGCTCGGGGATCTCGGTGTATTTGTCTCTGGTCGACATCTGACACGTCCTCCCGACACCTCGACCGTGATGGGTATCACAGTGCGCTCGAGAGGTCCGGTCGTCAAGCTTGAATGCCGCTCCTAGGCGCTCGACCGGACGCTGCGCACCGCCCGCTGCTTGGGCGCCGTGCTGCCCACGCCGACCTTGGGCGCCGACCGGGTCACCTTCGTCTCGGCGGCCGGCTCCTCGGTGTCCGCCGCTGCATCCACGGACGTGCCCGTCCCGTCGTCGGTGGCGGTCGGGTCCGTGACGGGCGACTCGACCACGACGTCTCCGGTTCCGGGAGCTTCGGCGACGGGCTCTTCGGTCACCGGGACCTCGACGGCGATCTCCTCATCGACCACCTCTTCGGCCACCGGCACCTCCGTGACGACCTCTTCGGTCACCACTTCGTCAACCACCGGAACCTCCGCGACAACCTCTTCGGTCACCACTTCCTCAACCACCGGAACCTCCGCGACGACCTCTTCGGTCACCACTTCCTCAACCACCGGAACCTCCGCGACAACCTCTTCCGTCACCACTTCCTCAACGGCGACCAGATCCTCGGCGACCGCGACCTCTTCCACCGCCGCCTCTGCGCCAATTGCCTCAGCGCCGGCCCCGATCGATTCAAGATCACCGGTCACCGGGGCATCGGTGGCCACGTCCGCATCGGTGGTTGCCATGGCGGTACGCAGCGAAGCGCCCACGACCCCGGACGGCGCGGCCGATCCTCCCGCAAGCCCGGAGAGTCCGTTCAAGATCGAGCTGATCAGGTTCGATACCGCAGAAACGACTCCAGCTACCAGGTTGGGCACGAAGCTCAGGACTTGGGTGATGACCTGTTGAAGGAACTGCAGCAGCGACCCCACGGGGTTGGACGGGTTCGTCGGCGAGCAACCACCGAGGCAGTCGATAAGCCGCTTGAATTCCTGGAATGCCGCGTCACCGCCTTTGAAATTCCCGTTCTCGTCGAAGAGCCCGAAGAATCGTTCATCTCCGATGGCACTCATATCGTCTTTGGTGGTGTACAGAAAGACAGGGCCGCCACCGGAGAATGATTGCCAGGCATTCAGCAGATCGGTCATGAAAGCGAGCTGCTTCTCCGGTGTCACCACGCTGGTGGGCAAGCCGTACTCACTGATCCAGATCTTGAGCTGTTCTTCCCCGGGCGCAAGGTGCTGATCCATCAACTCACGGATCTTCTGCACCTGGAACAGCGGCATCAACTCCCGCCAGTCGAGGTCATCCTGCTCGGAGAACTTGGTGTCGAAGTTGTACGGGTGAAACGAGATGGCGTCGAAAAAGCCGTCGGCGCCGGCCTCGTACATGGCTGCGACGAAATCGACCGGGTTCATAGTGGTGTCGCCCCAGGTCAGCGTGGCGCTCACCACCGCGCCGACCACCGTGATATCCGGATTTACGGCCTTCAACGAGGTGTAGGCCGCCTTCAGCAGATTGGTGTACTCAGCCGGGTCGATCGGATTCCAGAAGAACGAGGCGTTCGGTTCGTTCCACACCTCGTAGGCGGTGATCTCATCGCGGTAGCGTTCCGCGACCGCGGCCGCGAAATCGGCGAAATCCTGTACATCGGTGGGATGCCCGCTGCCGACCGTTCCTTCGGTGGCCCAGTCGGGTGACCATTGCAGCACGCCCAGGATGCCCAGGCCCCGACGGTCGACTTCCTGGACGATCTGGTCGAGTTTCGCCCAGTCGAGGTCCTGATCCCAGTCCACGGGCCCGCCCATCGGATCCTGCTGCTGGATGAAGACCCACGGCACCAGGAGCCGGACATTCTTGACACCCAGGGACTCGATCAGGTCGAGGTGCTCCATCACCTCTTCGAGGCTGTCGGTGAAGTAGATGTTCGAGTCGGCAATGCCGACGGTGGTCGGCGACTCGTCGATCGCCGCCACATTCATCACCTCGTACGAAACGAGCTGCTTCGCCTCGGGCATCACGAAATGGCTGCCGGTGGCCGCGACCAGCGCCGCCGTGGTCACCCCGATGACCGCTCTGTTCGCGATACCCCGCACCGACGGTGGGACGCATTTCCACATATTGACCACCCAATTCCCAGGACGCGACACCAACCAATGCCAGACTTGACACTGCTCGGAAATTAGCCGAAGCGCGGCATATTTGCGCAACTTACCTGCAAGTAATATCGCCATTTCCGAGCACGCAATAACAGCCGATTTCACGGCAAATAATTTACTGGTCCGCAATATCCATACGTGTACCTGAAATTGTATTTCTAGCAAACCGATCGAGAGCGCAACGCGGCGACACACGGGCCCCCTCGCCCGCCCCTGCCTGCTCAACAGCCCAGTTAGAGGCCATTGCCCCCATGTGCATCATGGGTTCACCTGGACCACAGCAGCCCGATAACACCCAACCGAGTGACGGCTCAGCAAATTTCTCGCGCGTCGTACGATCAACGGACACCCGTGCTACTACGGAACGTAGGAAACACGTGTCAAGTACGGGCCTCAGTGCCCCCACCGGGGCACCATCCTGGAATGTGGGAAAGGTTCGCTGAGGTCACTATTGATGCGGCATACCGACCGCGATCCCGGCCTGTGGCCAACCCGCCGGTGAGTCCTCCCAGGGCTCCTGGCGCCCATAGGGCGTCAAGTCCAGGAACGGGTAGCCGACCGCCGTATGGTCGAGGCCGCGCGCGTAGGTGGAGTAGGTGTGAAACACCTCACGCCCGCGGCGCAGGAACACGCTGGCGCCGGGCCAGTCACCGCGGAGGTCGCGCTCGGTCCATCCATCGCGGCGCAGTTCATCGTGCGACGTGTAGTTGTACTGCACCGCAGCACGTGCCGGATCCAAGGTGACGTGAAAGTCATAGCTGAAGTCACCATCACAGGTCGAGTACCAGGGAAACGTCCAACCGTGTGCATCCCGGTAACGCGCGATGCTGGGGTATGGAGCGCGCGAAATACAGGCGAAGGTCACACCTTTCGCATGGAGCAGGGCCCGGTCGGATTCGGTGAACGTCAGATCGGCGGCGGCAGTGCAGCTGGGGCACCCCTGATCGATCTCGTCGAGCCACATGAAGTGATGGACGTAGAGCTGTCGGCGGCCCTCGAACATGTCGATGAGCCGAGCCGGGCCGCACGGCCCCTCGAAGACATAGTCCTTGTCGACCCTGACCATGGGAAGCCGCCGGCGCTGTGCGTTGACGGCGTCACGCAGATGGGTGGCCGCCCGTTCAGCGGCCAGCAGCTCCAGGCGAGCTTCCAACCATCGTTCTCGGGATACGACGTCGGGATAACCGGCGCTGTGCGACATAGATGCTCCTCGCGGAAGTCGTAGGGGACCCTGGTGTGCAGACTCCGCGACGCCCCGAGACTCATCTCGGCGTTCGACCACCCGCGCGCCAGGAGGCGATGACACCGACCACCGCCAGCGCCGCGAAACCGGCGAACAGCCAGCGCGCGGCCGCAGCCTCGGCCCCGGCGGCGCGGTTGACGATGACGCCGGCCACCCCAGCGCCGAAAGCGCCGCAGATCAGCTGAACGGTGTTGATCGCCGCGGCCGCCACCGGCCCCTCGGTGGGGTCGTCGACACCGGTCATCGCCCAGACCGACAGGTGCGGCCACGCCATCCCGATCCCAATTCCGGTCACCGCCAGGGTGAGCGCCCAGAGCAGCGCCAGCCACCCCGGCATTCCGTCGCGCACCAGCAGAGCGCCGGCACCCAGCCCGATCGCCATCACCAGCGGTGCCACGAGCACGATGCGCACCACCGAGCTCCGTCGGTCCACCGAGGCGCTGACGATCTCACTGGCCGTCCAACCGACGGCCAGGGCGACACCCAGGAATCCGGCCGTCAGCGGCGCCAGGTGGGCCAGCTGCTGCCCGAACAGCGGCACATACATGTCGACCATCGTCGCCGCCATCAGCAGACCGAGCGTCAGGTACACCCATTTGAGCGGCCCGGGCCGGAACGCCGTGGGAGGTAACACGCTCGCCCCGGCCACCCGCCGACGGTCGACCGCCAGGAACACCATGATGAGGGCCAATGCCCCGGCCAGCAGCGCGGCGGTGGACAACAGGTCGGGCAGGATTCCCGCCACACTGACCGATAGCGCAGCCGCGCCGAGCAGGATCAGCGACCACACCGGAATACGGGTCACCGCCGTGCTGTCCGCCCGGACCCGGCCGGGCAGCGCCAGCGGAACCAACACGGTCATCGCAACGGTCAGGATGAACAGCGCCCCGAATGCCCAACGCCACGAGGCGAACTGGGCGAACAGCCCGCCGGCTGCCGGGCCCAGCAGGGTGCCCACACCCCACATTGCCGACACCAGGGCGGACGCCCTGGTCCACAGGGCGCGGGGCAGCGCGGCGTTGATCACGGCGTAGCCCAGACCGGCGAGCAACCCCCCGGCGGCACCCTGCACCGTGCGGCCCGCCAGCAGTAGTTCCATGGTCGGTGCAACGGCACACAGCACGCTGCCCAGGCCGAACACCGTCAGCGCACCGAGGTAGGCCGATCTCGGGCCCACCCGCGCCAGCGTGGCGCTCACGGTGGTCGCGGCGGCCACCGAGGCGACCAGATAGACGGTCGTCACCCATGCGTAATAGCGGTGGCCACCGATCTCGGCCACCGCGCTGGGCATCAGGCTGATCGTCAGGAACTCGTTGGTGGCGTAGAGCGCCACGCCACCGGCAAGAACCGTCGCGGCGCCAAGGTTTTTCGGCCCGAGAAGGTCACGCCAGCTGCCGCCGGTCAACGCTTGAGTGTCGGTCACACCCTCAACCTAGAAGCTCAACCGCTGTTGAGTTCAAGTGCTACTTCAGGCCGGCCGCATCCATACCGCGCAGCTCCTTCTTCAGATCCTGGATCTCGTCGCGGATGCGCGCGGCGAGCTCGAACTGGAGATCGCGCGCGGCAGTCATCATCTGCTCGGTGAGATCCTTGATCAGGTCGGCCAGCTCGGCCCGTGGCATGTTCGCGGTATCGCGTCCCTCAACGATCCCGGCGCTGACCGCACGGCCGGGCTCGCCCTGGGCGCGGCGACCGCGGGAAGAGTTGCGTCCCGACCCGCCGACGTCGACGGTGGCCTCGGTGTCATCGGCTTCGCGGTACACCTGATCGAGGATGTCGTTGATCTTCTTGCGCAACGGCTGCGGGTCGACGCCGTGCGCTTCGTTGTAGGCGATCTGCTTGGCGCGGCGGCGATCCGTCTCGTCGATGGCTTGTCTCATCGAGTCGGTGATCTTGTCGGCGTACAGGTGCACCTCACCCGACACGTTGCGGGCCGCGCGGCCGATGGTCTGGATCAGGCTGCGAGCCGACCGCAGGAAACCCTCCTTGTCGGCGTCCAGGATGGCCACCAGCGATACCTCGGGCAGGTCCAGGCCCTCGCGGAGCAGGTTGATGCCGACCAGCACGTCGTATTCACCCAGCCGCAGCTGCCGGAGCAGCTCCACGCGGCGCAGTGTGTCGACCTCCGAGTGCAGGTAGCGCACCCGGATGCCCATCTCCAACAGGTAGTCGGTGAGGTCCTCGGCCATCTTCTTGGTCAGCGTGGTGACCAGCACCCGCTCATCACGTTCGGTGCGCAGGCGGATCTCGCCGATCAGGTCGTCGATCTGGCCCTTGGTGGGTTTGACGTGCACCTGCGGGTCGACCAGTCCGGTCGGGCGGATCACCTGTTCGACGAACTCGCCGCCGGCCTGGGCCATCTCGTAGTTTCCCGGCGTCGCCGACAGATACACCGTCTGACCGATCCTGGACGCGAACTCCTCCCAGGTCAGCGGGCGGTTGTCGACCGCCGACGGCAACCGGAAGCCGAAGTCCACCAGGTTGCGCTTGCGGGACATATCGCCCTCGTACATGCCGCCGATCTGCGGCACCGTGACGTGTGACTCGTCGATGACGAGTAGGAAGTCCTCCGGGAAGTAGTCGATCAGCGTGGCGGGCGCCGTTCCGGCGCCGCGGCCGTCGATGTGACGGGAGTAGTTCTCGATGCCCGAGCAGAACCCGACCTGCTTCATCATCTCCAGGTCGTAGTTGGTGCGCATCCGCAGCCGCTGGGCCTCCAGTAGCTTGCCCTGGCCCTCCAGCTCGGCCAGTCGGCCCTCCAGTTCGGCTTCGATGCTGGAGATCGCCGTGGCCATCCGGTCCGGCCCCGCCACATAGTGGGTGGCCGGGAAGATCCGCACCGAGTCCACCTTGCGCACCACATCGCCGGTCAGCGGGTGCAGGTAGTACAGCGCCTCGACCTCGTCACCGAAGAACTCGATGCGTATCGCCAATTCCTCGTAGGCCGGGATGATCTCGACCGTGTCGCCGCGCACCCGGAAGGACCCCCGGGTGAACGCGATGTCATTGCGGTCGTACTGCACGTCCACCAGTAGGCGCAACAGCCCGTCGCGGGGCACATCGTCGCCGACCTTCAGCTCAACCGACCGGTCCAGGTATGACTGTGGGGTGCCGAGGCCGTAGATGCAGGACACCGAGGCGACCACCACGACGTCGCGGCGGGACAACAGACTCGAGGTGGCCGAGTGCCGCAGCCGCTCGACATCGTCGTTGATCGAGCTGTCCTTCTCGATGTAGGTATCGGTCTGCGCGATGTACGCTTCCGGCTGATAGTAGTCGTAGTAGGACACGAAGTATTCGACGGCGTTGTGCGGCAACATCTCCCGCAGTTCGTTGGCCAGCTGCGCGGCCAGTGTCTTGTTGGGGGCCATCACGAGCGTGGGGCGCTGCAACTTCTCGATGAGCCACGCGGTGGTCGCCGACTTACCGGTTCCGGTGGCACCCAGCAACACGATGTCGCGCTCACCGGCACGCACCCGGCGCTCCAGGTCGGCGATGGCGGCCGGCTGGTCCCCCGCCGGCTCGTACTCACTGACCACCTCGAAGTGTCCACCGGCACGCACCACGCCGTCGACGGCGTCGGCAGCAGGTCGATACTCCGACTGCGCCAGCACGGGGTGTTCGGTCGCGAAAGCCATGGTCTCCAGGTTAAGCGTGCGGTCCGACAAGTTCATTCCCCGCCGGCGCGGCGTGCGCGTTACGGTGACGCCGTGGCCGAACCCGTGCGTGTTGCAGTGCGCCTGCTGGGGCTGATCCTGCTGGTCGCAGGCCTGGCCTGCGCGGTACTGCTGGTATGGCCGGGCCCCGGCGAGATCGCCGCACGGTTGGGCTCCACGTGCGGCGACGGCGGACTGCGACCGTCGCGCCAGTGCAGCTGGCTGGAAGCCGCAGACCTGCTGTGGACCGGTTGTTGGCTGGCCATCGTGATCGGCGCCGTGCTGCGATTGATGACGCGTCCGGCCGGTAGGGGCCCGCGCGTGCTGGACCTGCGCCGGCGGCGGTGACGTGCACCCACCGAAACGTGAGACGTTCGACCTCAGCGGCCGCACCAACACCGACCCCAAGGGCATCGTGCGCGATGTCGAGGAATTCGTCGTGCGCCCATGGGGCCTGTACATGGCCCGGCCTGCACCGGGGCGCGCACAGTTCCACTATCTGGAGACCTGGCTGCTGCCGGCGCTCAATCTGCGGGCCACCGTTTTCCACTTCAACCCCGGTTACGAGCGTGACCAGGACTTCTACCTCGACATCGGCAGATACACCCCGGGTGCCGAACGCTGGCAGGCCGAGGATCACTACCTGGATCTGGTGCTGCGCACCGGCCGTGACGTCGAACTGACGGATATCGACGAATTGTTCGCCGCGGTCTCTGAGGGTCTGCTGGACGCCACCAGCGCCGAGCAGGCCGTTGCGACGGCCGTTGCCACGGTGGACGGACTGGCCCGGCACGACTATGACCTGGATAGGTGGTTGCACGGACACGATGTGACGCTGACCTGGCGAGCGGTAAAGTCAAGATCATGAGTGTCACCAGGCGTTCAGGAGTGACGGCTGCCGCGGCAGCCACGTTGCTGTTCGCGGCCCAACTGGTTGCCGCACCTGCTTATGCCGAACCCGATGTCGAACCCACTCAGCCCGAAGTGACCGAGCCGGCACCCGGCTTGCTGCACAACGTCACCTACCGGGCCCGCGCGGACGGCACCTCGCGCGGCGCCGTCGTCGCCTACAAAGCCGACGATCAGAACGTCAACAGCGAACAGCCGACCATGCTGCCGGGTCAGACGTTCGAGGTGAACACGGTGCTGTCCGATCCCAATCTGGCCGGGATGGAGCTGTCCATCCAGTGGCCGTACGGTTCGAACCTGCACTGCGAGATCCTGGTCGACGACCAGATCGTTGCGCAGGCCGACCAGTTCATCGCGCCGCGACTGTTCCGCGCCAAGGACGATCCGCTGTACGGGGTGATGAAGTGTGGTGCACCGCTGGACAATCCGGCGAGCGGCCTGCCCGCGCCGGAGGCCGGCATCCCGGACTATCCGCCGCAGCCTGCCTCGGAGGCCGTTCCCGCGGAGTGACGCACCAGCGTCAGGGGCGCCAGCCGGTGGTCTCGGCCCATTCCCAGGCGCGGTGATACGCGTCGAGGAACCACGGCTCCTTGGCCTCCGCGTAGTCGGGCGCACGCAGCGCCTCCTGCTTGGCCACCACATAGTCTTGCTGCACACCGGGATTGGCCTTCAGCCAGTCGACACACAACAACGCGAAGCGCTGATTCGGCCAGCCGTCGACCCGGATGTGCACGTGTGTCGGCCGACCCGGATCGGCCGAGGCGTGAAACCTCTTGTGCCACAGGGCAGTATCCGCCGTGTGCGGATTGTCCGCGGTGATGGCGGCCACCCGCGGATACCCCGCGGCCAGCAGCCCCTCGGCGAGCTCGTCGGCAATCTCCAGCGAGGCAACGGTCACCTGGACGTCGATGATGTCCTTGGCGTCGAGGCCAGGCACCGCGGTCGAACCGATGTGGTCGACGCGGACGGCCCGGTGCCCGCAGCTGGTCTGTAACCGCGCCACGATCCTGCGCGCCTGATCGGGCCAGGTGGGGTCGGACGGCACCACGGCCGGCTCGACGTGAGCGGGTCGTCCGAGCCGCAGATTGTGCGCGAACGGCACGATGCGGCCGTGCCACAGGCCACGGGCCTGTTCCACCAACGCGCCGGCGCTGCCCGAGTTGTCCAGCCAGACATCGGCGACGGCGCGGCGCTGCTCCTCGGTGGCCTGAGCCGCGATGCGGGCCCGGGCATCCTGCTCGGTGAACCCGCGGTATTCGATGAGTCGCTTGACGCGCAGTTCGGCATCGGCATTGACCACGATGACCAGTGGGAACATCGGCGCCATCTGGGACTCCACCAGCAGCGGGATGTCCTCGATGATCACGGCATCCTCGGAGGCGGCTTCGATCAGTTCGGAGCGCCGATGCGCCACCAGCGGGTGCACGATGCCGTTCAGCGTCTGACGCTTCTCGTCATCGCTGAACGCGACGGCCGCCAGCGCGGGGCGATTCAACTCCCCGCTGTCGTGCAGGATGTCCCGGCCGAACGCGTCGACGAGTTTGGCCAGGCCTTCCGTCCCGGGCTCGACCACCTCGCGGGCGATGATGTCGCCGTCGACGACAATGCCGCCGAGCTCACTGAACGTGGACGACACCGTCGACTTGCCGGCACCGATTCCACCGGTCAGTCCGATCCTCAGCATGATGCTCCCCTAACAGGTGCAAAAAGAACCGCGCAGCACATCCGTGAGGACGTGCTGCGCGGCTTCACTCGGCGAAGAGTGTCTTTGTTACGCGTTGCCCGCGAGCTTCTCGCGCAGCGCGGCGAGCTGAGCGTCGCTGGCGAGCGAGCCACCACCGGACTCACCCTCCGGGCGAGACGAGCTGCTGGAGGTCGACGGACGAGCCGCTTCCTCCGCCTCGGCTGCGGCGAACTTCTCCATTTGCGCGGTGTGCATCTTGTGCCGACGCTCGGCCTCGGCGTACCGGGCCTCCCATTCGGTGCGCTGCTTGTCGAAGCCCTCGAGCCATTCGTTGGTGTCAGCGTCGAAGCCCTCCGGGAAGATGTAGTTCCCGGCCTCGTCGTAGCTGTCGGCCATGCCGTACTTCGAGGGGTCGAACTCCTCGGTGTAGTCCTCGTTGGCCTGCTTGAGGCTCAGCGAGATGCGGCGGCGCTCCAGGTCGATGTCGATGACCTTGACCATGGCGTCGTCGCCGACCTGGACCACCTGGTCCGGGACCTCGACGTGGCGCTCGGACAGCTCCGAGATGTGCACCAGACCCTCGATGCCCTCTTCGACGCGGACGAACGCACCGAACGGCACCAGCTTGGTGACCTTGCCCGGCACGATCTGGCCGATGGCGTGGGTGCGGGCGAAGTGACGCCACGGATCTTCCTGAGTCGCCTTGAGCGACAGCGAAACCCGCTCGCGGTCCATATCGACGTCGAGCACCTCGACGGTGACCTCGTCGCCGACGGTGACGACCTCGGACGGGTGATCGATGTGCTTCCAGGACAGCTCGGAGACGTGCACCAGGCCGTCGACGCCGCCGAGATCGACGAAGGCGCCGAAGTTGACGATCGAGGACACGACACCCTTGCGGATGGCGCCCTTGGTGAGCTGGTTGAGGAACTCGCTGCGCACCTCGGACTGGGTCTGCTCCAGCCACGCGCGGCGCGAGAGCACCACGTTGTTGCGGTTCTTGTCGAGCTCGATGATCTTGGCCTCGATCTCCTTGCCGATGTACGGCTGCAGATCGCGGACCCGGCGCATCTCGACCAGCGATGCGGGCAGGAAGCCGCGCAGGCCGATGTCGAGGATCAGGCCGCCCTTGACGACCTCGATGACGGTGCCCTTGACGGCCTCGTCCTTCTCCTTGAGTTCCTCGATGGTGCCCCAGGCACGCTCGTACTGAGCGCGCTTCTTGGACAGGATCAAGCGGCCTTCTTTGTCCTCCTTGGTGAGAACGAGGGCCTCGACCTCATCGCCCACGGAAACGACCTCATTGGGGTCGACATCGTGCTTGATCGAGAGTTCGCGCGAAGGAATGACACCTTCGGTCTTGTAACCGATATCGAGAAGAACCTCGTCGCGGTCGACCTTGACGATGGTGCCTTCGACGATGTCGCCATCGTTGAAGTACTTGATGGTCTTGTCGATAGCGGCGAGAAAGTCCTCAGCCGAGCCAATGTCGTTGATGGCTACTTGCGGCGAGGTGATGGAGGGACTTGGCATGTGGTGGGTTGCTCCGGACAGGTTTAATCGTAGGGACAGTGTCTGCATTTGTGCTGCACACAGGGCAGTTCAGCATCGTCGCCCCGATATGCGGTGTGCCCGCGGGGCCCAAGACATGACCGGGCACACAGGTACTGGTCAAGGGTACTAGAACCGGTACACGCTGGACAAACCCGGACCCCGAAGCCCCGGCCTGGTTACCCTCCTGAACGTGTCCGTGACGCCCCAGCCTCCGCACCCCCATCTGCCGACCTGGCCGCCGACCGTCCGCAAGGTCGGGGCGCCGCTGGCGGTGATCATCGGGCTCAGCGTCATCGTCGGCCTGCTGATGATCCTGCTGACCGCGACGAATCCGGTCGGCACGACCATCGGGTTCGTGCTCTCCAGCATCGCGATCGCGGTGGTCGTGGCCTGCTATCTGTGGCTGGACCGTTGGGAACCCGAGCCGCCGCGGCTGCTGATCCTGGCGTTCCTGTGGGGTGCGTCGGTGGCGATCATCTTGTCGCTGGCCCTCAAGTTGTGGGCCGACGCGGTCTTCCTGCCCACCCCGGGGCTGCCGGAGGGCTTCGAATCGACCGCGCTGCGCGCACCGATCATCGAAGAAGCCGCCAAGGGCCTGTTCCTGCTGATCATGATGACCGGCCGGCGCCGCCACGAGCTGAACTCGCTGACCGACTGCCTGGTCTACGCGGGCCTGATCGGCGCCGGGTTCGCCTGGTTCGAGGACGTTCTCTACATCGCCAACGGAGAGGACCTGGCCGCATCCCTGGTGACCGCCGCGCTGCGACTGATCATGGCGCCCTTCGCGCACTCCCTGTTCCTGTCGATGCTCGCGATCGGCGTCTACTTCGCGCTCAAACAGCGCCATCTGATCGGCAAGGTCGCCTGCATCGGCGCCGGCTACATCGCCGCGGTGGTCATGCACGCGCTGTGGAACGGGTCTTCGGTGATCGGAATCGAGGCCTACTTCCTGGTCTACCTGTTGTGGATGATGCCCATCTTCGGGCTGGCGATCTGGCTGGCGGTGCGCAGCCGGCGTCGCGAGCAGCTGGTGGTCGCCGCCAAACTGCCGAACATGGTGGCCGCGAACCTGATCACCGCCAACGAGGCGAGCTGGCTGGGCAGTATCCGCAACCGCAAGCTGGCCATCGGTGCAGCGACCCGGCACGGCGGCAAAGCTGCCGGCAAGGACGTGAAGGCCTTCGCGACCCAGGTGGTCGAGCTGGCCTTCATCCGTGACCGCATCGACCGTGGCTTCGGTGACGATCGGGTGCACGCGCTGCTGACCGAGGAGTCCTACCGCGTGCACGCGGCGCGGGCGGCCGCCGCGCCCACCCTGCAGTACCTGGCCGGCTACCGGATTTCCGGCTGACCGTCGGCCAGCAGAACAACGGCATCGGCGATCTGGTCCAGATGCTCGGCGGACACCGGTCGGTTCAGTGCGATCAGGCGCCAGAAGACCAGCGCCCCAAGGGCGTCCAGCAGCAGTTCCCGGTCCGCCGCCCGGGACACTTCGCCACGCGCGGCGGCCTGCTCCAACACGGCGTGCCCCCGTCGACGCCGCGGCGTGCCGATGTACTCCATCAGGGCGTGCGCCAGGGCCGGGTCGCGCTGACCCTCGGCGAGTAGGTCCGGATACACCCGCCGGGTCCGGGGGTCACTCAGCCAGGCAACGACGCCGTCGAGCAGCTCCCGGACATCACCGCGTAGCGAACCGGTGTCCGGCACAGGTGCATCGGTGCCGCTCACGGTCTTCATGGCAGCGGCGACCACCTCAGCCTTGGACGTCCACCTGCGGTACAGCGCCGCCTTTCCGACCCCCGCGCGCCGCGCGATTCCGTCCATCGACGATCCGCGAAACCCGTTTTCTGCCAGTTCGGTCAGCGCAGCGTCGAGGATGGCGCCGGTGACCCGCGCATCCCGCGGCCTGCCCGGCGCGCCGGTCATCTCCGCACGCCGTCCTGCGCGGCGACGAAGTCCCGGAACGATCGCGGTTTCCGCCCCGTGAGCTTCTCGACGGTGTCCGCGACGGCGGACTCCGCACCGGCACGCACCCGCGCGTCCAGATTGGCGAGCATTGCCGCGAATTCGGGGGCATATCCGGCGTCCACCAGAACACGAATGTGCTGATCGGTGCTCACAGCGTGATGCCGCACGGGCCGACCGGTGACGGCCGCGAGGATCGTGGCGGCGGCGTCGTAGCTCAGCGCTTCGGGGCCGGTAAGCCGGTGCTCGGCATTGTGCGCGCGCGGCGCCGCCAGCAGATGTGCGGCGACGTTGCCGATGTCGCGGGCATCGATGAAGGGCAGGCGGCCGGCTCCCGCGGACGTGTAGAACTCGCCGCCGTCACGGATCGCATCGGCTATGGGATGCTGCCCGACGAAGTTCTGCATGAACCATGACGGCCGCAGAATCTCCCACTCGGGCAACCCATCCCGGGCCGCGGCGACAACCTCGCCGAGACCGGGATCGCCCGCTTCCACAGCCGATGAGCTCAGCACGACCACGCGCCGGACGCCACCTATGCGCGCGCGCTCCAGAAACGGACCGACGATGTTGATCGGATCGGCCACCCCGACAGGGGCCACCAGGTAGATACGTTCGACGCCGTCCAGCGCGGCACGGTGGGTCGCGGGGTCCGACCAGTCGAAGCGCACGTGCTCGAAGTCCGTCGGCGCTGCCGCGGCGCGTGTTGCGGTGCGCACGGAAAGCTCGCGCTCGCCGCGCAACCCGTCGATCACTGCCGAACCGGTACTACCGGTCGCGCCGAGCACCAATACCGTGCCCGTCACGAGTGTCGACCACGATTGAAAGCGGACACTGCCTCATCCAGGCCACCCATCGCTGCCGCCGCGGCGAGCGGGTTCCAGTAGTCGCGGTAGACGGTGATGCCCTGCTCCCCCACGGTGACGACGGCGACGTAGTCGATGTCGTAGGGACTCCCGGTCGTCCTGGCGATACCGGACACCCCCCACTCCACGATGATCGTGTCGGGGTCGCCGGTGTCGTGCCGGGTCTGGTGGCGGATGCCGCGGATATCGATGTTGTCGGGAAAGCCGGCGAGATATGCGCGCACGGCGTCCTTTCCGGACACCACGGGCCAGCCCGGTGGCGCGAACGGAAACTCCATCGAGCCCGTGGGCGCCCACTCGTCGGCGAAAGCCACCATGTCATGTGCGAGCAGCGCGGCCGTCAACCGGTCGAACGCGCGATGCGCGCGCTGCCTGCGGTCATCCGCCGTCTTCTGGTCTGTCATGAAACCCTCTCCAATACGGAACAGTTCCGTATCTTATCTAGGGAACAGTGCAGACGGCCGATGTATTTCAGCTCGACTATTCGCTGATGTGCCGCCGTCGACGTCAGCGCGCTCGGCTACGCCTGGCCACCTGCCACAGCACCAGTCCGGCCTGCAGTCCGAAGGCGACCGAAATCATCGAGATCAAGGTGGCCGGCAGCGCCGAATCACCATCGGCACCGAACAATTCGGTAACACCGATCAGACCCATCGATCCGGGTACCAATAGCCAGAACCCCGGCAGGATCATGGTGATGGCCGGCGGGGCGCTGCGCCGGCGCGATACCGCCAGCGCCACCAGCGTCAGCGTCAGCCCACCGCAGAATCCGCTGGCGTAGCTGCCCAGCACCAGATCGCCGAGGTATTGAGCCGTGTACGCGGTGTAGGTGATGAGCACCAGCCACGGCAGAAACGACACCGGCGGCGCCAGGAAGAGCATCACTCCCAGCCCGTACACGAAGACACCGAGCCACGGTGCCCACGGACCGATGTGGTTGACCGCCTCCGAGCTGAGTTGATCCTCACGCATGCCGAGGAGCTGGGTGGCGATCAGGATGCCGAAGGCAAGCTGGATGATCTGCACGAAACCGGCGATCAGGCGGCTGGTTCCAGCGATGACATCGCGGGAGGTCAGTTCGATGACGGCCAGGGTGATCGCCGCGCCGGGCAGGAAGACTGCCAGTGGCGGTATGAGCGCACGCAGGCCGACATGATCGAGGTCCAGCCGCAATGCCGCCACGATGCAGATCGAGGCGACCGCGAACGCACTGATCGCGGGCACCAGCTGGGCAAGCGCCGGGACGCGCTGACTCGCGACCAGGAACCCGCCGACCATCGCCCCCAGCAGCAGGGCGGCCAACACGTTCAACAGCGTCGGCTCCAACACGAGGGACAGTCCGGCGCTTTGGATGCCGTAGCCGATCACCGTGACCCAGGCGGGGTAACGGCGGGCAACACCCTGGATCTCGTCGAGTCTGGTTTCACCCTCCCGCGCCGAGATCCGCCCGGCCATCGCCGAGGACACCAGCCGCGCGAGCGGAAATATCTGGTCGAAGCGCAGGTCGCCCTCCACGCGCTCGCCACGCACCACGGTGCCCCCTGCGGTGGCCGGCCCCACCACCTGCACGTGGTTCGGCAGGGCTATGCCGTCGTTTCGGACGCCGTAGTGCGCCGCGGTCCGGTCCAGCATCTGCCGCACCAGGGTCACCGGGTAGTTGGCCGCGCACATGGCGGCACCGAGGCGTGCCAGAAACCGGATCTGCTGATCGCTGGTGTCGGTCATCAGGCCTGTGCGCCCGGATCGTGCGCGACGCTAGTGCGCCGCGGCGTCCCAGCTGCGTCCGTAGCCGACCGACACCTCCAGCGGCACATCGAGCGGGTAGGCGTTGCCCATGTGCTCGCGTACCAGGGCTTCGAGGGTGTCGCGCTCCCCCTCGGCCACCTCGAACAGCAGTTCGTCGTGCACCTGCAGCAGCATGCGTGACTGCAGGCCGGCGGCCTTGATCGCCTCGTCGACGTTGATCATCGCGACCTTGATGATGTCGGCGGCACTGCCCTGGATGGGGGCATTGAGCGCCGCGCGTTCGGCGGCCTCACGGACATTGCGGTTGCTGCTGTCCAGCTCGGGCAGATAGCGGCGGCGACCGAGAACCGTTGAGGTGTAACCGTCCTTGCGGGCCTGGTCGACCACATCGCGCAGGTAGTCGCGGATGCCGCCGAAACGGTCGAAGTACTGCTCCATCTGATTCTTGGCCTCTTCGGTGCTGATCTTCAGCTGAGCCGACAGCCCGTAGGCACTCAAGCCGTAGGCCAAGCCGTAGGACATCGCCTTCACCCGGCGACGCAGTTCGGCGTCGACCCCGTCGATGGGCACACCGAACGCCCGCGACGCCACGAACGAGTGCAGGTCCTCGCCGGTGTTGAAGGCCTCGATGAGGCCCTCGTCGCGGGACAGGTGCGCCATGATGCGCATCTCGATCTGGCTGTAGTCCGCGGTCATCAATTCGGCGTAACCCGCACCCACTACAAACCCATCGCGGATGCGCCGGCCTGCCTCGGTGCGGATCGGGATGTTCTGCAGGTTGGGCTCGGTCGACGACAGCCGCCCGGTGGCGGCGATGGTCTGGTTGAAGGTGGTGTGGATACGGCCGTCGGAGGCCACCGAGTTCAGCAGACCGTCAACGGTGACCTTGAGCCGGGTGGCATCCCGATGTGCCAGCAGATGCTGCAGGAACGGGTGCCCGGTCTTGTCGAAAAGGCCCTGCAGCGCATCGGCATCGGTGGTGTACCCGGTCTTGGTCTTCTTGGTTTTCGGCATCTCCAACTCGTCGAAGAGCACCACCTGGAGCTGCTTGGGCGAGCCGAGATTGATCTGCTTGCCGATGACCCCGTAGGCGGCCTCGGCGGCATCGCGGATCAGATCCCCGAATTCGCTCTGCAGCTCCTTCAGGAACGCCACATCGACTGCGATGCCCGTGCTTTCGAGCTCGGCGAGCACCCGCTGCACCGGAAGTTCCATCCGGCCCAGCAGCGAGGACGAGTCGATGCGGGCCAGCTCCTCGTCTAGCGCGTCAGCGAGATCCATGACCGCTCCGGCCCGCAGCAACACCGCCTGCACGGCCTGCTCATCTACGCCGTCGTTGTCATCCAACAGTGAAAGCTGCTGCTGCTCAGGGTTATCCGCCCTCAGCTCACGCTTGAGGTAACGCAGCGACAGGTCGTCGAGGGCGAAGCTGCGCTGCCCCGGCCGCACCAGGTAGGCCGCCAGCGCGGTGTCCGACGTGACCCCGGCGAGCTTCCAGCCGCGGCCCTCCAGATCGTGCATGGCCAGTTTGGCTTCGTGCAGGGCCTTGGGCGGGCCGGGATCGGCCAGCCAGGACGCCAGCGCGGCCTCGTCGTCGGGCTGCAGGGTCGCGGTGTCGATGTACCGGCCGTCGCCGTCGTTGGCCACGATGGCCAGTGCCGTCGCGTCGCCGTCGAAGGCCAGGTGGGTGCCGACGACCGCGACGCCGAACCGGTTACCCAGGCTGTGTTCGGACAGCCACGCCGCGAGTTCGCCGGGTTGCAGCGCGCCGCCGCGCACATCGAAACCCTGATCCACCTCCGGGTCGGCCGAGGCCAGGGTGTCGAACAGCCGGTCGCGCAGCACCCGGAACTCAAGGTCGTCGAACAGCCGGTGGATGTGGTCCCGGTCCCACGGCAGCATGCGCAGCGTGTCGGGAGTCTGCGGCAGCGGCACATTCTTCACCAACTCGGTGAGCTCACGGTTGAGCACCACCGACGACAGGTTGGCGCGCAACGCATCCCCGACCTTGCCCTTGACGGTGTCGACGTTGTCGACCAGAGCCTGCAGCGAGCCGTGCTCGACGATCCACTTGGTCGCGGTCTTCTCCCCCACGCCCGGGATGCCCGGCAGGTTGTCGCTCGGGTCGCCGCGCAGCGCGGCGAAATCCGGGTACTGCTCCGGCGTGAGGCCGTACTTGGCCTGCACGGCATCCGGGGTGAAGCGGGTCAGCTCGCTGACTCCCTTGACCGGGTACAGCACGGTGACATCGCTGCTGACCAACTGCAGCGAATCCCGGTCACCGCTCACCACCAGCACCCGGTAGCCGCCGGCCTCGGCCTGGGTCGCGAGCGTGGCGATGATGTCATCGGCCTCGAAACCCTGCTCGGCGAGCACCGTGATGCCGAGCGCACCCAGCACCTCCTTGGTGATGTCGATCTGGCCGCGGAACTCATCCGGGGTGGCCGACCGGCCCTCCTTGTATTCGGGGTATTTCTCCTTGCGGAAGGTCTGCCGGGACACGTCGAAGGCGGCCGCGATGTGACTGGGCTGCTCGTCGCGCAACAGGTTGATCAGCATGGCGGTGAACCCGTACACGGCGTTGGTGGTCAGACCGCCCTGGGTCTTGAAGTTCTCCGCGGGGAGCGCGTAGAACGCGCGGAAGGCCAGCGAATTGCCATCCAGCAGCATCAACGTGGGTTTCTCGTCAGTGCCGGGCTTCTTCTCGGATGCCTCGGCGGCAGTCTTGGCGGGGCTCACGCACCCAACTCTAGGCACCCACCCCGACAGGCGGGCGACGCTGTCGGGGTGTTCATCCCGCCTGCCGTCCAGTCATCTGGTCCGAGTGAGTGTCTCCTCGTGTGCGCGATCGCCGAAGAATGGGGCCCGCGGGCCGATACTCGATTCGCGCCGCGCGGCCAAACTGCAACACGTTTCAGTTTTGCCCTCGCAATGGGTAGTCTGACCCCCGTGCCAGCAGCAACCACACAGCCCGCGTTCGAAGGGTGGTTCGCCACCGATGACGACGGCGACACCCATCTGATCGGCGGCAAGTGCACCGCGTGTGCCACCTATGTCTTCCCGCCCCGGGAAACCAACTGCCCCAACCCGGCCTGTGACAGCGACACCCTCGCATTGGTCCCCCTGTCGCGGCGCGGCACCGTGTGGAGCTACACCGAAAACCGCTACGCCCCACCCCCGCCCTATCCCTCACCGGACCCCTTCGAACCGTTCGCCGTGGCCGCGGTCGCACTCGAAGAAGAGGGCCTCATCGTGCTCGGCAAAGTCGTCGAAGGCACCCTGGCCGCCGACCTGACCGTCGGCATGGAAATGGAACTGACCACCATGGCCCTCTACACCGACGACGACGGTGTCACCCGCACCACCCACGCCTGGAGGATCCCCTGATGTCGCCGGAACCCGTTTACATTCTCGGCGCCGGGATGCACCCCTGGGGCAAATGGGGCCGCGACTTCACCGAATACGGCGTCGTCGCCGCCCGCGCCGCCCTGGCCGAAGCCGGCCTGCACTGGCGCCAAATCCAACTCGTCGCCGGCGCCGACACCATCCGCAACGGCTACCCCGGCTTCGTCGCCGGAGCCACCTTCGCCCAAAAACTCGGCTGGAACGGCGTACCCGTCACCTCCAGCTACGCCGCCTGCGCCTCCGGCAGCCAAGCCCTCCAAAGCGCACGCGCCCAAATCCTGGCCGGATTCTGCGACGTCGCCCTCGTCATCGGCGCCGACACCACCCCCAAAGGCTTCTTCGCCCCCGTCGGCGGAGAACGCAAAAACGACCCCGACTGGCAACGCTTCCACCTCATCGGCGCCACCAACACCGTCTACTTCGCCCTCCTGGCACGCCGCCGCATGGACCTCTACGGCGCCACCGTCGACGACTTCGCCCACGTCAAAGTCAAAAACGCCCGCCACGGCCTGTCCAACCCCAACGCCCGCTACCGCAAAGAAGCCACCGTCGAAGACGTCCTGGCCTCCCCCGTGGTCTCCGACCCACTACGACTGCTCGACATCTGCGCCACCTCCGACGGCGCCGCCGCCCTCATCGTCGCCTCCAAAGCCTTCGCCGAAAAGCACCTCGGCAGCGTCGCCGGGGTCCCCTCGGTGCGCGCGGTCAGCCTGCAATCACCGCAATACCCCCAACACCTACCCGAACTGCCCGATATCGCCACCGACTCCACCGCCGTCATCCCCGGACCCGAACGCGTCTTCAAAGACCAGATCCTCGACGCCGCCTACGCCGAAGCCGGCATCGGACCCGAAGACCTGTCCCTGGCCGAGGTCTACGACCTGTCCACCGCCCTGGAACTCGACTGGTACGAACACCTCGGACTATGCGCCAAAGGCGAAGCCGAACAGCTGCTGCGCTCCGGTGCCACCACCATCGGCGGCCGCATCCCGGTCAACGCCTCCGGCGGACTCGCCAGCTTCGGCGAAGCCATCCCCGCCCAAGCCATCGCCCAAGTATGCGAACTGTCCTGGCAACTCAAAGGCCAAGCCACCGGCCGCCAAGTCGAAAACGCCACCGTCGGCGTCACCGCCAACCAAGGCCTCTTCGGCCACGGCTCCTCAGTCATCGTCGCCCGGTAGCGCGGACCTTTCGGTTCAATGGGCCGATGACAGAGGTCGTCTCGGTGCGGGTCAAGCCCGGCAGCAAGAAGGGCCCGTTGGTCGAGGCGGGACCGGACGGCGCGTTGACGATCTACGTACGCGAGCGGGCGGTCGAGGGCAAGGCCAACGACGCGGTCGTCGCCCTGCTCGCCAAGCATCTAGGCGTGCCGCGCAGTCGCGTCGAGTTGGCGTCGGGGGCGACGTCGCGGATGAAGCGCTTCCGCATCTCGTGAAGTGATCGTGCGTGAACTCCTTCTGGGCGACGGCGTGTCGGGGAGCAGACACGCACGCTCGCGGGCAGGGCGGCCCGGTCAGGCCACGCCGAGGTAGGCGGCCCGAATGCTGTCGTCCTTGAGCAGGTCGGCTGCCACGCCGGTGCGGGTGACTTCGCCGGTCTCCAGGATGTAGGCCCGGTCGGATCTGCTGAGTGCCTGCTGCGCGTTCTGTTCCACCAGCAGCACCGTGGTGCCCTGGCTGTTGATCTCGGAGATGATGCGGAAGATCTGCGATATCACCATCGGCGCAAGACCCATCGAGGGTTCATCGAGCAGCAGCACCTTCGGCCGCGCCATCAGGGCGCGGCCGATGGCCAGCATCTGCTGCTCGCCACCGGACAAGGTGCCACCGACCTGGTTGCGGCGCTCGGCCAGCCTCGGGAAGGTGGTGAGCACCCAGTCGAGCTTCTCGTCATGCTCGGACTTCGACGGGAATTTCCTTCCATAGCAACCCATTTCGAGGTTCTCGATGATGGTCATGCCGGGAAAGACGCCGCGCCCCTCGGGAGCCTGGATCAGTCCGTCGGATACCCGCCGATGCGCCTTGACCTTGCCGATGTCCTTGCCGTCGAACCATACCGAACCCGACGTGAGCGGCAGCAGTCCCGAGATGGCCCGCATCATGGTGGTCTTGCCGGCGCCGTTGGAGCCCAGCAGAGTGACCAGCTCACCTTCGTGAACCACCAGCGAAACACCATGCAGTGCGCGGATTCTGCCGTAGTGCACGACGATGTCACGCACCTCCAACAGGACCGGACGCTCGGCGGCCTCAGGCGAGTTCGTCATCGGGGACCCCCAGATAGGCGGCGATGACCTTGGGGTCCTCGCGGATTTCGGCAGGCAGACCGTCGGCGATCTTGCGACCGAACTCCAGTACCACGATCCGGTCGGTCACCCCCATCACCAGGCGCATGTCGTGTTCGATGAGCAGCACCGTGTAACCGTCATCGCGGATCTTGCGGATCAGGTCGATCAGCGCCGACTTCTCGCTCGGGTTGAATCCGGCCGCGGGCTCGTCCAGGCACAGCAGCTTGGGTTCGGTGGCCAGCGCCCGCGCGATCTCCAGGCGGCGCTGGTCACCATAGGGCAGGTTCTTGGCCTTCTCCTCGCCACGGTGGGCGATACCGACGAAATGCAGTAACGCAGCTGACCTCTCGATGGCCGACTTCTCTTCACGACGATGCCGCGATGACCGGAACAGCGCGCCCGGCACCGAGGTGTGATGCCGCGCATCGGTGCCCACCATGACGTTCTCCAAGGCGGTCATCTCACCGAACAGTCGGATGTTCTGGAAGGTGCGGGCAATCCCCAGCCGGGTGATCTGATGTCGTTTGATGCGCCCGATCGGTGATCCGTCGAACGTGACGGAACCCGAACTGGGCCGGTACACACCGGTGATCGCGTTGAAGCAGGTGGTCTTGCCGGCCCCGTTGGGCCCGATCAGCCCGAGGATCTCCCCGCGCTTGATGTTGAACGACACCGCATCCAGGGCCGTCAGACCGCCGAACTGGACAGTGAGATCGTTGGTCTGCAGCAGGACTTCGCCCTCATCGGCCTTGATCTCGCGGTGCACACTGGCGATCTCGGCGACATTCTCGAAACTCTCGGCGTCGGTCATTTCACCGGCTCCGTATCCGTCGGCTTGCTCCGCAACAGCTCACGCGCGGCCTTGGCATAGGTGAGCAGATGCTGACGGGCCGGGAACAGGCCCTGGGGCCGGAAGATCATCAGCACCACCAGGGCGAGCCCGAAGAACAGATACTTCAGGTTACCCATGTCGATGCCGGCGAAGTGCACACCGAGCAGCCGGTTGGGCAGGTACACGATGATGAACGCGCCGAGGATCACACCGAGCTTGTTGCCCTGACCTCCGAGCACCACCGCGCACAGGAACAGCATCGAGTTGATGATGTTGAAGGTCGGCGGCGCAACGTATTGCACCTGACCGGCGTACAGCGCACCGGACAGACCGCCGATGGCCGCGCCGATGGTGAATGCCCACAGTTTGAACTTGAACGCGTTGACGCCCATCACTTCCGCGGCGTCCTCGTCCTCGCGGACAGCTATCCAGGCCCGCCCCACCCGGCTGCGTTCCAGGTTGCCGACCAGCAGCAGGATACCGACGATCAGAATGAGGCCCAGCCAGAACCACCAGGTTCCGTAGTTGGCGTCCCCGGCGGAGTTGGACACCGAGAACACGCCCTCGGGATGCTGCTCGCTCTCCAGAAAGTGTGGGAAGGCAACCTCATTGAGGCCACGCGGGCCGTTGGTGACATCGGCCAGGTTGTCGGCGAGCAGCCGGATGATCTCGCCGAACCCCAATGTGACGATGGCCAGATAATCACCACGCAGGCGCAGCGTCGGCGTGCCGAGGATCAGACCGCTCAACGCGGTGACCGCCATCGCGATCGGCACGCAGGACAGCCAGGCCCACGGGGTGCTGAAGAAACCCGATGCACCCATCTGATTCCACGGGCTCTCCGGGCTGGTCAGCAACGCGACCGTGTAGGCGCCGACGGCGTAGAAGCCGACATAACCCAAGTCGAGCAGACCGGCTTGGCCGACAACGACATTGAGCCCGATCGCGATGATGGCGACCATCGCGAACTGGGCCATGGTGCCACCGAAGCTGATTCCCGGGGTGTCCAGAAAGGCCGGCGTGAACAGCGGCGAGAGCGCGATCCCGGCGAACAGCACGATACCGAACACCCATTTCTGGGCTCGGGTCAGACCGTCCCACCAGTCCATGATCTTCGCCCAGCGGGTGCCCGGGCCGGTAGAAGTGGTCATGCTCGCGCCTTCCCGAGGCTCTCGCCCAAGATGCCCGTCGGTCTGATCAACAGCACCAAGACCAGCAGGACGAACGCGACGACGTCACGCCACTGGGTGCCGAATACCGCCTGACCGTAGTTCTCCATGACGCCGAGCAGCAGGCCACCGAGCAGCGCGCCGCGCAGGTTGCCGATACCGCCGAGCACCGCGGCCGAGAAGGCCTTGATACCCAAGAGAAATCCGCCCGAGTAGATGATGCCCTGGGGCACCTTCAGGGTGTACAGCAGCGCCGCGGCACCGGCGAGCAGGCCGCCGATGAGGAAGGTCGTCATGATGACGCGCTCGCGGGACACCCCCATCAGCGTCGCGGTGTTCGCGTCCTGGGCGACCGCGCGGACACCGCGGCCGAGCTTGGTGCGGTTGAGCGCCACGTCGGTGAGCAGCGCCAGCACCAGTGCCGACCCGATGATGACGATCGTGGTGTTGGAGATCGCGACGCCGAACAGTTCGAACTGGGTCTTGGGTTGCACCAACACGATGGGCTGCTGGGCGTTCGGGCCGCCGTAGCCCGGTATCAGCTTGGGCAGGATGAACAGCACGAACTGCTGCAGCACGAAGGACATGCCGATCGCGGTGATCAGGAAGGTGAGCGCCTTGGCGTTGCGTTTGCGCAGCGGGCGGTAGGCGATGAACTCCAGGCCGACCGCGGCGCCGCCGGAGACCAGCATCGCGAACAGCATCGCGATGCCCAGGTAGAGGATGGTCAGCGCGACGCCCTTGTTGTAGGCGTTGCCGCTCGGCGTGAAGCCCATCAGGATGTCCAGCGCGAAGTAGGCGCCGAACATGCCGAGCATGAAGATCTCCGAGTGCGCGAAGTTGATCAGCCTCAGCACGCCGAAGACCAGGGTGTAACCGACTGCGACCAGGGCGTAGATCGCGCCCCAGGACAGGCCGTCGATCGTCAACTGCCAGAAGCTGTCGAACAACGCTCCGACATTGAAGTTGATGTTGGCGGCCAGGTTCATCCGGTGGTGAGCTCCTCGCTGACGCGATGACGGTTACTGCGGCAGGGGTGTGAAGACGAAAGCGCGTCCGAGGCATGCGCTCTCGGACGCGCTTTCGTCTCAGCTGTTACTGAACGTCGTAGATCCAGATGAGCGTGGTGGTGAGCTCACCTTCCGGAGTCCACTGGTACTCACGGGCCACGCCCTGGCCCTGGTAGTTGCGAACGAAATCCAGCAGCGCGGGGCGCGTGATCGCGCCGGAGTCGATGCCCTTGAGCAGGATGGTGCCCAGGTCATAACCCTCGGCGCTGTACGTGCCGGGTTCGGTATTGAACTTCGCGGTGTACTCCTCGGCGAACGACCCGGTGGCCGGGCCGCACGGGCAGGCCAGCACCGCGCCCTTGGACGATTCGCCCGCCTGCTTGACGAACTCGGGATCCTTCGTGCCGTCGGCGCTGGCGAACACGCCCTCGAATCCACCGTCACGGAGCTGCTGGACCAGCGGCGCAGCCTCGGCGTAGTAGCCACTGAAGAAGACCGATTCCGGTGCCGCACCATTGATCTGGGTGACCGCAGCGGAGAAGTCCTTGTCGCCCTTCTTCACCGAGATGTTGCAGGCCGGATCGGCCACGGGGCCCAGGGTGTCACGCACCGCGGTGGCCAGCCCGAGACCGTAATCGGTGCTGTCGTCGACGACGCAGATCTTCTTATGGCCCAGATTGTTCTTCAGATAGTTGGCGACGGACGGGCCCTGCACGCCGTCGTTGGCAAGTCCGCGGAAGAAGGTCTTCCAGCCGTTCTCCGACAGCGTCACGTTGGTGGCCGAGGCCGTGGCGGCAACGAGGCCGGCCTGATCGAACACACCGCCGGTGGCCTTGGTCTCACCGGAGAAAGCCGGGCCGACCAGGCCGATCGTGTACTGATCCTCGACGATCCGCGGGGCGATGTTGGAGGCCTTCTGCGGATCACCCTCGGTGTCGAACGGCTTGAGCTGCACCTGGCAACCCGGATTGGCCTCGTTGTGCTGATCGATGGCCAGCTGCACACCGTTCTTGATGTTGATGCCGAGCGCGGCGTCCGGTCCGTTGAGGGCACCGGCCATGGCAATCGAGACCGGCGGGCAGGTGGCCTTGCCGTCACCGGCCGGATTGGCGGGTGCAGCGCCCTCGGCGGCCGCAACCTCGGCGCCGTTCTCGTCGATCTGCACCTTTTCCACGATCTTGAGGTTCGTCTGGGACGCCTCTTCTTCGGGCGTGCTCTGACTGCAGCCGGCAATCGCCAGGGCCATCAGGCCCGCGCTTCCGAGAGCAAATGCCTTGCGTGCCACGTGACCGCGCACGTCTCACCTCCGGTTCCGTTTTCAGGTCGGCACCTTCGTTCCGGTCGGGACGACCGGGACGGGGATGCTTCGCCGAAAACCATAACCATTCCCGGGCTCCGTCGCGTCATGTTGAGCGACGCGTTGCGCAGATCAGCCGGGTTAGCCGGTCAAACGAAGCCGCCGGAAACGCAGTCTTAACCGGCAGAGTCGGTCAGGACGCTCATTTCTCGGCGCCGGAGGCATCCTCGGTCGGCGTGTCGAGGGTCTCGAGCACCACTTCGGCCACCCGCTTCATCGTGGTGCGGCGATCCATCGCGGCCCGCTGGATCCACTTGAACGCCTCAGGCTCGGTCATCCCCTGGTTCGCCTGCAGCAAACCCTTCGCGCGCTCGACGAGCTTGCGCGTCTCCAGGCGGTCCGACAGGTTCGCGACCTCGTGCTCCAGGGCGGCGATCTCCCCGAACCGGCTGACTGCGACCTCGATGGCCGGGATCAGATCGGTGATGGAGAACGGCTTGACCAGGTAGGCCATCGCACCCGCATCGCGGGCGCGTTCGACAAGTTCGCGCTGGCTGAAGGCGGTCAGAATGACGATCGGCGCGATGCGCTTGGTCGCGATCTCCGATGCCGCGTCGATCCCGTCCCGGCGGGGCATCTTGACGTCCATGATCACCAGATCCGGTTTCAGGCTTTCCGCGAGATCGACCGCTTCCTGACCGTCTCCGGCCTGCCCGACGACCTCATAACCTTCCTCACCCAGCATCTCGGCCAGGTCCATACGGATGAGCGCCTCATCTTCGGCGATGAGCACGCGGCGGGGTGCAGGAGCGTCGGTCATGACGCACATTGTCGCGCCTTTGGGGCGCAGGGGCGAGCTTGGGGTTAACAGTGCCTGCCGGGAAGGGTGCCTGCACGCATCCATTAAGGTGGTACCTCGCGCCCTCGTATCCCAACTGGCAGAGGAAACGGATTCAAAACCCGTGCAGTGTGAGTTCGAATCTCACCGAGGGCACCAGTAAGGCCAGTCCAGAGCTGGTATTGACCCAGCCGTTCGACCACATAGGACGGTTCAGCCCGCAGACAGCCCGCAGCGCCTAAGATGCGAACGTGGCGACCAGGCGTGGAGCACGTGCGGGAGTAGAGGACCGCTGGCACCGGCCTGCCCGCAAGGATGAGCAGGTCAGCTACCCCGCTGACGCCGGCGACGGCGACGCGGTCTGGTGCGTGGACACCAAGCACGGCACACCCGGCACCCAAGTGTGCAGCGGTCGACACGGACGGGGTCACCGCTGGCAGGCCCGGTGGGTCGGCGAGGGTCAGGAGAGGTCCAAAAGCTTCACCAAGAAGGTTGATGCTGAACGCCATCTGCGAGGAGTGGTCGCCGACCTGGAAACCGGCACCTATGCCGACCCGCAGCGGTCCGCCGTCACGTTCAGCACCGTCGCCGAGTCCTGGCTGAGGACAAAACAGGCCGCCAACCGAGCACCGAAAACCATTGCCGGGTACCGGGGTCTGCTCGACGCCGTGATCCTGCCCAAGTGGGGCGACGAACGGCTACGGGACATCACCCACCAGCGCCTGCAGGAGTGGATCACGTTCCTGGCCACCGACCCGGCGGCACGCGCACATGCCAAGCGCGACAAGGACGGCAAGGCCATACAGACCGGCCTCTCCCCCGCGCGCGTGATCCAGATACATCAGGTTGTCTCGCAGGTCCTCGGGTTCGCCCTACGGGCCAAGCACGTCGCCACCAACGCCGCCGACCACATCGAGCTGCCGAGCAAGCCACAAAACAAGGGCCTGGCGCTCACGCACGACCAGGTGCACCGTCTGGCTCAGGCAATGGTCAATGCAGAGAAGGCTGTCCGCTACCGCAGCGACACCACTCCAGCCCTGACATCCCCGGAGGCCCTGGGCACCATGGTGCGATTCCTGGCTTCCTCGGGCCTGCGCTATGGCGAGTGCATCGCGCTGCGAGTCGGCGACATCGACACCAAGAAGCGCCGCGTACTGGTCAGCAAGTCGGTGACCCACGTGCGCGGCCAAGGCTTGGTCGAGGGCGACACCAAGACTCACCAAGCCCGTTCGGTGCCGATCCTCATTACAAGCCTGGCCGAGGAACTGTCCAAGCTCGTTGCCGGCCGCGATCCCGACGAGTATCTATTCCCCGGCCCCAATGGCAGCGCCATGCCAATCGGCTGGTTTAACGCACGGTTCATAAAGGCCGTGGAGGTCCTGGGCGTTCCAGGAGTCACCCCTCACACACTGCGCCACTCCGCTGGGTCCCTGGCCCTGCAGTCCGGCGCCTCGGTGGCGACCGTGCAGAAACTGCTGGGCCACCGCAATGCCACCACGACGCTGAACGTCTACAGCCACATGTTGCCTGACGACTTCGACAACCTCGCGGCGGCAATGGATGCTGCAGCGATCAAAGCCTCGAGGGCTGGTCAATCGGGCTAGAAAGCTCTAGTCGTTTTCTGTAGCCGCTTGTGCGAAATCAACTGGAGCACAAGGCCACTCACATAATCACGTTTGCTATTGCCGATCATAAGCAGTTAGTCTTGGCGGTGCACGGGCCGAATTCACACGCACCACTCCTTATGCCCGCTGTAGACACCCACACCCACGGGAAGCACGTTCGCCGTTCGGCGTTCGTGTCGTTTACCGCACGCAAGGAGTTGTTACATGTCCACATCGCCACAACCTGCCAAGAGCAGATTGTCGACCGACGAAGCTGCCGACTACGCCGGAATCCCGGCCAGCACACTGCGCTACTACCGACACATCGAAGTTGGGCCGGCGTCCTACAAGGTGGGCAGCCGGGTCGTTTACGACCGGGTTGACCTCGACTCTTGGCTCGACGCACAGAAAGCCGCAACCGTGCGCGGGGGTGTCGAATGACGCCCGCAGACGTCCGTCGCCGCTGGAACGAGATGGGTGGTCGATGCGGGCGGAATAAACTCCCCGAGATCGTGTGGAGGTTGTACGAAGACGACGCTTTCACGGTCGGTGAGTGCAACGGGTACAGGATCTTCGACACCGAACTGTTGGCGGTCGCGGTCCAAGATGCGTGGAGCAGCGCCGAGTACTCGGAAGGCGCACTAGATGGCTTCTTTTGGGTAGAACTGTTCGGCAGCGCGTACCCACATTTGACGTTTCCCAGTGCGTCGATCACGTTGTATCGCGGTGTCCGCGATGCTGAATGGGCGCGCCGGATGTCGTGGACCAGCTCCCTTGAGTCCGTCCGCTGGTTTGCGAACAGGTACGAGTGCACCGGGACGGTATACAGGATCGTCGATGTCGATCCGCAGGATGTACTGGCCCAAATTGCTGAGGGCCGCGACGAAGACGAGTTCGTCCTCTACCCCGAGTATCTCGACGATGCCCCTGTCCAAGTGATGTGCTCGAACGCGCAGTGCAGATCCACAGTGGATCGCGAGGCTCTTGACGATCATGCTGTCGATTCGGAGGGCCACTGTTGGCACTCACTGAATCTCGTCGAGTCGGTGGTCGGATGAGCAGCCTGCAGCAGCGCCTGGCGCGCCACAGATCCGATGCCCAGCCGCCGACGGTCGTGCGCGCCGAGGATGCGCTCAAGTACGCACTCGCGATCTTCGGGGACCGCACCGAGTGGGCGCGCAGTGACTTCGGCGCGTGCGACGGGGACACCGAGCATGACGTCAGCTACCTGGATGGCGCACTGTGCGAAATCGGAGGAATGGCAATGCTGTTCGGCGATCAGCGGTACTACTCCGACGGTCGGCTGATCGAGTCCGAGATCCCGATCATCAAAGGACTCCGCAGCTCGCATATCTGGCACCCAGACCCGGCGCAGGATGGGCCGCGCACGAGGAGCGGCGAGCTTCCATCGTTTGACCCTGACTTGCCGTCGCCAGGCACCTACGAGATCACGATCGACCCGTTCGCCCAGTCCGTGCACGTGCGCGCAGTGATGGGCGCCGCCGAATGAGTCCACCGACAAAAGAAGGCCGCCCCGGCGGCATTTTCACCACCAGGACGGGCCATCGAAGCACTCACGTGACCAACGGAGCTACCAACGAGGGTACCCGCTACCCAGATGTCGATGCACCCGTTCATCTCCGTGATGAGCATCGAAAGATCCTGATTGACGCCGGTATCTCTGAGGAGGTCATCGAGTCTCGGGGCTACGTGTCGGTGTGGGCCAGCAACCCCGGCTATGGCCACGACAAGTGGCTGGAGTACCAGGGTTTCACCAATCGGCAGCGCGCTCGCGTGGCGGGCATTCCAGGACTGCTGATTCCGCTGCTCGACGCCGACGGCCAACGGTGGGGTTGGCAGCTGCGGCACTTCGACATCGACAACGGTGTCGACTCGGTGGTGCCGAAGTACGCCAGCCCGCAGGGGCAGACCATGCATATCGACGTGCCTCCTGGCATGGGGAGTGATCTGCGCTATCCCACCGAGCCGTTGTATGTCACTGAAGGGTCCAAGAAGGCTGACTCGGCGTGGTCGCGGCTGATCCAAACGGTCGCCATGCTCGGGGTGGACTGCTGGACCGGGACCGATGAGCTGACCGGCGGCAAGAGCGTGGCGCTGCCTGACTGGAAGAACATCGCCCTGAGTGACCGCAAGGTGGTCATCGCCTACGACTCCGACATTCGGACCAACAAAGCGGTAATGGCAGCAGCTGACCGGTTCGCACGGTGGCTGAAGTACAAGAAGGCCGATGTGCACATCCTGTTCCTGCCCGCCGGTTCCAACGGCGAGAAGGTTGGCCTCGATGACTACCTCGCCCAGGGGCACACCGAGAGCGACCTGGAGAAGCTGGCCAAGCCCTACACCAAGGTGTCCCATGAGCTGTGGTGGCGTGCGGCCGTCGATTCCGCCGGTCGCCGGGACGGGTCACGACCTCGCCCAGACCTCACCGACTCCGATCTCGGCGAGCTGGTCGGCGATGAGCACATGGGCTCGTATTTCTGGTCCCCTGCGCTCGGGTGGCTGCGCTGGGACGGTCGGCGCTGGGAGAGCGTTCCTGAGCCGATGGTGTTCGAGGCGGTCCGACAGGCGCTCAATGCGATCTATGACCAGCGGCATGCGGCAGCACGGGAGATCGGCGACGAGAGCGCGCGGACCAACCGAATTAGGGCGTTGACCGCGCTCCTGGCGGCCAGCAAGGTGCGTGCCGTGCTGCAGGTCGCCAAGGGTCGCCGTACGACGACCGAGCCGTTCGATGCGCACCCTGATCTGCTCAACGTCGCCAACGGGGTGATCGACCTGCGCACGGGCGAGCTGCTCGACCACAACCCGGAACTGCGGCTAACCAAGCTGTGCGGGACCCGGTACGTCCCCGGCGCCGGGCACGACGACTGGACTGCTGCACTCAGGGCGCTGCCCGACGAGGCGACATGCACGTGGATGCAGGAACGCCTAGGACAGGCGTTGACCGGTCATTCGCCGCCCGATGACGTGCTGGTGTTCTTGCACGGTGGCGGCCAGAACGGCAAGACCACCTTGCTGGAAGCCTGCAAAAAAGCGGTAGGGGGTGACTATGCCGTCGCGCTGCCCGAGCGGGTTCTGTTGGGCCAGCAGAGCGATCACCCAACCGAGATGATGACTCTGCGAGACGCGCGGCTGGCTGTCGCCGAGGAGACTCCAGAGCTTGCCCACCTGAACATCAAGCGGCTGAAAACACTGCTCAGTGGTGGTGAGATCACTGCACGGTTGATCGGCAAGGACAACGTCACCTGGGAACCGACTCATACCGCGTTCTTGACGTCGAACTACTTGCCCAGGGTCGACGAGACCGACCATGGGACGTGGCGACGGCTAGCGCGGGTGTCGTTTCCGTTCACATTCCGCAGCTCCCGGGCAGCGATAGCCGGTCCTTTCGATCTCCTCGGCGACGCCGGCCTGCGGGACCGGCTCAAGTCTGGTCAGGCCCAGCGCGAGGCTGTACTGGCGTGGCTGGCCGAAGGCGCCACGCGGTGGTACCAGGCCGAGCGGGTCTGCTCGCCGTTCCCGGAGTCGGTCGTGGCGGCCACCGAGCAGTGGCGCGAGGTGTCCGATGTTGTGGTCCGGTATCTCGGTGATGACCGGGTGGAGTTCGACCCTCATAGCCACGTCATGAGCAGTGAGCTGTTGTGGGACTTCAACTCATGGCTGAAGGCCAGCGGTCACCGCGAGTGGTCGGACCAGACGTTTGCGTCGCGGTTCGGGGATCACCCCCGAGTAGTCGCCCGCGAGGTCGAGAAGAAGACCAAGGTCCGTTCAACCTTGCCCGGACTGTCCCGCTGCAAACACAGGCAAGGCGACTTGAGTAGTCGTCTCCAGGCTCCTCCCAAGCAGTTCGCCGCTTGGGCTGGCCTGCGGTTTTGCTCCGACGATGGAGCAGGGGGTTGATCCGGCGGTGATGCTCCGCCGAAATCCCCACCAGGGGTTATGGAACTTTGTGACTAGGTGTGACGGGGTCTCTAGCCGGCCTCACGTAAGAGATTCAATCTTGGGAGCGACTGACAACCCCGTCACACCCCGTCACAGACCTTCACCCAGCTACCGCCCCGACCCTGGGGTCGGCCCGCGCTAGGAAAAATCCTTCGAACCCAACCGAACTGAGCAAGAGGAGCAGCACAGCAGATGAGCGCTACTGCAACATCCTGGACTGCCACCCTGGCACTCTTCGCCATGTCCTATGCAGTTTCCTGGGCATGGCACCACGCCACCGCCCTGGTCGACGAGATCCCCATAGATTCTCTGGATCGATACCGCCAACAGTTCTAGGCAGTTGCGTAAACCGTTGTCGTACAGGATGACCTGTCGACCGACTCGGCTATGCTGAACCCGTCAAGCGGCACGCCAGCGGATCGACATGCGGGTGACCACCAAGCGGCAGCGGATCTTCGAGCGCCCAGACACGTCGTTAGCCGGAAGTTCCTCGGCAACGTCAAACATCATTCATAGAATTGGGATTCGGAACTTTGCGATGACCTCCCCACACCACCTGAGGGCTGCGTAGCGCGCACGCGGCTTTCTAAAGGTGCTGTGGCCAAACCCTGTAGCGGGACTACAGCGATCGCCAAGAACCACCAAAGAATCTGCCACCCCAAGCGCCAAGAAATGCCTACGCGATAGACCGCTGAACTGGTAAAATACAAACACCGATGATGAAATCCTCTGCCTCAGAGCGGCATTTACTTGTTACGTTTGACCAAGGTTGGTCAGCCCGCACCGAGCCCTCGGTGGAATCACTTGCCAAAGAATGGTCTTCGTCAACTAATGCCCGAGCAACGGGCGGGACTGCCTGTGGACGCTGAGATTCTCTATGTCTTTGGCGGTCAGAAACACTCATACGGCGACGCCATTGCCGCGCTGGACGCAGAAGCCGCGACACTCGACCCGGATCGTTGGGAAGGCGGTTGGAATGCCCACGACTACCTCATTGAGGCAGTCAACACCGGGGTCATCGACCTCGTGTTTACAGGTGACGACGACTCGTAGCAGCGAGTTGTGGCGACACCCCTCCGTCGCGAGATGCCGCCAGCTGCGGCCCTACTCGCGGGGGGCGCGGATGGCGGGCGTGTCGATGCCACTGTTTTTCGCTCCGCGACGAGCTTCAGCAAGACCCTGAAGCGGATCTCGCCAGGCATGCCTCCCGCGCGGCGGTTCGAACGCACGGCGAATTGCGTTCAGAGTGGCCGCCCAACTTTGCGATCAGCAGGCACGCCGGCAAGGCGTGGCCGGCCAATCTGTCGCACGGCGGACCACCGTCACAGACTGGGCGCCGAGGAGTCATCCCTCGTTGCGGTTGCCGCCTACGTATGTTCGGCCTCGACGAGTAGATCTCGGGGATCTACCTCCAGAAAAGCGGCGATCTTCTCGAGGGTCTGCAAGGTGAGGTTGCGCTCGCCGCGTTCGACGCTGCCCATGTAGGTCCGGTGCACCCCCATGTGATCGGCGAATGCTTCTTGGCTAAAGCCGCGATCGTGGCGATACCGGCGCAGATTGCGCCCGACTATGCGCTGCAGCTCGCCTTCCATAACGGAATGCGACGTTGCCGCGCCGCTACTTGAAGGTCTACATACTTATAAGTAGCATTCACCGGGTCTGCCTGGATTGGCCTGAGCCGTTGTCCAGCAGCCCATCGATGAAGACCAGCCCCTCCGGGTGGCGTCTGGCCGAGGGAAAGGGGCCGCGCATGAGCGGTCAGCAGACACACGACTCACCGACCTGGCATACCAAATCCCGGACGACGCCGGAAGGTCCTCAATGCACTCGCAGCTATCTATCGAAGTCGAATCTAGTTCTCACCCGCAGCTCTGAACAGACAGATAGGAAACGTAGTGACGACAGTTCGGCCTGGGTGGTACCCCGATCAGAACGACCCGAACGCGGAGGTCTACTGGGACGGTGCCCGCTGGCATGGCCGTCGGGCACGGGTCACCGACGGTGCGTCGACCGATTCCAGGCTTACCGATTTACCCAGCTACTCCGAGAAATGGGCGGCGCTGAGCAATACCGCACGCAATATCGTCGTTGGTGGCGTCCTGGCTGCCTTCGCTCTGGTTCTGGTGGTAGTCGCCCTCATCTTGATCCGACCGTGGGAAAGCGAAACATACAAGAATTGCAAAGAGTCAGCTGCGGCTTACGGCCTCGACAGCGATGCGCCCATAGTCCAGCACTGCGTTGATACCCTCTCGCCCTACGCCGAAAACTAAGGGCCGAGGATGCGATGATGGACGCCCCCGAGTGGACAGTTTCCCGTTTCCTCCGTCATTGGCATGCCAACATGAGCTTCATGGGGGGAAGGTGCTTGGTTGGCATCGCCGCGATGTGTGCGGCGCTGGTGCTGAGCGCACCGGCATACGCCGACAACGACCAGGACCGCCAGTTCTTGTCCGCACTCACGTCTGCAGGTTGGTCGATCAACAACGCCAGCGGTCTAGTTACCGAGGGTCGAATGGTTTGCGTCGAGGGTTTGGCGCATGGCGTTTCGTGGCAGGAGATTCGATCCGTGCTCATGGGCAAGGGATATTCGGCATTGGATTCGTCAACGCTGATCTCCAAAGCCGTGTCGGTCTATTGCCCTCAGCGTCGGGCCGCGATAGCAGACATGGATACAGGCGCGCCTGCCCCGAACCCACGCACCAACGGCCCATGGTGGGATACGCCAACCATGGGTGAATCGACGTGCCTCATGGCTCGGGTGAATGGTCGTGACTGGGCCGTCAGGTACGGCATCGGTGATTTCAACGGGACCGCCGAAGGCGCGCACTTTATCGACGCTCTTATCGCCAAGTACTGCCCGCAGTACGCCGGATAGGAGGTGGATCGCCGCCTGGGCTCAGCATGGTTGGCTAACTCCTATTCCGACCACCGGGGCGCGCTTGATCCGCGCCGCCTAGCGTCACCGTCCAGGAATCGGACGGTGTCCGAGAACGAATGACATCAGGTCAGCTCGGTCGACCGCCTCGGAAGCCGTACAAAGTGTCGCAGTCTGCCGCTAGCATCCGGCCATGCCACTGAGGATCGGTGACGCCTTTTCCGGGTATCGCGTGCTGCGGCTGCTCGGTTCTGGGGGCATGGGCGAGGTGTACTTGGTGCAGCACCCAAGGCTTCCCCGTCAGGAAGCCTTGAAGGTCCTGCGCCCGGAGTTCTCCCATGATAAATCGTTCCGTGACCGGTTCATCCGTGAAGCAGATCTCGCATCGGGGTTGCGACACCCTCACATCGTCGGCATCCACGACCGGGGCGAGCACGACGGCCTCCTGTGGATCGCGATGGACTACATCGAGGGCACTGACCTCGGCCAGCTCCTGGACGGGAGGTACCAGCAGGGCCTCCCGGTTGGGCATGTCTTGACGGTCATCACCGCTGTGGCCAGTGCGCTGGACTACGCCCACAAGAAGGGCTTGTTGCACCGCGACGTCAAGCCCGCCAACATCCTCGTCGCCGACCTTGACACCGACGACCCCAAGATCTTCCTTGCCGACTTCGGCATCGCCCGACCCCTCGACGAGACCGCCGGCATTACCACCACCAACATGACCGTCGGCACGGTGGCTTACGCGGCACCCGAGCAGCTCATGGGCGAGCCGATGAGCGGATGCGCCGATCAGTACGCCCTGGCTGCGACGACCTACCATTTACTGACTGGTTCGCACCTCTTCCCAAACTCGAACCCGGCAGTCGTCATCAGTCGCCATCTCAATACTCCACCGCCATTCCTTGCCGCCGTACGACCCGAACTCGCATCGGTTGACCCAGTTGTATCTACAGCGTTGGCCAAGAGCCCTGATGATCGGTTCGGCTGCACTTCGGACTTCGCCCGTTCCCTTGTCAAAGCCGCTGACCGGACGACTGTTGGCCACGCCGGAGCGGCAACGGTCCTCGCCCCAGCAACCCGCAAGACGCCCGATCCCGATAGTTCAGCCACTCGGAAAGACTCCGCTAGTTCGGACACGCGGACGCGGTGGCTCGTCGGTGGTTCATTTGCCGCAGTACTGCTACTGCTGGCATGTATCGGTGTGTTCTGGCAGCCGTGGCAGCAGCCGGAATTGAACGGCGCCACTTCAAGGAGTGCCGAACCAGCCACCTCAGCCCCGACCTCGACGGCAGTCGCACCGCTGCCCGCCCCAACGTCTGCTGCGCCGTGGCCTCAAAGTACGGTTGGGGCTCCCACGGTGACCGTTACAGCAAGGCCGACGACGCCAGCGGATGTTGGGTTTTCGGCAAGCGAACAGGAGTTCCTAAACGCCGTCGCCTCGCTTAACGCGGCTAACGGGTACACCAGCGCACCGACGTACCTCCGCGCTATCGGCGGTGGCGCTGCGAGCAAGGATCAGCAGGACCACGCCCTGGTGCAGCGCGGATATCAGTTGTGCGCCGCACTGGACGACGGCCTGGATTCCTCCGCTGCTCGGCAACGAGTCCTGGAACCATTCAACGATCACTCGGTGGACATGTTCGATTACTACGGTGCGATCGTGATCGGATACGCCACCCATAGGTTGTGCCCTCAGCACAGCGATAAGACGGGCCAGATCTAGTACGCAACCCGATGGGAGGGTTTCTTGGACAGGCCGATCGCTTCATCGAGCGCTCTGCTCTGCTGCTTCTTCGACCGAGAGCGCCGGTGCACGCGAACAGGCCGTGGCCGAGGACTTCTGGGACGCTCGGCGAGAGTCATTCTTCTCGCACGCGAACAATTTCGGAGACGGCATCCGCAAGAACGACTTGCTCGACCTCAAGTTCGATTTCTGGGCCAGTGAAGATTGTGCCGTGCCCACGGGCCACAGCCACCCACGAGGCGCACACGGACCGAGTCGCAGGATGAGCGACAAGAACGACATCTCCGTCCTCTTCGCTGGCCCAGCGAAAAGCTTCTCCTGGCGGGAGTTCCGCGAGGGAGATCCTCACCTCCAGTGCAGAGCCAACGTTCTTCCAGTCGACTGGATAGTCTGCAGCTGGTGCGAGATCCACGGTAGGCAGATGGATACCAAACGGGTCCCAGGGCTTTTCGTAGTCGGGGTCGAGCAGCTTCTCGTCCTCGAAGTTGAACGGGTAGTCCTTTTGAACGCCGTAGGCACCGTTGAAAGTAACGACGAGCTTCACGTCGTACAAGAAGGACGGAGCGATGTTTGTTACGGCGAAGCGCAACCCCGGCCATGCCATCCCTGCCACGTAGTCTTCAATCCGAGTCCAGTCCCGTTCTACACGTGTTTTGCGCCCGTCTATAAACGCCTCAACCTCTTCGACAGTGGGCGGTTCGGCGGGCGCTTCCTGGTGCAGTACCTTCGCCATAAGCGCGTGCTGTTCGCGCTCCGTGGACGACAGTTTGCGCTGGCGCTCCGCTCTCTCTCGCAGGTCTCCATCCTCGCCTTCCAACAATGCCTCACGCAGTTCCGTGCCGCCCGTGAAGCGCCTCCCGCTGCCAAGGACTTCCATTCTGATGTTCAGCGGTACGAGGCCGGGGTCGATACCGAGGAACTGCTGACGAAGCTCCGCCATCAACGGCTGATCAAGAACCGCAGCGATTCGTTCCATGTGAAAAATCTCCACCTCGATCCCCGACGCGAGTTCACTGAGTTCTTTGCGCTCGCTGAGCGTGACCTCTTGGTTGGTGACGAAGGCGAACCCCCTCGGCATGTGCCGTTCGGCACTTTCGAGATCGGACCTGAACTTCGCCCTAATTTCGGAGAACGGGTGCTTGTGGCGCGGGAAATACACTGCCATCAGCCATAACTCACCGCCTCTTGTGAGAGTAGCGTCGCGTCCTCCGTCCGGGCCGCCGAGCGGGTGCGACGGATCAGCGTCTTGAAACCCGCAGGCGAGTAGAACCTGCACGGCGAGCCGTTCTGCCGCAGCCGAGTCGGAAGACCACGCCAACAGGCGGTATTGGGTTTCATCGGTGCGTGGCAACAGTTACCTCCCAACCGGCCCACATCATTGCCGTGATGTAACCATGCCGAACAAATCGACGCCATCGTCTCGAAAACAATGTTCCCTCGTGCGACAGGGCGATCACTGGGTTCGGCACAGAGGCCGCGGCTGGTGGTAGATCAGACCTTGCGCTATTGGGACGCATGATCGGCGCCGCTAGATTGCTACATAATGGGCGGGTGACTGGGAACGCCGGCCCCTTGAACGAACTCGCGGCCGAGCTGTCTCGCATCGACCCCACTTTCAGTTACTTCGCACTGACGTTGACAGCGACGCCGACCGGCGAGCTTCGGATGACGACGCAGACAGAGTTCGCCGGACCGGGCTCAAAGCCCATGTGGGAGATGCGGCGCGCATCCGAAGTTGATGCTCGAAACATGCTCGGCTTGTGGCACGACATGGGCGAAAGCGCCGTGGTCGTTAATTCGGAAGCGTCGTTGGCGGTGTTCTTGCGCATCGGCGGTAACGCAATCATCGAGAAATCTATCTTCAGCAACTGGTTCGGCCGGCTGATGGAGCCTGAGGAGTGCGTTCCGAGCCGAGTCGGAGAAGGCGTGCGTAGCCGAGAGTCTGTCGAGGGCCACGCGATGGTGAAGCATGCGCCAACAAAAAAGCTGCGGATGGATGTTTTACGGCGCGACAACTTCCGCTGCCGAGCGTGCGGCCGAAGCCCAGATAACTACGTCGATATCGAACTTCACGTTCACCATGTACTCCCATGGGGCCAAGGCGGCATGACCGAGCGGAGTAATTTACTGACGCTGTGCAGTACGTGCCACACAGGGCTGGATCCGCACTTCGAGATCCGCCTTCTTGAAAAGGTCCCCGACGGCATCATCCATCCATCGGTATTCGAGGGCATAGGCGACGATTTTCGTGCGGGGGTTCAGCACTATCGCGGATTAGTCGCCGACAATGCGGAAGGCCGGCGGTCCAAACGCGCTAACTAGTTGCCCCTATAGCGAACAGCCGTTCTCATAGGGTTGATAGTGAGCGTCTCACAATTGATCACATCTGAGACGCCTCGCGACGATCTCATCGGCGCGTAGATCGGGCAGGTCGCCATGTCTCGAAAGTTCGTCTCGAAATCGAGTGTTTCAATAGTAGCGATTAGAGCATTTATGAGACACTTGGATGGTGACAGCCCCCACCACGACTACCGGAACCCGCATCGGCTACACCCGTGTCTCGACCGTCGCCCAGACTCTCGATCAACAGAACGAGGCACTCCACGCCGCCGGAGTCTCGAAGGTTTTCTCGGACGTGATGTCCGGTGCTCGTGACGACCGGCCCGGCCTGGCTGATCTGATGGCCTATGTGCGCCACGGCGACACGGTTGTCGTCTGGAAGCTCGACCGACTCGGGCGCAACATGCTGCACATCCTGCAGACCGTCCGTGAGCTGACCGCACGAGGCATCACCCTGGTCTCGGTCACCGACGGCATCGACTCCTCAACCCCGGCTGGCCGGATGATGATCGGCGTCCTCGGTTCCCTTGCCGAGTACGAGCGCGAACTGATCAAGGAGCGGACCGCACTTAAGCGCGCGGTGTCTCGGACCAACGGCACCAAGTTCGGACGGCCCCGCAAGGTTGACGACGCCGAGCACATCGCCACCGCCCGGCGGATGAAGGCCGACGGACACACCGCCAAGGACATCGCGAAGTACCTAGGGGTGAGCCGGGCGACGCTCTATCGATACTTGGGGTCAGTCGACTTGGTCGATGTCGGGTAGCTGGTAGACGTACTGGGTCGGCGTGAGGTGATCTTCGTGGGTGGCAGCAACGGCATTGGAGCACCGGCAAGTTCGTCGACTGCACCGACCCCACGTGCACCTGCATGCTGTGGCCGTCACGCCATCCGTAACCCTGCACCGTCAGGGTTCCGCCGTTTCTCCCGTGACAGAGACCGCCTCTAATGCGATCCTCGGTCGTACAGAGCAGACCGGGGGTCTACCAAATGCCTGACGCCGTACCAAATACGGGTGCCTACCACTATCCGGGGATGGATCAGCAGACAGCCATTGAATGGTTCATGGCGACCAACGATGGCACCGCAATCGATAGCTGGCACTGGCTGATCGAGTTCTCCACGACGTCCTTCTATCTCAAGTCGATGAACCGGGCCTTACAGGCCATGAAGGTCAGCATCCACGGACCCGACGACCGGCACCCTGGCATGGATCATTTCCGGTTCGACGTCATCAGGACCGCCGATATGGAAGTCGACCAGCGTGCAGTCGAACGTTCACGCCGCGACGGTGGACGGTGGCTGTCCGACGCCAGCCTGTTGCCGCACCACTTCACTGGCCAGCCGATCAACGACCACGTCAAGTTGATCACGCGGTTCAGCACCGGAGCGGATACCTTTCTGCCTGGAGCACCTGCAGCGGGCGGATCGGACTGGCCGAAGAAGAAGGCGACCATGAAAGGGATTGCCCCCGTGCCCACCGAGGGCCGTGTCACGCAGGTCGACATCTACCTCAGCGACAACGGGCAGCCGTACTGGCCTGATGAGGCCACGGTGCGAGAGACTGAGTCCGGGATCGGGTACATCAAGAACTCACTCGGCTGGTGTCTCTCAGCGGTCGTCTTCAACCGGCCCGTCGACTACCTGCCTGAGCCTTGCGGCGATCTGCGCGGCGATGTGCCCGTCAATCGGTGCCACCGGGGATTGGTCGCGGCCATCGACGAAAACAATCTGTTGTGGTTGTGCGAGAAGCTGACTCCCTGGGACGACTGATCTGTCACCTACGTGTTGTTTACGCCCCCTTCTCCGGCGGCGCGTCGAGGCCATGTGCGCGCCGGAGCTGCCAGGTCAATTCCTTGCACAGGTTGGCGATGTGTTCGTCTTCGGCCTCGGCCTGCGCTCGGGTCACGCGGGCTTTCGCCGCAGCTGAGTCGAAGGTCGCGTGATACTCATCGATGTTGTCGCGGATGTGCTCCAGCGTTTTGTCCCGTACGACCACGAACATGCTGTTCTTGTCATCCTGCTCTATCTCAAAGTCTGCAAGCTCCAACAACTCGTATTGGTTTAGCGGGCGGCTCAGTCCGAGTTTCACCGGGTACAGATCTGGATTTCCATTGTTGAGAACGCGCCACGTCTTGCGCGACTCCTGGAGCAATCGCACCATGATGACGCGAATCGGCTCCTCCAGCCATGACGTATTTTGTTCGTTTTCCTGGGGTTGAGCCATCGGGGTGTGGGGCCTTTCGGTTGAGTGACTGTCTCCACTTAGCACGGTAGGACATATGCACGACGCTCCAGGCGTATCGCACGTCGACCGGCCAGGTGCCGCGCGACGATCCCGACGACCCGATGCGCACCGCCTACCGCGAGATGACCGCCGTGTTCTCCGGTCTGGAGCGGCGGATGATCGCGAAGCGGTTGCGGGACGGCCGAAAGGCCAAGGCCGCGAAGGGCGGATGGGCCGCCGGCCGAACCCCGTACGGATACCGCAGCGAGAAGAAGAACGAGCGAGGTCGCGACAACCCGAACGGGAAGTTGGTCGAAGTGCCGGCGGAGCAGGAGACGCTGGCCCGGATGCTGGAGTTGTCCCGGAAGGGAAGTGTTCGCGGCAGATCGCGGCGATCCTCACGGCCGAGAACCGACCGACGAAGCGAGGCGGTCGGTGGCAGTCGGCCACCGTCACGCGGATCCTCGCCAGACACTGCGACGCCGCTAAAGCAACGGCCGCATGACCCATGCCCAAGGCGATCAGTTGCTGAGGTCTACAACGGTTCGGGATCCAACCGAGCCGAGTGGTGACCCTTTAGGAGACCTTCCCCGAGCCGCACGAACCACAGCGCTCCGCGGCCGGCTAGCGCAGTCGGGTAGACGTACGCGGACCATCAATAGGTCAGATCCCTGATCGAGTTACCCGAGGAGCGGGCGACGATGATGCTGGATGTTGTCCAGCATATGTACCGAGCGGGCCTGTTGACGTTCCAGTCCTCTGTAGTGCGAGCTCAGTTGGTTTGAGCTTTGGGTGACGGCGCCATTCAGTGATTGGGTAGAGACGTTCAGTGAATTTATTCCACTATCGATCCGGTTCAACTTGGAACCGACCTCGTCAATGGATGAATTCACCTTAGATATCGCGTTGGAAAGGACGACGGTCATCCGACCGAGAGCGTCGGCGAGATTTTCGAATCCAGCGACCAATATTGCATTGGTCCGCATCTGCAGAAATATCTGTGCAAAGTGCGGATCCTTGTGTGCAGGCCGTATCACTTGGGCAATCCGGTGGGAGACACCTTCGCTGACCCGCAGTTTTGATGCCGCCGCCAGCGAAACCGCGAAGGGATCGACTTCACCTTTGTATTTGCCGGCCAGACTCGTGTACTCGATCGAGTACACGTTGATCCTGTCTACGAGTTCTATGAACGATGCAAGTTCTGTAGCCGCGTTCTCAATCGCGGTCCAGAACGGTATGTATGCCGACTCATCGAACTCCTCTATGGCTGAATCCAAGTACTGATGAGCGTTTTCTAGGTGGCCAGGTAATTTGTCGAACGCATCAACAGCAGCTTGATTAGTGGTTTGTAACCGTTGCGCGATTCTCGCTTGCTCTGATTTAAGTTGCGCCAATCGTTCTTTTTTCGCCTTCGCCGCCGCAATGCGCTCCGCCTCAGCCTTTTCCTTCTTGTCTTTCTGATAAGCAAAACCGACGTAGACTGCCGAAATGGCGATAAAGAATACGACTCCTGTGACGAAATCCCAGAAACTCGCGTCGTGATCTCCGATGAATAGCCAGTTGATGCCGTAACCAGAGAAGCTTGCAATGATTACCAGGCAGAATAAGAAGAACTTCTCCAAAGCTTGGCCTTCCCCCGGCACTGCGAACAGTGTCAGGATCTTACTCGACGAGTGTCGACCGTGTCGTGTTGCGAATGTGTGCGGGTGTCAGTCCGCCACCCGCGGCACGAGCGATCGCTGCCCACCGCCGAGGCGGTGAAGGCGCGGTCCCGCAGGAGGCAGCAGCAGTCAGAGTCAGACGGTCGACTCCGCCTTGCGGTTGAGCTGAGGGGTCAGTCCCACCAGAAGTTCCAGTAGGGCCACTGCGGCAGGCCGAGGCGGAACGCATCCGGTTGCATGCCCTGGTCGATGTTGTCTGGGCAGAAAGCGTAATGCTCGCGCAGAAGGGCTTCGACCCGATCCTCCGACGCAGGGCGGCGGCCCACCTGCACCGTCATCGTGTCGAACCCGATGCTCACCAGGATCGTGCCGAAACGGTCCTCCCACGACCGCAGCACTGCGGAGAAGTCAGCTCCCGACATACTGTAGTTCGTGCCGCCCCACCAACCCAACGCCGCGGGCACGTCCGCGGGACGGGCGACGGGCACCAGGAGCAGTCCGCCGGCCTCGACTTCGAGCTGATCGGGTCGCAAGTCCGGTCCGGGACTCGCGGGTGCCAACGCGTTGACGGCCGGCACGGTGGGGTTCTCGAAACGTTCGCGGGTGAGCACAGCCTGCGCGTCGGGAATCCCGCCCTTGGGGCCGTCCATTTCACCGCTGCCCCAAGGCCGTTCGATGTTCCCGCTGTCGAGCCCTAACGCCTGCAATGGCCAGAGACCGGTCTGCGGGAACACCTCGGCGAGCGAACGGACCAGCTCGGTCAACCGGTCCTCAGAGAGCATCTCGCTGCTGATCCAGGCGACGGGCGAGCCGCGGCCCTCCTCGCCGGTCACGATGCGGCCCGGAGGCAGGACGACCCCTGCGAAGTCGCGAGTGTCGGCCTCGGGCAGCAGCCCTGGCGTGGCACGGAACATTGTCGGGCTCCTTGGCAATTCAATAGGGATGGCATGTCGTCCGGCCGCAGATCCTCTTGGTCAGATCACTCCCGACACATGGAGGGTCGCGACGAGGTCGAGGATGTGCAGGATCCCGAGGAGCACCAGCACCGCACCGGCAGCGATGAGCCAGGTTCCGCCCGGCGACGGTATCGAGGGCCGATGTTCATCGGCTGCTGCCGACCCGTCCGAATGCAGCAGGCGACGGTCGTCTTCACGGTCCCAGCGGGCACGGGCCACACGGCGACGGACACCGACGACGAGCAGCGCCACACCCGCGGCGGTGAACAGTACTGCGCGGATCGCGGGGCCTACCCACTGCGCGCCGTCCCCTTGTGCGAGCACGTACACGACCATCACCCGTCCCCCTATCCGTCAGTCCAGGTACACGTCTCGCCTCGTGACGGTGCCGAGGAGAACCGCGTCACCACTCGTCGTCATCGTCGTCGTCATCCCCTACCGGCGGGCGCGGCTTGCCGATCACAATCACCGCCCACACCACGCCAGCGATCAGCGCTGCGACGACCGCAAAGAAGACGAGATGTCCCGCCATATAGGCCATCACCGAGGAGGAAGGAAGTCGGCGACCTGATTCCTCACAGCGGCGATCTCCTCGTCGATCCGTTCCCGGGGCCACTTCTCAGAGCCACCGAACGCCCACATGACCGACAGCTCCCGCAACTTCCCTATCACGTAGGAGAACTGCGGCAGCTTCAACGGCGCCACGTACGTATCGGACCGAATCTGTTCCACGAGGACGCCATTGAGCCGATTCCTCATCGCGTCATGGATAACCGGCGGCCCCGGCGCGCTCTCGTTCTCTGGCAGTGACAGCCACAGCTCGACATCGGGGGCGCGCGGGTCACCGGCGAGGGAAAGCGCGCGGTACGCGGCGGCGATGGTGGCGCCCGCGGGCAGCCACTGGTTGTGGTTCCCGATGAACGGAATGTCCTTGGCCACGGCCGCCAGCTCGTACAGGACGTCGCTGCCCGCGACGAGGCTCAGGAGCATCGCCGGCTCGAAGAGCAGCTGCATGCCGACGTCTCCGCCGACGGTGCCCTTCTTCATCGCCCGGTCGACGATCTGCTGTCCGCGCTTGCTGAGCAGAGGTGCGCATTGGTCGTACAGCGCTGAGAGGCGCGGTTTTATCGCACCGTTCAGCTCGACCATCTGGTCCGTTGAGAACTGTGTGATGTCTACTGCCCCTTGGCCGTTGCCAGGTGCGGCGGGGGTGAACCCGGCCCGTTCTTCTGTCCGTGTTCCCAGAGCTGCCGAACGAACGCCAAATACACCTCGGTGGAGTCGAGGGTGAGGTTGCCGATCTCGCGCTTGCCGCCGTAGAAGCCTGGCACGCTGGCGCCTGCGCAGGCGTCGAACTCCAGTTGGTCGATATCGGCGGCGTTCATCCAGCCCGAGAACAAGTCAGGCAGCAAGAAGTCCTGCGCAAGCGGCACACTCAGCGCACCCTCGAATGACTGAACGTCCACCCAGGGTGTGACCGATCCGTCGAACGGATCGAGAACCACCACGGTGTGCAACTCCCCGCTGGCGTCGGGCGCCCCCTCGACCGTGAGCCGAGTCGTCACCGCGAACTGTCGGGCCAGCCAGTCGAACGCGAACACCTCGGCGTCGAGCCCCCGCGTGCGGAACATCGCATCGACAGTCCCCTGTGCCGCTGGGGCGGAGGCCGCGTCGTGGAATCGCAGCAGTCCGCGATTCATGGAACGCCCGCACATCCCGCGGTCAGCGAACACGCCACCGACCAAGCCGGGCCGCCACTGAGCCCCTGACCGTGTCGGCGGATCGAATGAGAATTCCATTCCTGCGTTCCTGTTGTCGTTGCGGATAACGTCACTTCACAGCCTATGTCAGGGGTCCGGCAGGCGGACACCGCCGAACGTGGTGCCTGGCGGGAACTGGTTCATCCCCTTGTTGAGCTGCGATCCGAAGCTCGAATTCACGCTGCCGTCGAGTAGTCCCATGTTCTCCAGGGCGTCGAGGCCGCCTGCCTGCAGGTCGCGGGTGTGATCGACGTGGAATCCGGGCGGAACGCGATCCAGGCCAAGGGAGTTGAGGAACTCCTGCCGGATCGCCGGATCTCGCGGAACGGGCGGCACCTGGTTGAACCCCTGATCGCCGACCGAGTTGTTGAATGCCTCGATCTTCTGCTGCATCTGCGACTGCTGGAACTCCGACCAGCCGTCCTTCATGTTGATGTCGACGTGGGGCATGTCGCCCACCGGGCTGTAATCGATCGGTATCGATGGAGCGTCGATCGGCGCGGGCGGATCGAGATTCGGGGTAGGTATGTCATCGAGATGGCGGGAACCGGCCAGGGCATCGAATCCATGCTGGAACGCTTCGGCGAGGGGTTTGGCACCCGGCACCGGCACCGAGCCGGCGAGGTCCGCGACGGCCCCGGCCTGTTCGGCTCCGGAGTACTCGCCCCAGTTGCTGAAGACCTGGGCGTCGTGAGCGACGTCGGGCACCAGGCCGAAGGTCGCCTTATTGATGTCGTGGCTGGCGTCGGTGAGCCCTTCCGCGGCTTGTTCGCCGAAGCTGGGCGGCGGCGGGAACGCCTGCACATCGGCGTTCGGCGGGAGCGGCGCGACGGGCGCAGTCTCTCCCCCGGACGCCGCCGACGCGTAGTTGAGCTCGTTCAGGACCCTGGTCTGTTCGGTCAGCTCAGCTCGGGCGTCGAACACCGACTGGCTCAGCGGGTTGGTGACGTCGCGGCCCGGGCCGGCTCCGGCGCCTTGCGTGTACGCCTCCCCCGCTGCAGCGTCCAGCTTCGCTTGGGCCGCGTTGAGGTTTTGGCGCGCGACATCGACTTTCGCTGCTTGTCGGTCTATGGCCGCGCGGTCGGGCGGCGGTGGAACCTGGCTGAGTGCGGGCGGCAGGCCCGCGGGCTGGGCTTCACCGGCATCGGCCGGCTCACCCTCCGAGGTTTCTTCGGGGACGCCGAGTAGGTCTCCGAGGTCTCCATTGGCGTCGCTCTCGGCGGGCGGCTCACCGCCCGGCTTCCCCTCCGCGTCTTTCGCAGCGTCTTCGACGGACTTAGGCACTGGGAAGGGGCCGATCTGACCTGTGGCCTGCTCCGCGGGAGGACGGGACTCGTCGCCGTCCGGACCAGCGGCCTCGGTCTTGCTGTCGACCAGTTGGATTGTCGGGTCACCGCCGGTCTCGCCTTCGCCGTCGAACCGGATCCCCTCCAGCTCTGTGGAGGCGGTCTGCAGGCGCTGCCCGACGTGCGCATCGGCCTGGGCCAGGCGCTCGGCTGTCCAGCGGATGTCTTCAGCGTGTTCCACAGCCGCGGTGACACGCGCCGCGGCTGTGGCTTCGTCGTAGGCACGGGTGTCGGTCACCGACAGGTCTTCGCCGACGCTGAACCCGTCGTCCTCCGCGGCCCTGATCGCCGCGAGTACTTCACGTTTGGCCGAGTTGATGTCGGTGACAGCATCTTCGGCGATTCCCGCGGCCTCACGCAGCGCAGCGCTCTGCCTGTCGACGACGCCGATGTCGGCCGTCACGCGGTTGAGGGCGGCGTCTTTCGCGTCTCCTTCCCAGCTCGTGCCGCCGGGCGCGGAGATGTTCTGCCGATGCTGATCGAACGCATCCTCCGAAGCGCCAGCCGCGGTCCGCCAGCTTGTCGCGGCGTCGGCGAGGTGGGCGGTGCTCCAGCCCTCGATCGCGGAACGGGTTGGAACGACTGTGGGCGCCGGAGCGGTCACACAGACACCGCAGTGATCGCTCCGGCCCCGCCTTCGTCTGTCGTGTCGTAGCGGGCACTAGCCGTGGACAGGTCGCCTGCCTGGCCGGTGATGCGTGCGGACTGGCGTGTGCGCAGGGACGTGAGCGCGGCGTTCACAGCTGCCACACCACCGCCGCTGGGCTGCGCTGACGTCGCGCCGCTGAACCCCGCGCCGGTCAGGCCCGTAGCTGTGGCCTCGCTGTTCGCAGCGGCCGTCCGCAGCCCAGCCGTGTCAACCTCTAGTTCGTCTGCCATGCCATCCCCCACTCGGCGCAACACCCCATTTGTGAGCCTAACGCAGGATTTCGAGGGTCCCGACGGGAGTTTCAGGTGGCGGACGGGTTCGGAGCAGGATCAGTACGGCCAGCGGTGCGGGCCGGCGCCGACACACCACCGCCGAGCGCGTGGGTGATATGCGACGGGGATGTGTGTCGCCGGGGTCACGTAGCGGTCGGGCTCCCAACCTAAAGGAGGAATCACCGTGAGCTACACCAAACACAGTGCCGCGGCACAAGACAAGGCTCATGCGTACGTCCGCGAAGTACTCGAGTCGGACCGGCCGACGGTCCGCCTCCCGACCACTACCTAGCTCGCAACGACTACGACGCACGCCTTTGCGTCTTCCTTGCTGGCGTGCAATGGGCTGGCTCTGGAAGAGCTGCCGAACGACGCGTAACGGCCGATCTCCTAAACGTCCCCGTTCACGGTCAGTGTGAGGGTCAAGACGTCGTCGATGGGCTCGGGCGACGGTCGCTCGTTGGCAGGTTCAACCGTTGAGGCCGCTCACTCCGGGAGCGGAACTTTACCCATCTCGCACCACTGCGCGAGCGGTTCGCCCAGGCGGTCAAGCACCCCGGCCTCCGGCACGTTCGCGTACCGCGCCAGCAACAGCAGATGCGTCCGCGTCGCGATGGCGGCGAGTACCGTCACCTTCGCCGTCGTCTCGGGTGACGAGTACATCGCCATCGTCGGTACACCGAGCTCGGATCGGCCGGTGTAGAAGGACTCGGAGACCCCCGACTGCTTGAAGCGCGCATGTACCGCCGCTGACAGCAACGCGTACGGCTTGCCCGCCTGATTGGCTTCCAGACCGGACGCCGCGAACATCTTCCGCACGATGTCGGTCTCCGATGGCGGCCGTTCCCCTTTCCGCTGTGTGGAAGGACCCAGATGCGGCGCCTGCCAGTCCTTCGCCATTGCCTTCGCCGTGCGCGAGTCTCGAAGGCCGGCGGTCGCACCGACCGCTACAAGATCGTCAGCCAACGCGGCGATGTCAGCTCGCGAAGCCTCGTCGCCGAAGTCCCACGGGGCACCGTAGAGGGCGCCCAGCTCCTCGTTCAGGTAACGCTGCAGTCGCTCCTCGCGGGTGGCGCCTTCGAGGATGAACCACGCCTTCGCGGCCGTCGCCACACAGGTCCGCGCCAACGGGTACGGCGCGAAGTACACCCCCATCGCCGGCAGAACCCCTGCCATCCCGCGGTGAAGATCGAGCTGCACCGCGACGTCGTAGACCTGGTCCGTCGCCAGACGGCTGAAGACGTTCTTGGTGCGGGTACCGATGTGCTCGCCGTCCGCGGCCCGGTCACTCAGCGCGACGCTGAGAATCGCCGAGAAGGGGTAGGCGAGCTCCTTCTTGATGAGCGCTTCCACTGCGTCGGCGAAGCGGAGGATGGTGTCGGCGAGCTTCAAGTACGGCTCCAGAGGAGCACCTGACGTGCGATTCGTTGTATTTCCTGTCATGGGGCGGACGCTACGCGGGAGGGGTGCAGGGAACCGTGGACCTGCGGCGTGCGTCTAATCCAGGCATGAGCGAGTACGCAGAGGATTTGGATGGGCCGAGGCTGCCGACCGTCGTCGAGGAGTTCTTGGCCGGCGAACGGCCCTGGCACCGGCTACTGCGCGGAACTGGGGCGGTGAGCGAGGCTAAGGCGCGGAAGGAACTGCGGCGGCGGATCGACATATGAAGATGTCGGGCGCCAACCTCCGCGTCGATAGCTGAGGCAAGCGGCATAGTCGTCCGCATTTGCAGATATGCCCGATCAGCCGGGCAACCGCCTACTGTGTGAAAACGTGAATGTGGTCCAGCTCATCGACGACGTCAGCTCGGCGTTGGGCTTCGAGGACGCCCAACCACTCCGGCAGGGAGGACAAAAGCTCGTCCTCAAAGGGACCCTGAGTGGCGCACCCGCAGTCGCGAAGATAGTCGTGTTGTCGCCAGGCCCGAACGGTGGCATCACGCTCCAACGAGCACATCGCGAAGTTGAGCTGCTATCAGCTGTCGATTCGAATCGGGTCGTGAAGGTTCTTACTGATGCCGTCGAGATCGGTGATCCGCCCACCGCGGTGTGTTGGGCAGAGGAGTATCTCGACGGGGCGGATCTTTCTGATCACCTGAACGCGGCGTGGGACGAGTCGGCGGTCTGGACACTCCTCGAAGACCTGGCAGAGGCGCTCTCGGCCTGCCACGACCTCGACGTCGTGCACCGGGATCTATCGCCGGCCAACGTGCGGCGCATGCCCGACGGGCACTTCGTACTGATGGATCCAGGGCTGGCCAGGCACCTCGAGAAGACAGCACTCACGGGAGGGTTTCAGCCTGGTACCGCGGGATGGCGCTCCCCTGAGCATGTCGCCGGCGGCAACCCGATGCCTGCGAGCGACATCTTCGCGCTGGGCATCCTCGCGTTCTACGCGCTGACTTGTCAGTTTCCGATCGACCCGAACGGCGACGCCGCCGCCTACGACCGCGCGCTCGCGGAACAACAGGCACCGAGGATCTCCACCCTCCTGCCCGGATTGTCCGACGAGCTCGCCGAGGTGATCGACACGTGCCTGAGCCGACAACAGGCGCGGCGCTATCTGGACGGTGCTGAGCTGAAGGCTGCTCTCGACGCAGCGAGGGCCGCACGATGAGCGGCGTTCTGATCCACGACGGCCGCCGCGTCGGCCACCGCAAGTGGTCCGTCGACGCGATCGGCAGCGGCAGCGCGGACGGTGTGGTGCTCAACCCCTTTGCCACGCCTCGTGTTGCCGAGCCGCGGCATCCAAGCGCCGCGGATCTCGCTTCGGACATCCGGGCCGCGAATGGCGAAGTCATCTTCGACGCCATGACCCATGCACTGTTCCTTCAGGGGACCAACAAGCGTGACTTCTACGACGCCTGGGAGCTGTGGGATCCGGCTGGTCCGACTCTCGCCGACCAGGCACAGCAGTTGGCTCATGTTGAGCGTGTCTTCGACCGTCAGAGTCGAGTCGGAGCGCCATCCTTGGCTCCGACGCTTCAACTGAAGTCTCCTCAGTCAACCGAAGCGCTGGTAGCGCGCGACATCGCGCGGATCGCGCGCGGGCTCGACCGGGACTGCTGGCAGTCGCTTGTGGGAACCCGTGCGTTCTGGGCCTCGGGGGCGCAGCTCGACGCCTACGTGGGGAGTCTGGCGGCGCTACGAGCACCCGTCTGGATGATCACCCTGGCGAACGAGCTGGTGGTAGACCATGTCCCTGATCTCTCCGAGACCGAGGCGTTCGCCGGACTGTGCCGGACCGTCCACTCGTTGTCCCTCCGGTCACGCGTGATCATCGCCTATGGGGACTTCGCCGCATTGCCGGCCGTCGCTGCGGGTGCCGACACCGTGGGCAGCGGCTGGGACCGTGCCCAGAGGACGTTCGATCCGCTCGCTTTCCGCGTCGACTCGGACCCGGGGATCAGGATCCCGGCCTCGTACGTGACACAAGGCGGACTGAACTCGGTCCTGCGCCGCGACACCGCGGAGGCGATCGAGCGCTGGGACTCGGTCCAGGCCCGTCGTATCCGGGGCGGGCAGATGCCCCCTAGTGATCAGGCACAGCGAATGCACCACCTGCTCCAGCTACGGTCCGCGGTCCAGCAGATCGACGCTGCCGGTTCTGACAGGTCAGCTCGAGTTGACGAGCTCAGGATCCGCTATAACGCTGCCGCTTCGGATTACGACAGCCTGATCGCCGCGCTGCCGCGGATCGTCCGCGGAGCTGACAAGACGGCGTGGGCGTCGAATCCCTCTGCGGTCTTGGCGGCGTACGCGAGCTCAGAGGGCCTCTGACTCCACCATGATCCGAGCCCACTGCTCGGACATCGACAGGCGGAGCCCACTATGGGGTCGCCCGATCCGCGGCCGGACGACCCACCGGCTGCCGACGGCAAGCCCCAGACCCAGCATCGAGCACCGCGACTTGACCTCGCCGAGGTCCCGTGGGGGTCTGAGTAGTACCACGGCCGCAGCGTCGCACCACATCGAGTAGCGCAGCGCCTGACTGATGCCCTTCTGCCAGTCGTTGACCTTCGCTTCGAGCGCGTACGCACGCCCGATCGGCTCCAGTCCGTCGGCCCGCCTGAACCCGGAGCCGTGGGCTTCGAGATGCCCGGTCTCAACGAGGGAGCGCACCCTGCGGGCGACCTGCTCTCCGCTCATCCCGAGCCGCTTGCCGACGCTGCGAACCGTGCGGGTCTGGTTGGGAGCGAACGCCGACACCACGGCGCAGTCCGTCTCGTTGCGCAGGAACGGTATCGACATCGCGATCCGCCGCTGTAGGTCTTCCTGCCATCGGGTGACCGCCACGATGTCGGCGATGCCACGCCCACCGTGGAACTCGCGGACCAGGGTCAGTCCTTCGGACGCGCCGGGAAGATGCATCGCAAGCGTGACGAGGTCGCCGTCGAGAGAGCGCTCCAGAGTCGGCTCGAAGCGCCGACCCGGTCGGGACTCGGCGAACACTTCACGCATGACATGCGAGACCGGCGCCGCACAGTCCGTCGCAGTCGGACTCAACGACATGTTGGACAGCTTATCGGGGTCGTCGGTCGGGACGCAGGTGCCGCACCTGTCCGTGGCTCGGTCCGTAGCGGTGACCGGCCACCTTCTTCGGTGCCGGAGTGTTCGCGGTGGGCGACCCGGTCGAGCTTCACTCCGTCGCGCTTGGCGGCGGCCTCGGCTGGAGTGAACCCGGCCTCCTCATCACGCAACGTGACGCCGTAGTGGCAGTCGGCGCGGCGGAGCAAGTCGAGGATCTCGGCGAGGCGAGTGTCGGCCATGGCGGGAGCATCGCACGGCTGGCCACTTCGCAGCAGGGTGTCCCGAGACTATCTCGGCGGTGACAACCAGATCGCGGTCCTCGCGGTCGCAATCGCGGTCACGGACCGCGGGCAGCTCCAGGCCGTTCGGCAGACGCCGGCTGGGTAACGATACGTCCTGGCCCAGGGACGCGCAGGCGATCATGCGGTGTCACACCCGCGACGACCACGACGGCGATATGGGCAACAGGTGGCGGTTGGAGGTGCTCACCAGCTGGCGGTCGCGTTGTCGCGCAGGCAGATCGACGATGCGTGACGTGGGAGCGTTCGCCGAAGCTCCCGGCTCCCACTCGCCATCACCGGGAAGCCGCGGCGAGGATAACCGGACATCGACCCCAAGGAAGTTCCCGGCGGCGTCCTTCTTCGCCAGCTCCAGCGTGTGCGTGCGCACCTGCTGCCCGGACGCGCGGGCTGGACCGCTGATGATGTCGTGCACCGCGGCGGTGGGGATCACGTGCACCTGGCCGCTCTCCCCCGTGTAGCGGCGGCGGGCAACGTCCCACAGCGAGGACACCGCACGCTGAATAAGCAGCGCTACTCCTATGTCCTGGTCGGGCAGGGTGTTCGTGAGCGACATGTGCCACTCCGGCAGTCCCTTATTCTTCGGTGCATTCGGGAACTGCGGCTTGTGCAGGTACGCGAACTGCGGTCCTGCGTGCAACTGCAGGGGATCAGCACCATCGGGGTGAAGCGATGTCTTCGTGGCTTCGTCCGTCTGCACGACGGTGAGGCCGTGCTTGGCAGCGTTGTACAAGAACGATTCGGCGAGCACGGTCTGCGCAGAGAACGCCAGAAGAAGCTGCACCGCGTGTACTCCATCATCGAACTCGTCGTCCTCCGCGCGGATCACCGCGTCACGCGAATCAGTGCCGCCAAGGAACACGACGGAGACGGCATCCCGATTGAACCCGTTCCGCAGCGCCGCGCTCACCTTCTCCTTGAACTCCGCGAAACTCACTGATGCGGCCATCCCGAGCCACGGGCAGTCCTGCTTCTCGGCGTGGGCGAAGAACAGCCGGAGCAGCATCTCGCAGGCGTGGTGCAGGACCAGCACACACTCGGTCCGCACGTAGCGATCACGGGCCTCCTTCGACGCCACCGCCATTCCGCCGAGGTGGGTCACGCCGATGCGGCGGTCCGCCGCGTACGCAGGAGCGAGGGCTTCGTCGGGGGCAAACATGAGGGTCAGCGCCTCGATCTTGGTGAGCAGATATTCGCTCGGATCGTCCTGGTAGAAGGTCGCGTTCAGCTCGGTGAACAGCTCAGGTGCAAGATGTGGGCCGGTCGGTGCCTTGGGCTGCGCCTTGCGGGGTCGGCTGGGTTTGCTCGTCACTGGTGAAGCGTAGAGCTGAGTGCCGACATGTCGACGGCATCGAGCACGAAATTGGTCGACATCGGTAAAAGCGTGCAGCGCACGATCAGGTTCTCAAGCTGAGCGGCGGTGTGGGACACGGCTGTAGGCGTCGGACGGGCCGGTGGCACGGCGCCGCAGCGAGTGCCCCCATGACGCTCTCCTCCGGGGGCGTGAAGCACGGGTTCCAGTCGCCCCACTCGAACTGGAACTCGTCGCCGATGAACATCACTGCCCGCATCCTGCACCGGATGGCTGAGTGGATGGCCGCGCGGAAAATACTGCGCACCATTGCCGGATCCCACTGCGCCTCAACGCCGATCACGGCGCGGTCAGCCTGCGGCCGCGCTTCGCCCACCTTGCGGAGCAGTTGCCGCGGATCCATGCCCCTGTAGGTCTTGAACTCCACCAACAGGCCGCTCACAGCGGCGTCGGGTGAGCGCAGCCCGGCGACTGGCCGCGGCGGTAATGCGATGACGTTGTGTCCCTGGCGTGCGAGGCAACGGGCAATCCACCACTCCCGGTCGTCGAAGGTCCACATGGATTCATCAACGTCGCCCGTGTGGCCACACGTCCAGGCGGCCCTCTCGTGTGTGGACAGCGCCGAGGTGAACGCCGCCTGATCGCCGCCCGCGACCCACAGTGCGACATCCCGCGCATATGGGCTATGGGCAATCAGCGACATGGGCTGATTCTGGCAGCGGGGTATGACAACCGGCTTGCCCAAGGCAGCGGGGATAACAGTCAGGTGCTGGCGCGGCGGATCAAGTTCTCCCGCGCTTCGATCACTTTGATGTCGCCAGCCCGCACACAGCCCGCAGGAGTCTCACAACCCGCCGTAAACCGTCGTCAATCGTCAACCGAAAATCGCAGTTCAGACCAACAATGTCGTAAATCACCGAAAACAGCTCAATCTACAAAACGCCTGTTCAGACCATTTCAAAACCCGTGCAGTGTGAGTTCGAATCTCACCGAGGGCACCACGGGCACCAGACAGTGGGCCGTGCCGCTACGGCCGGTAGGACAGCAGGTCGCTCACCGTCACGAATCGGTATCCCTCGGCCCGGAGTCGTTCGATGATCCGAGGCACAGCGGCCCTGGACGCGGACCGGCTCGGCATCATGACATGCAGCAGCACGATCGATCCTGGGCGAACGTTCGCCGTGGTCTCGTCGACGATCCGGCCAGTGTCCGGAGTGCCGGCCGAGTCCGGCGCCACGTCCCACATAACGGTGGTGCGCTCACGTTCCGCCAGATAGTGGGGCAGGGTCCATAGTTTCTTGCCATACGGAGGTCTGAACGTGATGGGACCTCGGTATCCAGTTCGCGCGATCGCGGCGTCGGTTGTTTCGACTTCCCTCGCGACGGTGCCCGGTGCCACGAACATCATGCGGCGGTGGGTATAGGTGTGGTTGCCGATCTCGTGCCCGGCTCGTGCGATCGCCGCTCCGTACTCCGGGTGACGGTCCACGTCGGCACCATTGAGATAGAACGTCGCCGAGACGCCGGCCGCGGCCAGCATGTCCAGGATCTCAGGCGTCGAGTCGCCCGGTCCGTCATCGAAGGTCAATGCAACTACCTTCTCGGCAGTGGCCACCCGACTGACGAGATCACCGGTCAATTGGTAGGTGCGCGAACGGGAAAGGCCGTATGTCGCAAAACAGGCCGCCAACAGCAGCACGAGGCTGAAGGACCCCAGCACGATCCACCGACGCAACAGTTCTTCCTCTCGGGGACAACGGCTATCGCCATCGGGCACGTACGCCCTCAAATTACCGTCACCGATCAAGCTGTCGCCCCGGCGCCTGGGCGCTCGACCTCACATGCGCCAAACACCACTGTTGCTCCAATGGTCCGAGGACGTGAAGTGCACGCCCATCCCGACCCGAAAGAGAGCAACAGATATGACGCTCACACATCCCGCAGTACGCGTGCTCGCCGGGTTCACCGCGGCAACCGCAGTCACCTTGGCGCTCGCCTCCTCGGCGGCCGCCGAACCCTCCGGCAAGCTGATCGAGACCACCTGCAGCTACGCCCAAGTCGATGCCGCCCTACAGGCCGAGGCACCGCAGTTGGCGGACCGTTTGCACAGCCGACCCGAGGCGCAGTCGAAAGTGCAAGAACTGCTGGCACTTCCGGTTCCCGAGCGCCGCGAGCGGGTTCAGGGGTTCCTCGACCGCAATCCGGATGTCCGCGCAGCCGTCGAGAGGCGCAGGTCCACCCCGGAAGGCCAGGAAACGGTGGCGAAACTGAACCGGATCGCCGAAACCTGCCACAACTACTAGGCCGGTGCGGCGACGCGTGCCCCGCCTCCCCGGCGGGGCGCCGTCGCCGAACGCAACAACCTCACGGCGACCAAACGTGCTCGCAGGCACCATGGTGGGGTGCGAATACTCGTGGTGGAGGACGAACACCTCCTCGCCGACGCCGTCGCCGACGGTTTACGCAGGCACGCCATGGCAGTCGACGTGGTCTACGACGGAGCCATGGCGCTGGAATACGCCACCGTCAACGACTACGACGTCGTGATACTCGACCGCGATCTGCCGGTGCTGTCCGGCGACACCGTCTGCACCAGGCTGACAGAAGGCGGAGGAACTGCTCGCATCCTGATGCTCACGGCCGCGGGGACGGTGGCCGACCGGGTCGCCGGCCTCGGCCTGGGCGCGGACGACTACCTCTACAAACCGTTCGCCTTCGCCGAACTGGTTGCGCGCGTGCAGGCGCTCGCCCGGCGATCACGAGCCGCGAGTCCACCCGTTTTGGAGCGTGGCGGCATCCGACTCGATCCCCATCAACGCACGGTGACCCGTGATGGTGTGCCAATAGCACTGTCACGCAAGGAGTTTTCTGTGCTCGCCGAACTGTTGCTGGCCGACGGCGGAGTGGTGTCGGCCGAGCAGCTGCTGGAGAAAGCATGGGATGAGCACGCCGACCCGTTCACCGGTGTGGTGCGATACACGATCATGATGGTGCGTCGTAAGCTCGGGGACCCTTCGGTGATCGACACCGAGCCCGGCGTCGGGTACCGGCTGAGATGAAGATCCGGACCCGTCTCACCGTGCTCTACGCGGGCGCGCTGTTCCTGGCCGGCGCCCTGCTGATCGGGCTGATCTACTTCTATCTGGAACAGTCTCTGGACCATCGTCCCGGCACGGCTCTGCAGGCAACCATCCGCGACTTCGCCGAACAGCGCGGCGGGCGCAGTTTCCCGCGTCTGGACAACCTGCTGACCACGGTGACCAATCAAGCCGAGCAGCAGCGGCAGGCGCTCATGCACGGCATGCTGCGCTGGTCACTGACCGCTCTCGTGGTGGTCAGCGTGCTCGCATGCGGCGCAGGGTGGCTGCTGGCAGGCCGGGCACTGCACCCACTGCAAGAGGTCACGGCCACCGCACGACGCGTCGCCGGGCGCAGCCTGCACGAGCGGATCGCGCTGCACGGACCTGACGACGAAATCAAGGAACTCGCCGACACCTTCGACGCCATGCTCGAACGCCTTGACCGCGCGTTCGACAGCCAGCACCGCTTCGTGGCCAACGCATCCCACGAACTGCGCACGCCGCTGACCATCAACCGCACCCTCATCGAGGTCGCGCTGGAGGATCCTGACACTCCGGACTCGACCCGCAGACTCGGCGAGACGCTGCTCGCGGTGAATCAGCGTCAGGAGCGTCTCATCGACGGCCTGCTGGTGCTGGCCGGCAGCGATCAGCAACTGCAGACACCCGAGCTCGTCGATCTCGCCGAGGTCGCGCGTCGTGCGCTCCGGGCTGCCGAACCAGCGGCTCACAGCGCCGGCGTCGAACTGCGAATCAGCCTGGATCCCTGCGTCGTTCGAGGTGATCCCGCGCTACTCGAGCGACTCGTCGGCAACCTCGTCGACAATGCGATCCGCTACAACGTCGAGGACGGATGGGTGGATGTCAGCGTGAGCCTCCGCGGCGGACTGGCCGTGCTTTCCGTGCAGAACACCGGCCCGGTTGTCGGCCCGACCGACGTGGATGGGCTGTTCGAACCATTTCGCCGGCTGACACGCACCGCGACGAGCGCGGGCGGCACCGGGCTGGGACTGTCCATCGTGCGCTCGGTCGCCAATGCCCATGGAGGGCACGTGCGAGCCTCGTCGCGCCCCGACGGTGGGCTGATCGTGCAGGTCACGCTACCGCTCGCCTCGTGACCGACTCCAGACGCGGATCTGCCGCTGTGGGAATGTCCGAGTTCCCACAGCGGCAGATCCTCTCGCCCCCTCCCGAGTCTTAGCGGTCACCGCCCGAGGGTGACCCGGCAGAGGCGCGCTGGCGGGTGGGCGCGGACCCGCCCTGGCCGCTTTCGCTGTTGGCCCGCGCCGCGACGCGCGGTCCCCGCGGTGTCCGCGTGCTCAGCGTCTGGCGCGCCTTCAGGTTGGGCACCGCGACCTTCCGGACCTCGGGGCCCACGGTGTCCGCGCTCTCCGCGACCGCGAGGTCGTGGTTGCCGGCCAGGGGCTTATCGGTTGCCTCGGATCCTTCGGTGACCGTGTCGTTCACCGTCTCGGTGGATTCCGTGGATTCCTCGGCCGGTGCGGTCACCGTCTCCTCGGAGTCGGTCACCTCCCCGACCGGGGCCTCCTCGGTGACCGGCAGCTCCTCGGTGACCGGCACCTCGACGACGGGCAGCTCCTCGGCGACCGGCGCCTCGGCGACCGGCAGCTCCTCGGTGACCGCTTCCCCGCCGGTGGCCTGCTGAACCTGCTGCACCGATTGCACTGCCTCAGAGCCGGTTTCGACAGCCTCGCCGGGTTCGGTCACGACTTCCTCGACGCCTTCGGCACTCTCGACAGGCTCCTGCAGCCCCTCGACCCCGGCGCTCGCGGTCCTGGCGCTCAGCGCCGTGGTCTTCGCCGTCGTCGGCTTCTTGCCGAACAGGCCGCCGAGCAGGTTGGAGAAGATGGAACCGAAGGCGGTGAACAGGTTCGGGAACACGTTGAACATTCCGCTGAAGGCCTGCGAGATCGCCTTGAAGAAGGCCGCCACCGGGTTGGTCGGGGGCGCTCCCGCTCCCGGGCCCGGGTTCGTGCCCGGGTCGGTGCCGGGGTCGGTCGGCGGCTTGGTCAGGAAGGCGATGAGCTCCTTGATGACCTGGCCCACCGGCTTCATGGTGCCGTCCGGCCGGAAGATGCCGAGGTTGGCCTCATCGTTGTTGGTGGGCGGATTCAGCCAGTCCTTGATGGTGTACAGGAAGATCGGGCCGGCACCCTGCATGGTCTGCCAGAACTCGATGAGGTCACGGACGAACGCGGCCTGGGTGGCCTCGGACACCTTGTTGGTCGGCAGGCCGTACTCGGTGATCCAGATCTTGACCTGCTCCTGGCCTTCCTCGAGGAAGGAGTCCATCATTTCGCGGATCTTGTTCAGCTGGTAGAGCGGCATGCCCTCTTTCCACGCCAGGTCCTCGCCGACGGAGAACTTCCATTCGAAGTTGTAGGGATGGAAGGACAGCGCGTCGAAGTAGCCGTGGGCGCCGGCTTCGTACATCTGACGGACGAAGTCCACCGGATTCATCGTCAGGCCGGGCCAGGTCTTACCCGCACCGACAACGCCGCCGATGACGGTGATATCGCTGCCGATCTGCGCCGCGGCCTGCTTGAGCGCCGTGTAGGTCTTCTTCAGCATTTCCGTGTACGCGGCCGGGTCGAGGGTGTTCCAGAACTGGATGGAGTTGGGTTCGTTCCACACCTCGTAGGCCGAGATCTTGTCGCCGTAGCGCAGCGCGACGGACTTCGCGAAGGCGGCGAACCGGTCGAAGTTGGTCGGCTGACCGTTGATGGGGGTGCTGTTCGTGGCCCACATGGGGGTCGAGTTGAGCACCCCGAGGATGCCCATTCCGCGCTCGGCGGCGGCGTTGACCACCTTGTCGAGCTGGTCCCACCGGGGTGCGCCGAGACCGAACGGGGTGTCCGGGTGCAGGGGCTGCACACCCGCCCACGGCACCATGATCCGGACATTGGTCACCCCGAGTGACTGCATGAGGTCCAACCTGGCGTTTATCTCCTCCAGGGATGCCGAGAGGTACAGCTCGGAATCGGCGATGCCGATCGTGGATGGAGCCTCGTCAATCTGCGCGACCTGCATCACGTTGTATGACCGCTGCTTGGTCAGTGGCAAGACCTGTTGGGTTGCGGTAGCCGCAAAAAGTGAGGCAGCAACCAAAGCGATCATTCCTCGGACGGCAACGCGGCGGATGGGTTTACGCATCTGATCCCACATGGCGACTTCCCCTCTAACGGCGCAGGTTCGGACATTGACCTCGCACTCTGCTTGAAATTAACCCATGCGACAGCAAATTGCGAAACTTACTCGAAAGTACTGTTTAGACCCATTTTGTTACGCGCCATTAGCCATTTCTAGCAAACTCGTGTCAGGGACTGTTGAATTCGGATTGAGACGGTTCAATGCGGAACTGGCAAAGAATTGCCGGAACAAGATCGGGATCGAACCGAGACCGGCCTGTGACATGAGTCACAGCAGTTTGCTGACGGGAGCACGGATTTCGCGCCGACGGTTCAAGATCACGACACGCCGGGGGTTTGGTTAGCGAATATTGACGCAATCGTTAGCTAATATGTCGCCCTGTCCACCGATCGGTGGACATGACGCATCCGTCAATTTTTGGACAAGCGCTGCCCGTCGCGCGCGCAGATCCACAAAATCGAGCCCTTCGGCCCGGGGGTCCGGAGGTACGCTCCGTTGGTGGCTGTCACGGGGCCCCGCGGGTGCCTGCCCGACCTTCCGGAAGGGCGTCGGGACTACTCGGATGCGGCCAGTAGGCGACGCGCAACACTGATCATCAGCACCCGGATTGCGGCCGGAATAGTGGCCATCTACGGCATCGCGGAGCTGATCCTGATACCGGAAGTACCGCATATCGGGGTGATAAATCTCGCCAGCGCAGCGGTTTTCATGGCCACTCCGCTGCTCTACAGATTCGGTCCGCTGGTCGCCGCGACGGCGTTCGTCATCGCCGCGTACCTCTTCACCGTCTATGTCTGCAGCCAGCTCGGCACCGACAGCGGTCTGCAGTTCTACTTCTTCGTGGGCGCGGCCCTGATCATCCTCGTGATCGGCAGCGACCACATGATCATTGCGTCGGTGCTGGCCGCCTCCGGGGCCGTGCTGGCGGTGGCGCTCGAATGGCTCATCCCCCGCAATACCGGGGTGTATTCGGAGTCCGCCATGCGGATCAGCTTCGGCGTCACGGTGGCCGCAGCAAGCCTGATGATGATCATCGTGGTCGGGTCGGCGATGCGCCGGATCGACCATGCCGAAAGTGCGCTGAAGCAGGAATTCGCCAAATCCGAGGCGCTGCTCGCCAACATCCTTCCGGAGAGCATTGCCACCCGGCTCAAGGATCGCGACGACTCGATCATCGCCGACGGGTATGACGACGCCTCGATCCTGTTCGCCGATATCGCCGGCTACACCCAACGCGCCAGTGACACTGACCCCGCTGACCTGGTGTTGTTCCTCAATCAGCTCTACACCGACTTCGACCGGTTGGTCGACCGGCACGGGCTGGAGAAGATCAAGACCAGTGGGGATTCCTACATGGTGGTCAGCGGGGTGCCCAATCCCCGCACCGATCACCTGGAGTCCCTGGCCTGCCTGGCTCTCGACATGGCCCATGCCGTCGCCGGGCTGCGTGATCAGCAGGGCCGCGAGGTGCCGCTGCGGATCGGCATCGCGGCCGGACCCGTGGTGGCCGGCGTGGTCGGCTCACGCAAGTTCTTCTACGACGTCTGGGGTGATGCGGTCAATGTGGCCTCTCGGATGGAGAGCACGGACGTGGAGGGCCGCATTCAGGTCCCCCAGGACGTCTATGACCGCATCAACGGCAGTTATCTGTTCGAGGAGCGCGGCGACGTCGACGTGAAGGGCAAGGGACCCATACACACCTGGTATCTCGTCGGCCGTAAGCCGGCCGAGCTCAGCGCCGGGTTCACACCTTGCGGTTCTCCGAACTGATCAGCCAGCCCAGCTTCTCCAGCCCGTCGATCAGTTGGTGCAGGATGTCGGCGGTGGTGGGATCCTCGGCATCCACCGCGCCGTGTACCCCGCGCAGGGTGTCGACGGTCGCGTAGATCCGGGTGGAGATCAGATCCACCACTTCGGCGGTGCCGTGCTCGTACGGCGGGAACTGGGGCAGCGTGGTCTCGGCGGCCACGGTGTCGGTGCGGCCGTCTGGCGTCGCGCGCAGGGCACGAATCCGCTCGGCGACGGTATCGCTGGCCGCCCGGGCGAAATCGACCAGTTCGTCGAGTTGCAGATGCAGATCGCGGAAGTTGGTCCCGACGACGTTCCAATGGGCCTGCTTGCCCTGCAGGTGCAGTTCGATCACGTCGACCAGGACCTGCTGCAGACTCGCTTGCAACTCCGGCGAGGCCTGGAAGCCCTGGACATCGGTATCGGTGCGACGCTTGCCAGCTGTGAGTGAGGTAGTCATGCTCAGTCCAACCACCAATTTTCTGGAATCATTCCAGAATCAGGGTTCTTGTCGCTGCTGATCCTGCTGGGTGAGCAGCCGGGCATACCCGGCGCCCATACCCAGCAGCACGAGCCCGACGACGATGAACACCGCCACCCGGAAGATGCCGTCCAGCGTGCCGAGGTCGAAGAGGAACAATTTGGCCACGGCGGCGGCCACCAGAGCCATACCCCCGCCGATCGGCACCGAGCGATCCGCCCGATGCAGCCGCGCGGCATATCCGAACAGACCGGCCGCCAACACGATCCAGCAGATCGTGGCGGTCATGTGCCCTGCCAGGAACCCGCCGCCCGTGCCACCGATCAGCACGCCGGCGGTCACCGTGAAGACGGTCACCGCATAGGCGATGACCACCGCCGCGACCGCCATCAGCACACGTCCGGTATCTGCGTCGCGGCGCCGGCTCAGGGACCAGGTCTGCGCCAACGCGTACAACGTGAGCAGCACGCTGGAGACGAGCACCGAGACCGCCTCGGTGGTGGCCATGACCGTGGCGGTGGTCAGTGTCTGCGGTGCGGCCAGTGCCAGAAAGTAGAGGCTGCCGATGGCGCCGAAGCCCAGGGCCGCGCACTGCGCAGGAACACTGTGCCGTCCGGCGACGGCGACCACGACCGCGAGCGCCAGCAGCACCGGCCCGGCCACCTCACCATCGAAGGCGACGGCGACCGCCACCAGTGCGGCCACCGCCGATAGCGCCGACCACACCTGCCGCACAGCCGATGTCACGCCCGGCCAGCTTCCGCTCAGCAGCACGACCGCGAGCAGCGCGCCCGCCAACGCCGCGATGATGAGGGCGGCGGGCACCCGATCGACCGCCGCGGACACCCCGAGCACGGGCAACGCGCCTGCCGCGGCGAGCAGCGCAAGACCGGTCCGGTGTGCGCTGTGCGGCAGCAGGATCAGTGCCGAACCGATGGCCAGCAGCGCCGCGATGGCGGCGGCCCCGGCCAGCCACGGGTGCTGGCTCGATCCGAAGCCGGCACCGATCAGACCGAGCAGCACCGACCCGCTGCCCGCCGCCGTGCGGGCGGCATACATCCAGCTCCAGTCCCGGCCCAGCTGCACCGGCAGGGTCGCCGCCGAGAGCGCGAGCATGAAACCGATGAGCAGCAGCGTGATGTCGCCGACGACCACCGGCGCCAGCACCGTCAGCGGTACCAGCACGAGCAGGGCGAGGTGTTCGGAATCCCATCGGCGGGCCAGCGTCAGCCCGCCGCCGGCGATCACCGCCGAGATCACCAGTCCGGCCGCCGCAGGCAACCACAGATAGATGGTGGTGACGGCGATGACATCGATATAGGCGGTAGCGATACCAGTGGCCGCCAACGCGATTGCCCCGACGCGGCCGTCCGGCCGCGCGGACAGCCAGATGGCACCCGCGATCAGGCCCCCGGCCAACACGGCCCCGGCGGCCACCCGGACGGGCGGGGCCAGCAGACCGGCCTGCGCGGCGAGCACCACCAGCAACACGACGCCGATCAGAGTGACTGCCACCCCGACGGCGGCCAGTGCCTTGCCGATCCAGTTCTGCGAAGGCTGCTGCGGCGCCTCGGAATCGGAGGGAGCCGAGGTCGCCTGCGGCACCGCCGAAGGCCCCGGAATCCCGGCGGCGGCCGGCTGGGGAGCCGGCGCATGCTGCTGATACTGGGCGTACTGGGGGTATTGGACTTGTGGGTACTGGGCCTGGGGGTACTGGGCTTGGGGGTACTGGGCCTGGGGGTACTGGGCCTGGGGGTACTGGGCCTGGGGGTACTGGGCGTAGTACTGCTGATACTGCGCATAGGTCCACGGCAGCGGCTGCGCCGCTGGCTCGGCGGTCACCGCGGCGGCGCCGTCGCCCAGTGTGGCCGCCAGCTGCGTCAGTTCAGCCGAGGCGCGGGTCAACTGCTGCGACATCGACGCGAAGTCGGCGGACAGCCGCGCGAGCACCTGCTGTGGTTCGGTCATGCCTGACATCGTCGCCCATGAGGGCGCCGAACGGATGAGTAGGACTACTTGTCTGGCACGCGGGGGTCTGTGCTCTAGGTATCGGCGTCTCGGTCGAGTCCGTGTTCGATGGCGTAGCGGGTCGCCTCGACCCGGTTGGCGACCTGGAGCTTGCGGAAGGTGGCCTGCACGTGGTTCTCCACCGTGCGGTGGCTCAACGACAGCCGCTCGGCGATCTGTTTGGCGGTCAGGCCCTTCGCGACATGGCGCAGGATCTCGGTCTCCCGTTCGGTCAGACTCGGCACCGGAGTTCCGGCCCGGACCGTGCCGGGCTGCTGGGCGATGCGCCGGTACTCCCCCAGCACCAGCCCGGCCAGCCCCGGGGTGAATACGGCCCGACCGGCCGCGGTGGCCCGAACTGCCTCGCCCAGTTCGGTTTTCGATGCGCTCTTGACCAGGTACCCGGTGGCGCCGGCCTTCACGGCCTCCAGCACGTCGGCGCGCTCATCCGACGCGGAGAGCACCAGGATCCGCGAGGACGGGGAGACCGCCAGCACCTCGACGGTCGCCTGCGCGCCGGTGCCGTCGGCCAACTGCATGTCCATCACCACCACGCCCGGTTGCACGACCTGGGCCCGTCGGCGCGCCGACCCGACGCCATCGGCGGTCGCCACCACCTCGAAACCGGCCTCTGCGAGATCGCGGGCCACTGCGTCCCGCCAGATGGGATGGTCATCGACCACCATCACCGTGGTCGCCGGGTCGCTCATCGCGGCACCGTGAATTCCCACTCGGTGCCCCCACCGGCCGGGGCGGTGAGTTCCGCGCGCCCACCCAGCGCGGCGAGCCGTCCCTGAATCGATTTGCTCACGCCCACCCGTCCCTCACCGATCGCGGCCTCGAGTCTGCCCGCGGGTATGCCCGGCCCGTCGTCACGGATGCTGACCACCACCTCGTCACCGAGATCCTCCAGCAGCACGTAGGCCCGGGCCTCGGGACCGGCATGGCGCTCGACATTGGTCAGCGCATTGATCGTCGCGGCCTCGACTTCGGCGGCCACCACCGGGTCAAGGTAGACCGCGGCCGCGGGAACACTCACCGACACCCGATCGGTGGCATGGCGGCGCAACAGCAACCCGAGATCTCCGTCGGCGGCCGCCGCCATGTCCGGTTCGACGTCCACCGCGCTGAGCAGACGGCGCAACGCGCGTTCCTGCTCACCGGCCGCCTCTGCCAATTGCGCTGTCTCACCGCCTATCTCGCGGCCGCGCCGGGCGACCATCGCGAGCACCTGCATCACCCCGTCGTGTACATGCCGCGACAGCCGTTCGCGCTCGGCCAGCGCCGCACTGAGCCGGGCCGCTCTTTCCACCTCCGCGTGGGCACGCCGCGCGGTGTTCGCGGCCATCCCGATGGCCAGTCCGACGCTGAGCTCGATGAGGATCGTCGGGCTGCGCACCAGGTCCACCGCGATGGCACCCTTGAGCGCGGCGGCGGTGGCCATCACCGCCAGCCCCATGCCCATCCCCGCGACCGGGCCGGCCATGATTGCCGCCGACACCACCGCGTTGGTCGCCCACAGCGTCGTCGGCCAGGACTGGTTGGCCAGCACCCACTGTTCCGACGCGACGAGCAGGGTGCTGGCCATCAGCGCGACCACCATCGCCGCCTCGGCGAGCACCCATCCCCGGCGGCGGCCGAATCCCTGCAGGTATGCCACACCGCAGGCGAGGGTCCACACGGTCAGCACGCCGAAGAGCACCCAGCCGAGCACCGGACGATCCAATTCGGCGTTTTTCGACGCCTGGAAGTACACCGCGTAGCCCCAACTGAGCAGCCGGAAGACCTGCGCGGCCCGCCACAGCGGGGCGGCCGGGTCGACCGGCTGGTGTACGGGCACGGCCTACATGACCTTGGACAGAAAGGCTTTCGTCCGCTCGTGTTGGGGGTTACCCATGATGTCGACGGGGTCCCCGCGTTCGACGACCACTCCGCCGTCCATGAACACAAGTTCGTCGGCGACCTCGCGCGCGAAGCCCATCTCGTGTGTCACCACCACCATCGTCATGCCCTCGGAGGCGAGCTTCTGCATCACCGCCAGCACCTCGCCCACCAGTTCGGGATCCAGCGCGGAGGTCGGCTCGTCGAACAGCATCAGCTTGGGGCTCATGGCCAGCGCCCGCGCGATCGCGACCCGCTGCTGCTGCCCGCCGGACAGCTGGGCCGGGTAGGCGGTGGCCTTGTCCGCCAGCCCGACCTGTTCGAGCAGATCCATCCCCCGCTCGATCATCTGTTTCTTGTTGACGCGTTTCACCTGGGTCGGCGCCTCGACCACATTGCCCAGCGCGGTCCGGTGCGGGAACAGGTTGAAGTGCTGGAACACCATGCCCACGTCGCGACGCTGCTTGGCGACCTCACGGGGCTTCATCTCGTAGAGCTTGCCGCCGCGCTCGTTGTAGCCGACGAGCGCGCCGTCGACGTAGAGCCGGCCGGCGCTGACGGTTTCGAGGTGATTGATACAGCGCAGGAACGTCGACTTGCCAGAGCCCGAGGGCCCGACGAGTACCAGTACCTGACCCTTCTGCACCTCCAGTGTGATGCCCTTGAGCACCTTGAGGGCCCCGAAGTCCTTGCAGACCAGTTCGGCCTTCACCATGGGATGAGCGGCCTTCTCCGGTGTCGTCACGGCAGGGTATCCATCTGCGCCTTCGCCAGCGCCTCGAGTTGCTTGGTGGTCAGCTTGCGCGACACGCCCCGGGAGAAGTGCCGCTCCAGGTAGAACTGGCCGACCATCAGCACGCTGGTGATGACCAGATACCAGGTGGCGGCGACCAAGAGCAGTGGCACCGGTTCGAAGATGCGTGCGGCGATCTCGCGGGTGGCGATGCCGTAGACGTCCAATGCGTAGGGCACCGCAGTCACCAGTGACGTCGTCTTGAGCAGGCTGATCAGCTCATTGCCGGTGGGCGGGATGATGACCCGCATCGCCTGCGGCAGCACGGTACGGCGCATCGCCAGCCCCCAGGACATACCCAACGCCGTGGATGCTTCCAGCTGACCCTCGGGCACCGACAGGATGCCGGCCCGGACGATCTCGGCCATGTAGGCCGCTTCGTTGAGGGCCAGGCCGATGACCGCCAGCGCGAACGGGAACGACAGACTCTGCAGGTCGATCTCGAAGAACGACGGGCCGAAGGGCACGCCCAACTGGATCTTCTGATAGATCGTCGGCATCAGCCCCCAGAACACCAGCTGCACATAGACCGGCGTGCCGCGGAATATCCACAGGAACACCCATGCGACCGAACTGAGCACCGGATTCGCCGACAGCCGCATCACCGTGAGGATCACGCCGAGCACGACACCGATGACCATCGCGTAGATGGTCAGCTGCAGGGTGTTGAACACGCCGAGCAGAATCCGCTCGTTGAACAGATACTCGGCGAACGTGGACCAGCCGTATGCCGGGTTGGTGGCCGCTCCGTAGAGAAAGAGGCCGACCACGATGATGATGACGGTTGCCGCCACCCACCTCCAGGGATGGCGCAGCGGGACTGCGTCGATGGCTTGCGGTGGGGTGGATTCCACCGGATCGGACGGTGGCGGCGAACCGGCATCACTCATAGGTGTCGAATTCCCCTAGGAGACCGCGCCGTTGATCACCGGCTTGTCGATCATGCCCTCTTCCAGACCCCAGTTCGCGGCGATCTCCTTGTACTTGCCGGACTCGATCAGATGCTCGAGTGCCTGCAGGAGGGACTGCGCCAGCGGGGATTCCTTCTCCACCGGCCAGCCGTACGGCGCGGAATCGAAGGTCTCGCCGGCCTGCTCCAGCTTGCCGTTGGTCTGCTTGATCGCGTACAGCGTCACCGGGGAATCGGCCGACATGGCGTCCGCCTGCCCCAACACGACGGCGTTGGTGGCCGCGTCCTGGCTGTCGAACGGAATGATCTCGATGGGCGGCTGGCCCGCTTCGGTGCACTTCACGTTTCGGGCGGGAAGCTCATCGGTCTCCTGCACGGTGGTCGCCTGCACCGCGACCTTCTTCCCGCATGCGTTCTCCGGGTCGATGTCACCGCCCGCCGGCTGCGCCCACAGGGTGCCTGCGGAGAAGTAGGTGACGAAGTCGACCTGCTCCTCACGCTCTTTGCTGTCGGTGAACGACGACATGCCGACGTTGAAGGTCCCGCCCTGGATGGACGGGATGATCTTGGAGAAATCGGACTCGCGGTACTCCGGGGTCAGCCCGAGCGTTCCGGCGACGGCGTTCATCAGGTCGACGTCGAATCCGACGATCTTGCCGGTTTCGTCCTTGAACTCGTTGGGCGCGTAAGGGATGTTCACCCCGACGATCAGTTTGCCCGAGGCCTTGATCGCTTCCGGGACGGTGTTCGCGATCTCCTCCACCTTGTCGGCCGGCGCGGCCGCGGTCGGCGACTCTTCACCACCGCTCGGCTCCGAACTCGAACAGCCGGACAGCGTCAAGGCGCCGGTCGCGGCGAACACGGCCGCGATGCGCCAGAATTTGGTCCGGTCCTGGATTCCAGAAAACACGGTATCCCTCTACTTTCTTTTATGAGTTGTCGCAGTCTCGTCTGTCGACATCTCCAGCCAAGGACGTTAACGACCGATGGCCCAGCGCGCAGCGCCGGTAACGGAACAGTAGTGGAGCCGTAACCTCCAAGCAGGAGAACGCGACAGTCCTCATCAAATTGCAGTGACCGCGGCGCACCCGACGGGCCTGCGGAATCAGTACCTCCCGCTTGGACATGGCTACTGTCGCGGGCGGTTTCGCACCCCCGCGGGCCTGCCCGGCGGTCCGGATTACGGACCGGCGGACCCCATCCTGTGCGACACTCACCCCATGCAAACCGCTGCTGCCCCAACCCTGTTGCCGCAACTGTGGAAGGCGACCCTGGTCTCGGGTCTGCTGGCCGTTGCCCTCGGCGTCGCCGTGGTCGCGTGGCCGGGCAAGACCATCCTGGTGGCCGCCATCTTCTTCGGGGCCTACCTGCTGGTGACCGGCATCTCCCAGATCGTGCTGGCGTTCAGCCTCAAGGTGTCGACCGGCGGCCGGGTGCTGCTGTTCATCAGCGGTGCCGCATCCGTCGTTCTCGGGGCGCTGGCACTCATTCGGATCACCGACGCGGTATTGCTGCTGGCCATCTGGGTCGGTGTCGGATTCGTCTTCCGCGGTGTGGCGACGGCCATGTCGGCGATCAGCGACCCGACACTGCCGGGTCGGGCCTGGAACATCTTCGTCGGCGTGATCAGTCTGATCGCAGGCATCATCGTGCTGGCGGCGCCGTTCGAATCGCTGGGCACGCTGACCTTGGTCGCCGGTCTCTCGTTGATCATCATCGGCGTCATGGAGGTTGTCACGGCGTTCGGCATCCGGTCCGCCTCCAGGAAGCTCGCGCCCGCAGCGCCGGAGGCACCGCCCACCGAGCCACCGGCGCCCGCGGTGGCCGCGCCGACCAGCTGAGTAATCCGCGCCACGATTCCGGCAAGCGGACAAGGGAACTACTACACTCTGTCGTAGCCGAGCAATGGAGCTCGACCCGCAGCCGAGAAGTTGGTGCACATGGAAGCGCTCGACGTCGCACGGTGGCAGTTCGGAATCACCACCGTCTACCACTTCATCTTCGTGCCGCTCACGATCGGCCTGGCGCCGCTGATCGCGGTGTTCCAGACGTTGTGGGTGATCACCGACAACACCGCCTGGTACCGACTGACCAGGTTCTTCGGCAAGCTCTTCCTGATCAACTTCGCGCTCGGCGTGGCCACCGGGATCGTCCAGGAATTCCAGTTCGGGATGAACTGGAGCGAGTACTCGCGATTCGTCGGTGACGTCTTCGGCGCACCGCTGGCCATGGAGGGCCTGGTCGCGTTCTTCTTCGAATCGACCTTCCTGGGCCTGTGGATCTTCGGCTGGACCCGGCTGCACCGGCTGGTACACCTGGCCTGTATCTGGATCGTCGCGCTCGCCGTCAACGCCTCGGCGTTCTTCATCATTGCCGCGAACTCCTTCATGCAGCACCCGGTCGGTGCGCGGTACAACCCGGAGACCGGGCGCGCCGAACTGACAAGCATCGTCGAATTGTTCACCAACAACACTGCGCTGGCGGCCTTCCCACACGCGGTGGCCGGCTCGTTCCTGGTGGCCGGGACATTCGTCGCGGGCATCTGTGCGTGGTGGATGGTGCGCGACCCCGACAATCCCGACGCCAGGACCATGCACCGCCCGGCCGCCATCCTCGGCTGCCTGGTCGCGTTCGTCTCCGCAGCCGCGCTGTCCTACACCGGTGACGTCCAGGGCAAGCTGATGTTCCAGCAGCAGCCGATGAAGATGGCCTCGGCCGAATCGTTGTGCCACACCGAGACCGACCCCGACTTCTCCATCCTCACCGTCGGCACGCACAACAACTGCGACAGCGTCACGCACCTGATCGAGGTGCCTTACGTGCTCCCCTTCCTGGCCGAGGGCAAGTTCAGCGGCGTCGAGCTACAGGGCGTGCAGGATCTGCAGGCCGAATACGAGCAGAAGTTCGGCCCCGGCGACTACCGCCCCAACCTGTTCGTCACCTACTGGTCGTTCCGGGCGATGATCGGCTTCCTCGCGGTGCCAATGCTTTTCGCCATGACCGCCCTATGGCTCACCCGCGGCGGCCGGATACCCCGGCAGCGCTGGTTCGCCGTGTTCGCGCTGGCGACGCTGCCGACACCGTTCCTGGCCAACAGCGCCGGCTGGGTGTTCACCGAGATGGGCCGCCAGCCATGGGTGGTCGCCCCCAACCCGACCGGCGATCCGGTGCTGCGCCTCACCGTGTCCCAAGGTGTGTCGAACCATTCCGCGGGCATGGTGCTGACCTCTCTGATCATCTTCACCGCGATCTATGCGGTGCTGGCGGTGATCTGGTTCTGGTTGATCCGGCGCTATGTCGTCGAAGGACCGCTCGAGCACGACACCGAACCCATCCCACCGAGCCCGCCCGGCGAGGACGAGGTCGCACCGCTCTCGTTCGCGTACTAGGAGGCGCATCATGGATCTTCAGATCTTCTGGTTTGTCACGCTGGCAGTGCTGTTCGTCGGCTTCCTGGTGTTGGAGGGGTTCGACTTCGGGGTCGGGATGCTCATGGCCATTTTCGGCCGCAGCGCCGCCGCGACATCCCGGGACCCCGAGAAGCAGCGGCGCGCGGTGCTCAACACCATCGGCCCGGTCTGGGACGGCAACGAGGTGTGGCTGATCACCGCCGGCGGCGCCATGTTCGCCGCGTTCCCGGCGATGTACGCCACCCTGTTCTCCGGGTTGTACTTCCCGTTGCTGGCCATTCTGGTGGCGATGATCGTGCGCATCTGCGCCATCGAATGGCGCGGCAAGGTCGACGATCCGACGTGGCGCCGCCGGGCCGATATCGCCATCGCGGTCGGATCCTGGGTGCCCGCGGTGCTCTGGGGCGTGACCTTCGCGGCGCTGCTGCGCGGCCTGCCGGTGGATGCCGAGCAACAGATCTCGCTGCGGTTCGGCGATGTGCTCAACCCGTACACAATCCTGGGCGGGCTGTCGACGTGTGGACTGTTCCTGCTGCACGGGGCGGTGTTCGTGACACTGAAGACCGAAGGTGCAGTGCGTACCGACGCCCGCCGTTACTCGCGACGGCTGGCGCTGCCGGTGACCGCGGCGCTGCTCGTCTTCGGGCTGTGGACGCAATTGGCCTACGGCACCCATTGGACCTGGCTGGTGCTCGGGTTCGCGGTGGTGTGTCAGCTGAGCGTGGTCATGCTGGTGTTCACCGACGGCGGTGACGGCCTGGCGTTCAGTTCCACCGCCGCGGTGGTGATCGCCGTGGTGGTGCTGATCTTCGGCTGCCTGTACCCGAATCTCATCCCGTCGTCGCTCGACCCGGCCTGGAGCCTCACCATCGACAACGCGTCCTCCTCGGACTACACCCTGAAGATCATGACCTGGGCCGCGGTGCTGGTCACCCCGCTGGTTCTCGTCTACCAGGGCTGGACGTACTGGGTGTTCCGGCAACGCATCTCGGCCGAACGGATACCGGATCCCGCGGGGCTGTCCCCGCGGATACCGTGAGATCCGGTGTCTCCCCGTCGCTGCGCTCGCCCCAGCAGTGGCAGAACTCCCCCGGAATGCGCCGCTACCTCGCCGCGGCGGTGCTGTACGGCGCGGTGATCAGCGCGGCCACCATCGCGGGCGCGTGCGTGCTGGCCCGGGTGGTCGCGGGGGTCATCACCGACCCCGGCACCCGCGCGCTCGGGCACTGGACCACCGAGCTGACGCTGCTGGCCGGTGTGTGGGCGGCGCGGGTTGTCGCACAACGCCTTCAGGCCGGCCTGAGCCAGCGAGCGGCCACCGCGGCAATCGGAGAGCTGTCCACGAACGTACTGCGTGCGGTGACCGCGCTGCCGCCGCAGCGATTGCAGGAGGTGCGCGACGAGGCCACCGTCGTGGTCACCCGTGGCCTGGACGGGCTACGGCCGTACTTCACCGGCTACCTGCCCGCGGTCATCTCGGCCGGGATTCTCACCCCCGCAACCGTCGTGGTGCTCGCCGTCACCGATCTGCAGGCTGCCGCTGTGGTGGCCGTCGCCCTGCCGCTCATCCCGTTGTTCATGGTGCTCATCGGGCGTCTGACGGCCGACCGGTCTGCCGCTGCGCTGACCGCCATGACCACCCTGCAGTCCCGGTTGCTGGACCTCGTCGCCGGGATACCGACCCTGCGGGCGCTAGGCCGGGCATCCGGGCCCGCGCACCGTATCTCGGAACTGAGTGCCGCACACCGTCGGTCGGCGATGGAAACACTGCGCATCGCCTTCCTGTCGGCGGCGGTGCTCGAGCTGATCGCCACCCTCGGTGTCGCCCTGGTCGCGGTCAATGTGGGCCTGCGGCTGGTGTTCGGCGAGATGACGCTCGTCGCGGCGCTGACGGCGCTGCTGCTGGCCCCGGAGGTCTTCTGGCCGTTGCGTAGGGTCGGCGTGCAGTTCCACGCCGCTCAGGACGGCAAGGCGGCCGCCGGCGCCGCCCTGAAACTGCTCGACGCCCAACCCCGGCACCGCACCGGGATCCGGGTGCCGGCCGCCGCGCATATCGGGATCGGTCTGCAGGGGCTGTCGGTCGCCGGGCGGGACGGCCTGGCACCCGAGGACCTGAGCGCCACCATGGCGCCCGGCCGCGTCACCGTGCTCACCGGACCCAACGGCGCCGGGAAGAGCACCGCGGTGGCCGCCATCCTGGGGTTGACCGAACCCACCTCGGGCCGGGTGCTGATCGACGGTGTCGACATCGCCGATGTCGATCTGGCGCACTGGTGGCGCCGCGTCTCGTGGCTCCCGCAGCGCCCGGCGTTGCTGCCGGGCACCGTACGCAGCAATCTGGAGATGTTCGGCCCGTTGGCCGATATCGACGCTGCCTGCCGGGCGGCGGCGTTCGACGAGGTGCTGGCCACCCTGCCCGACGGCCTCGACGAGGTCATCGGGCGCGGCGGCACCGGACTGTCCCTGGGGCAACGCCAGCGTCTCGGGCTGGCGCGGGCGCTGGGGTCCGACGCGCCGGTGCTGCTCCTCGACGAGCCGACCGCGCACCTCGACGGTGACGCGGAAGCACGTGTGCTGTCGGCGATCTCCGCCCGGGCCGCGGCCGGTGCGACCGTCGTGGTGGTCGGCCACCGCGGACCGGTCCTCGCCATCGGCGACGATGTCGTGCGACTGGACGGTGCACATGTCTCTCCGTGAGGTGTGGCTGCTCCTGCAGCCCCGCGCCGCGCGCCTGTTGCTCGCGGTGCTGTTCGGCACCCTCGCGCTCGGCAGCGCGCTGGCGCTGGCCACCGTCGCGGCCTGGCTGATCACCCGAGCCTGGCAGATGCCGCCGGTGCTCGACCTGACGGTGGCCGTCGTGGCGGTCCGGGCACTCGGCATCTCCCGCGGGGTGTTCAGTTACTGCGAGCGACTTGCCATCCACGACACCGCATTACGCGCCGCGGGTACCACCCGGGTCGGCCTGTACCGCAGGCTGATCGAGGTGCCTCCCGAGACCGCGCTGCGTTGGCACAGCGGCGATCTGGTGGCCCGGGTCGGCGCCTCGGTCGACGACCTCGCCGATGTCCTGGTGCGCGCCATCCTGCCGATGGCCGTGGCCACCGTGCTCTCCGGCGCGGCGGTCATCATCATCGCGGTCATCTCACCGCCGGCGGCGGCGATCCTGGCGGTGAGTCTGCTGCTGGCCGGCGTGGCCGCACCGTGGCTGTCGGCGCGGGCCGCTGCCGCCACCGAAGCGCTGGCCGCCCGACACCACAGCGCCCGCGACACGGCGACCGTGCAGGCGCTGGAGCATGCGGCCGAACTACGGGTGTCGGGTCGCCTCGATGAGGTGATCGCCGAATCTGCCCGGGAACACCACGATCTGGGGCGCGCTCAGGACCGCGCGGCGGCGCCCGCCGCGTCCGCGAGCGCGGTGTCCACGGCTGCGGTCGGGATTTCGGTGCTCGGTGCCGTCATCGTCGGGATCATGATTGCCGGGCACACCAGCCCGATGTCGCTGGCCATCTTGATGCTGGTGCCGTTGTCGGCGTTCGAGGCAACCGCGGCGCTGCCCGCAGCCGCCGCCCAACTGGTGCGCTCCCGGATCGCCGCCCGCAGGCTCACCGACCTGACCGCGCCGGTGTCGCCCACCCGGCACCGGCCCGAAATCGGCCAGGTGAACCTGTCCCCCGGTGACCGGCTTGCCGTGCTCGGCCCGAGCGGATGCGGGAAGACCACCCTTCTGATGTCCATCGCCGCCGGCTACCCCGAGAGCCCGTTGACCGCAGCGTTCTTCGCCGAGGATGCACACCTGTTCGACACCACGGTGCGGGACAACCTGCTGGTGGGACGCGGCGACGCCACCGACGAGCAGCTGACCACGGCGCTGCACGATGTCGGGCTGGGCGGGTGGCTGGCCGGGTTGCCCGACGGGCTGTCGACCATGCTGACGGGCGGAGCCGCCGCCGTCTCGGCCGGGCAGCGCCGGCGCCTGCTGCTGGCCAGAGCGCTCATCTCGGACTTCCCGATCCTGCTGCTCGACGAGCCGACCGAGCATCTCGACGCCGCCGACAGCGATCGCCTCATCACCGAGTTGCTCGCCCCGGGAGGCTTGCTGGCCGCCGACCGGACCGTCGTCGTCGCCACCCATCATCTGCCCGCCGAACTGGATTGCCCGGCGATCCGGCTCGGCTCGGAGAGAGGCCCAGCCCGGTAGTCTGGACCGTCATGAGCTCCCCAGGGCCGTACCCCGCGCCGCACGCGCCCTATCCCGCGCAATATCCGCCGTACCCCGGCCATCCGCCGATGGGACCCCGCAACCAGCTGGGCACCTGGGCACTGGGGCTGGCCGTGCTGGCGCTGCTGTTCTCGTGGAGCATCGTCGGCGGTGTCGTCGGCGGCGCGATCGCGGTGGTGCTGGGATTCGCCGGGCGTGGCCGGGCGACGCGCGGTGCGGCCGACAACGGCCCCATCGCGAACGCCGGGATCGGTTTGGGCGCACTGGCCGTCATCGTCGGGGTGGCCTTCGTCCCGGTCTGGATCGGCTTCTTCACCGAGGCCGGCATGGGCGACTACGTCAGGTGCATGGAGCAGGCCGGCGCCGACCGCACCGCACAGGGACAGTGCGAGAACACCTTCCGCGAGCGGGTCGAGCGGGAATACGGTCTCTCCGGCGGCTAACGCGCCGGGAAATACTTGACGATCCCTTCCTGCATCACCGTCGCCAGCGCCTCGCCGCGCTCATTGAAGAAGTGTCCGCCGCCCAGTCCGCGCGAGGCGGCAGCCACCGGCGACGACGTCGAGTACAGCACCCACTCGTCGAAGCGGATCGGTCGGTGAAACCACACCGTGTGGTTCATGGTCACCGCGAAAATCCGGTCGTAACCCCAGGACAGGCCGTGCGTGGTGATGATCGAATCGAGCACCGTGGTGTCCGAGGAGTAGACCAGGGCGCCGGCGTGCAGCACCGGGTCATCGGGCATCGGGCCGTCGGCGGTCAGCCACACCCGGTTGTGGTCGAGTTGACCGCCCTTGTCCCGCATCACCCAGGCCGGGTCATTGGTGTAGCGCCACTGAATGGGCCGCAGCGCACTGACGAAATGCGGCACCGTCTCCTCGTAGCCCACCAGGAGTTCATCGATGGTGGGCAGCGAGTCCGGGGCGGGTACCTGGGGTGCGGCGATGTTGTGCTCCAGCCCACGGCCACCGGCAAGATGCGAGACCAGCGCGGTGCCCAGCAGCGCGCCGTCCTGGGTGACGTCCACCCTGCGATTGGTGAACCGCCGTTCGTCGCGCAGGCGAACGACCTCGAACTCGAGGTCTTTCTCGGTGTCGCCACCGGCGATGAAATGCATCGACAACGTGCTCGGCGGCAGGTTGTCGGGCACCGTGCGACTCGCGGCCACGAAGGCCTGCGCCATCATCTGCCCACCGAAGGTGCGTACCGGGTTGCGGCTCGGATGCGTGCCGGTGAACGCATCCTCGCCGACCCGGGTGAGATCGAGAACCGTCAGCAGTTCCTGCAGATGCTCCGCCGACAAGTCTGGCTCCGGTCTCTAGTGGTCGTCCTCGCCGATCCGGTGGACGTGGATCAGGTTGGTCGAGCCTACTGTGCCAGGCGGCGCGCCAGCGACGATGACCACCAGGTCACCGCGCTTGTAGCGGCCCAGGTCCAGCAACGACTGATCGACCTGCCGGATCATGCCGTCGGTGGTGTCGATGTGCGGCACGATGAACGTCTCGGTGCCCCAGGTCAACGCCAGCTGACTGCGCACCTCGGGTAGCGCGGTGAACGCCAGCAGCGGCAGCGGCGTGTGCAGCCGGGCCAACCGGCGCACGGTGTCACCGGACTGGGTGAACGCGACCAGCGCCTTGGCCTCCAACCGCTCGCCGATATCGCGGGCGGCATAGGAGATGACGCCGCGCTTGGTGCGCGGCACGTGGGTCAGTGGCGGCGCCTCGGTGGAGTTCCCCTCGACCGCCGACAGGATGCGGCCCATGGTCCGCACCGCTTCGAGCGCGAACTTGCCCACCGACGTCTCACCGGACAGCATCACCGCGTCGGCGCCGTCGAGCACCGCGTTGGCCACATCGGAGGCCTCCGCACGGGTGGGACGCGAGTTCTCGATCATCGACTCCAGCATCTGGGTGGCGACGATCACCGGCTTGGCGTTCTCCCGCGCCATCTGGATGGCGCGCTTCTGCACCAGCGGCACCTCTTCGAGCGGCAGCTCGACGCCCAGGTCACCGCGGGCCACCATGATGGCGTCGAAGGCCAGCACGATCGCCTCGAGGTTCTCGATCGCCTCGGGCTTTTCCATCTTGGCGATCACCGGGACCCGGCGCCCCACCCGGTCCATGACCTCGTGGACCAGCTCGACATCGGCGGGCGAGCGCACGAACGAGAGCGCCACCAGGTCGACGCCGAGCCGCAGCGCGAATTCCAGGTCCTCGATGTCCTTCTCCGACAGCGCGGGCGCCGAGACGTTCATCCCGGGCAGCGACATGCCCTTGTTGTTACTGACCTTGCCGCCCTCGGTGACGGTGCACACAACGTCGTCACCGTCGATGTGTTCGACGACGAGACCGACGTTGCCGTCGTCGACCAGGACACGGTCGCCGGGCGTGGCGTCCTTGGCCAGTCGCTTGTAGGTGGTGCTCACCCGGTCGTGGGTGCCCACGCAGTCCTCGACGGTGATACGGATGGTCTCACCGTTCTTCCACACCGTGGGGCCGTCGGCGAAGCGCCCCAGCCGGATCTTGGGTCCCTGCAGGTCAGCGAGGATGCCGACGGCCCGACCAGTGGAATCGGAGGCCGCCCGGACCCGCCGGTAGGACTCCTCGTGGTCGGCGTAGTCGCCGTGGCTGAAGTTCAGTCGTGCGACGTCCATGCCCGCCTCGACCAGGGCACGTACCGACTCATCGGTGGAGGTTGCCGGGCCGAGGGTACAGACGATCTTTCCGCGTCTATTCACGTCGCATGAGCATAGTCGTTAATCGATTCAGATGACGGCCAGAGGGAGAGCACCGGGCCGCACGGGTGCCGGCAGGTCGGAGTCCCCCATGAGGTAGGCGTCCACCGCCTGGGCGGCGCTGCGGCCCTCGGCGATGGCCCAGACGATCAGCGACGCGCCCCGGTGCGCGTCGCCGCACACGAAGACTCCGGGCTCCTCGGTCTGCCAGTCCGATCCGCAGGACAGCGTGCCGCGGCCGTTGCGCCGCAGCCCGAGACCATCCAGCAGCGCCATCTCCTCGACACCCTCGAACCCGATGGCCAGCAGCGCCAGGTCACACGGCAGTTCGATGGGATCCCCGACCGGGGTGATCACGCGGCGGCCGAGACCGTCCCGCTCGACCTTGACCTCGGCGATCTGCATGGCCCGCACGTTGCCCTGCTCGTCGCCGAGGAACCGCTGCACGGCCACCTCGAAGCGCCGGGCCCCGCCCTCGGCGTGCGCCGGCGAGGTGCGCAGCAGCAGCGGCCAGGTGGGCCACGGCGAGCGCTCGTCGTCGCGCGCCTCCGGCGGTGCCGGGTTGTAGTCCAGCTGGGTCACCGAGATGGCGCCCTGCCGGTGCGCGGTGCCCAGGCAGTCTGCGCCGGTGTCGCCGCCACCGATGATGACGACGTGCTTGCCGGCGGCGGTCAGCTCGGCGGGGCCGTCACCCTCGCATTCCTTGTTGGCGGGTACCAGATGTTCCATCGCCAGATGCACACCGTTGAGTTCGCGCCCCTCGACGTCGTTGTCCCTGCCCTTCAGCGCACCGACGGCCAGCACGATGGCGTCGTGCTGGGCCCGCAGCGCCTCGATCGAAAGATCGACGCCGACCTCGCATTCGGTGACGAAACGCGTTCCCTCGGCCCGCATCTGGGACAGCCGCTGGTTCAGCGTCGCTTTCTCCAGCTTGTACTCCGGGATGCCGTAGCGCATCAGCCCGCCGATGCGGTTGTCACGTTCGTAGACGGTGACATGATGCCCGGCCCGGGTGAGCTGCTGGGCGGCAGCCAGCCCGGCCGGGCCCGAACCCACCACGGCCACACTGCGTCCCGACGTGATGGCCGGCGGCTGCGGCTCCACCGAACCCGTCATCCAGGCGTGGTCGACGATGGACTGTTCGATCCGTTTGATGGTGACGCTGCCGCCGGTGGTCTCCTCGGCGATCGACAGCACGCAGGCCGCCTCGCACGGAGCCGGGCAGAGCCTGCCGGTGAACTCCGGGAAGTTGTTGGTTGCGTGCAGGCGGTCGCTGGCTGCGTCCCACCGCCCGCGACGCACCAGATCGTTCCACTCCGGTATCAGATTGCCCAGTGGGCAACCCGCAGTTCCCGAGTGGCAGAACGGGATTCCACAGTCCATGCAGCGACGGGCCTGCTGGGATACCTCGCCGGCCCGCTCGTGAGGATCCTGACTCTCGTACACCTCATGCCAGTCGCCGACCCGCTCGTCGACCGGCCGCTTGGCCGCGTCCAGCTTGCGCACCCTCAGAAAACCGTTCGGATCAGCCACGGCTGGCCTCCATGATCGCGGTGTCCACGTCTCGCCCTTCGGCCTTTGCCATCCGGGTGGCGCGCAGCACCCGCTCGTAATCGGTCGGCATGATCTTGGTGAACTGCGCGCTGCGGCGCGGCCAGTCCGCCAGTAGCGAGCCCGCAACGGTGCTCCCGGTGGCCTGCGCGTGCCGCGCCACCACGTCGTGCAGCCAGGTCAGGTCCTCGGGGTCGAGGCGCTGCAGATCCACCATCTCGGTGTTCACTTTCGCCGGATCGAGGCCGAGCACGAAGGCGATACCGCCCGACATCCCGGCCGCCATGTTGCGTCCGGTGTCGCCGAGCACCACCACCCGCCCACCGGTCATGTATTCGCAGGCATGGTCGCCGCAGCCCTCGACGACGGCCAACGCACCGGAGTTGCGGGCGCAGAAGCGCTCCCCGACCCGGCCGCGCAGAAAGACCTCGCCGGAGGTGGCCCCGAACAGCAGGGTGTTGCCGGCGATGACGTTGTCCTCGGGCAGGAACAGCACATCATCGGGCGGTCGGACGATGACGCGGCCACCCGAAAGGCCCTTGCCCACATAGTCGTTGGCGTCACCGATCAGGTCCAGGGTGACACCCGGGGGCAGGAATGCGCCCAGCGACTGCCCGGCCGAACCGGTCAGCGTGACATGGATGGTGTCATCCGGCAGACCGTCGGCACCGTAGCGACGGGTCACCTCCGACCCCAACAGCGTGCCCACCGTGCGGTTGACGTTGCGCACCGGCAGTTCCAGCCGGACCGGGTGTGCGTCCTCCAGAGCGCCGTCGGCGAGCGCCACCAGCGTCTGGTCCAGTGCCTGGGCCAGACCGTGATCTTGATCGCGCGACCTGCGGCGCGCAGTGATCTCGGCGCCGTGCGCATCCGTCGGGACCGCGAAGATCGGGCTGAGGTCCAGGCCGTGACTCTTCCAGTGCGCGACACCTTCGGCGGTGTCGAGCATCTCGACCCGGCCGATCGCCTCGTCGAGACTGCGGAAGCCGAGTTCGGCGAGCATCGTCCGGATGTCCTCGGCGATGAACTGGAAGAAGTTCTCCACGAACTCGGGTTTGCCGTTGAACCGCGCGCGCAGTTCCGGATTCTGGGTGGCCACCCCGACCGGGCAGGTGTCCAGGTGGCAGACCCGCATCATGATGCAGCCCGCGACCACCAGTGGCGCGGTCGCGAATCCGTACTCCTCGGCACCCAGGAGCGCAGCGACCATGACATCGCGGGCGGTACGCATCCCGCCATCGCACTGCACGGTGATGCGGTCACGTAGGCCGTTGAGCATCAGTGTCTGCTGAGTGTCGGCCAGGCCGATCTCCCAGGGTGCCCCGGCGTGCTTGAGCGAGGTCAGCGGCGCCGCGCCGGTGCCGCCGTCATACCCGGAGATCAGCACGACGTCGGCGTGCGCCTTCGAGACGCCCGCAGCCACCGTACCGACACCCACCGAGCTGACCAGCTTGACGTGGATACGGGCCTGGTCGTTGGCATTCTTCAGGTCGTGGATCAGCTGCGCCAGATCCTCGATCGAGTAGATGTCGTGGTGCGGCGGCGGTGAGATCAAACCCACTCCCGGAGTGGAATGCCGGGTCTTGGCGATATTGGGATATACCTTGTACCCCGGAAGCTGGCCACCCTCACCGGGTTTGGCGCCCTGTGCCATCTTGATCTGGATATCGGTGGCATTCACCAGGTAGTCGCTGGTCACACCGAACCGCCCGGACGCCACCTGCTTCACGGCGCTGCGCCGCCTGAGGTCATACAGCCGGTCGGCGTCCTCGCCGCCCTCACCGGAGTTCGAGCGTCCGCCCAGCTTGTTCATCGCAATGGCCATCGTCTCGTGCGCTTCGGCAGAGATGGACCCGTAGCTCATGGCGCCGGTGTTGAACCGCGTCACGATCGCTTCCGCCGATTCGACTTCCTCGAGCGGCACGGGTGCGCGTACTCCGGTCTTGAAGCCGAACAGGCCGCGCAACGCGCCACCCTCACGGGAGAGCCTGTTGACCTCCTCGGAGTACTTGGCGAAGACGTCGTGGCGTCCGGTGCGGGTCGAATGCTGCAGCAGGAAGACCACTTCCGGGGTGAACAGGTGCAACTCGCCATCGCGGCGGAACTGGTACTCCCCGCCGACCGACAACCGCCGGTAGGCACGTTCGGTGGGATTCTCCGGATAGGCGCGACGATGCCGGAACCTGACCTCTTGGGCCAGCACGTCCAAGCCGATGCCGCCGAGTTGCATCGGGGTGCCGGTGAAGTACTCGTCGATGACGGCGCGGTCCAGCCCGATCGCCTCGAACGCCTGGGCGCCGGTGTAGGAGGACACCGTCGAGATACCCATCTTGCTCATCACCTTCATCACGCCCTTGCCGAGCGCAGTCAGGTAGTTGCGCGCCGCGGTGGCCGGCTCGATACCGGTGAGCTCCCCTTCGCGGATCAGGTCCTCGATCGATTCGAAGGCCAGGTACGGGTTGACCGCTGCGGCGCCGAAACCGATCAGCATCGCAATATGGTGCACCTCGCGGGCATCACCGCTTTCCACCACCAGCCCGACACCGGTGCGTTCCTTGGTGTGCACCAGGTGGTGGTGCACCGCGGAGACGGCCAGCAGCGACGGTATCGGAGCCTTGGTGTGGTCGGAGTCGCGATCCGAGATCACCAGGGTGCGAGCGCCTTTCGCGATCGCCTCGCACGCGCGAATGCGCAGCTCCTCCAGCGCCTCGGCCAGGCCTTCCCCGCCGCGTTCCACGTCGTAGAGGGCGCGCAGAACGGCGGTGCGCAGACCGGGCTGCTCGCCGTCGTCGTTGACGTGCACGATCTTGTTGAGATCGTCGTTGTCGAGCACCGGCCAGCCGAGCCTGATCTGGCGACACGATGCCGCTGTCGGCTCCAACAGGTTCTCCTCGGGGCCCATCACCCGGCTCATGGAGGTGACGACGGCTTCCCGGATGGCATCCAGCGGAGGGTTGGTGACCTGGGCGAACAGTTCGACGAAATAGTCGTAGAGCAGCCGGGATCGTTGCGACATCACCGCGATCGGGGTGTCGGTGCCCATCGAGCCCAGCGGTTCGGCCCCGGATGCCGCCATGGGCGTCAGCAACACCCGCAGTTCTTCCTCGGTGTAGCCGAACGACACCTGCCTGCGCACCACCGATTCGTGATTGGGTTGCACGCGAACGCGATCCGGTAGGGTCTTGAGATCGAGCAACCCGGCGTGCAGCCATTCGCCGTAGGCGTGCGCACCGGCGAGTTCGTCCTTGATCTCGTCATCGGAGACGATGCGACCTGCCGCGGTGTCGATCAGGAACATCTTGCCGGGCTCGAGGCGCCCCTTGGCCACCACCTCGGCGCTGGGCACGTCGAGCACACCACTCTCACTGGCCAGGATGATGCGGTTGTCGATGGTGCGCCACCAGCGACCGGGCCGTAATCCGTTGCGGTCCAGAACCGCACCGACGACGGTGCCATCGGTGAAGGTCACGCAGGCGGGGCCGTCCCACGGCTCCATCAGCGAGGCATGGAACTGCCAGAACGCACGCCGGGCCGGGTCCATGGTGGCGTTGTTCTCCCAGGCCTCCGGGATCATCATCAACACCGCGTGCGGCAGGCTGCGACCACCCAGGTGCAGCAGCTCCAGCACCTGATCGAACGACGCGGAGTCCGACCCGTCCCTGGGGCAGATCGGCGAGAGGCGGCTCAGGTCACCGGGGATGAGCGTGCTGCTCAACTTGGCTTCGCGGGCATGCATGCGGTTGCGGTTGCCGCGGACAGTGTTGATCTCGCCGTTGTGCGCGACGAACCGGAACGGATGCGCCAGCGGCCACGACGGAAAGGTGTTCGTGGAGAAGCGGCTGTGCACGATGGCGATGGCACTCACGCAGCGATCGTCGCGCAGATCCGGAAAGAACTGCGGCAGCTGCATGGTGGTGAGCATGCCCTTGTAGGCGATGGTTCGGCTGGACAGCGACGGGAAGTAGACCGCACCCTGTTCGGCCCGCTTGCGCAGCGGGTACACCCGGCGGTCCAAGTCGATGCCGCCGCAGCCGCCGGAGGAGGTGACGAAAAGCTGTGCCATGTAGGGCATGCAGCCCACCGCGGTGGCCCCCACTTCGGCGCCGTCGGGATCGATCGGCACCTCGCGCCAGCCCAGGACCTCCAGGTGCTCCTCGGCGGCGATGGCCTCGATTCGTGCACACTCGGCGGCGCGGGCGTCCGGATCCTGCGGCAGGAAGCAGATTCCGGCGGCGAAGGTGTTGGCGCCGGCGGCATTTGGCTGCGGTAGATCGAAATCGACGACAGCGGCCAACAACTCGACCGGCAGCTGGATCAGAATTCCGGCGCCGTCACCACTGTTCGGCTCGGCGCCGGCCGCGCCGCGATGCTCAAGGTGCTCCAACGCGGTGAGTCCGTCCGAGACGATGCCGTGTGAGCGTCGACCCCCGATATCGGCGATCATGGCGACGCCACAGGAATCCGATTCGTTGTCCGGGTCGTATAAGCCTTGGGCCTTGGGAAGTGCCGAGAACAGCAAGCGAATCTACCTCCGCAGTCTCCGTGACGATAGGAGGGACTGCATCGGCCCGAAGCTGCAGTGTATCAGCGAGAACGTGTTACTTCCCGGCGATATTCAGCCGGTGAGAACAGTGGGGACCAGCGGGAACCCCGGCCAGTTCCGGACCACGGTCCATGCCACCGCGGCCACCACGACCGTGACGGTGGCCGCCATCGGCATGAGCGTCAGGCCGCGCCGCCACCGCACCACCAGCCACACCGCCAACGCAGGCAACGCCACCAGGAGGAAGACGTTGTCGATGACGGCGGCCGCCAGATCGCCGTTCAGCAGATCGTGCGTCATCCGCAGCCCGCCGCACGCCGGGCAATCCAGGCCGGTGAGCGCCTTGAAGGGGCAGCCGGGAAACAGGAACCCGGGCCGGTGCGGGTCGGCCAGGCCGATATAGGCCAAGGCGCCGGCGACGGCCACCCCGGCGCCGATCAGCCCGGCTCGGGCGGTCGCGCTCTCAGGTGCCATCGCGCAGCGGGCGGCCCTGCGGGTCGCGCACCTTGTCGGTCAGCAGCAGGATTGCGTCGATGATGCCCCAGATGATGGCACCGATTCCGCAGGTGAAGATGCCGACCAGCAGCTGCGCCACACCCAGTCCGGTGTAGCCCAGGTAGAAGCGTCCGATGCCGAGGATGCCGAACAACCCCAGCAGCTGCAGCAGGCCGGCGATGACCTTGGACTTCTCGGAATAGGGTTCCCCGGTCATGGGATGCCGCCCGTAGGGGGCCAGCGGATCGAAGTACGCACCCGGGGGCGGTGGCGGGTAACCCGGCTGGCCGGGTGGCGGGTAACCGGCACCGCCGGGCGGCGGCTGGTAGCCCGGCGGTGGGAAACTGCCCGGGTCGCCCCCGTACGACTGCGGATCCGTCATGACCTCAGGATGCCAGAAGATCAGCGTGATTCCGACCACCGGAAGACGGTGAGGCAACCGATCAGTCCCCCGATACTCCATGCCGCCAGCACGAAGAAGATCCGCCAGTGCTCCCAGCTGCCTGCCGGTTCGATGGCCGCCATCTCGGGTGGCAGCAGCACCGATCGGAAACCCTGCGCCATCCATTTGACCGGGAACAGCGAGCCGATCACCAGCATCCACGTCGGGAGCACCATGATCGGGACGTAGGTCCCCGACACGAACTGCAGACCGACCGCCGGACCGTTGGTCATGGCGGCGGCCGATACCGCACTGCTGGCGACGTTACTGATCAGCACGCCGAGCAACGAACAGCTGATGACGCCCAGCAGGAACACCCAGGTCAGGGTGAACCACCCGAAAACGTCGGTGGGCAGCCGAAGTCCGAACGCAAGCACACCCACCACCAGCAGCAGCACCGCCTCGGCCAGACTGACCACGAACACCAACATGATCTTGCCGATGAAGTAGGACGTTGCCGTCGTCGGCGTTCCGTGCAGGCGGCGCAGGGCCCCGGTCTCCCGATCGGCGGCAATACTGATGCCCAGGTTCACGAACGACGTCGAAAGGATGCCGTAGGCGAGCATGCTTGCGGCGATCACCGCGCCGGTACTGACGTTGCCGTAGGGCAACTCCGCCGAGAATATGGACCCCAGCAGCAGACAGATCACAGCCGGCATCGAGAAGGTCAACACCACCTGCTCGGGTCTGCGGTAGAACATCTTCAGTTCCGGGACCACCCGGGACCACCCGATGCGCAGCACCGACGGGAGCGGCGCGCGGGTGTGCTGCCCGGCGGTGCTCACGAATGCCCGATCAGCTGTAGATAGGCGTCTTCGAGGGTCGGGCGTGTCACCGTCAGGCGATCCAGTTCGGCGCCACCGCTGCTGAGGCGGCGGATCAATTCGGTGGGTGTCGCCGTCCGTTCCACCCGCTCCCGGCCGCCGTCCATCCACCGGACAGTCGCAGCGGTGTCGACATGTTCGATCAGCCGGGCCGGTGAGTCGACCGCGACCACCGACCCGCCGGCGACGACGGCGACCCGGTCTGCCAACGCGGCCGCCTCTTCGAGGTAGTGCGTCGTCATCAAGATCGTCGTGCCGTCTGCCGCCAGCAGTCTGATGAGTTCCCAGAACTGTTGCCGGGCTTCGGGGTCGAATCCGGTGGTCGGTTCGTCCAGGAACAGCAATTCGGGCCGGCCCACGATGCCGAGGGCGACATCGAGGCGGCGGCGCTGACCGCCCGACAGGGTCCCGACCCTCGCCTCGACGACCGGTGCGAGACCGACGAGATCGAGCACCTCTGCCGGTTCCCTGGCCGCACCGTAGCAACGACCGAACATCTGCACGGTTTCGCCCACGGTGAGCATCCCGGCATCACTGACCTCTTGGAGGACGATCCCGATCCGTGCGCGCCACTGTCTGCCCGCCGTTCCCGGGTCTGCTCCGAGCACGCTCACCTGTCCCGCGTCGCGCCTGCGGTTTCCCTCCAGGATCTCGACGGTCGTCGACTTGCCTGCGCCGTTCGGCCCGAGAATCGCAAAGATCTCCCCGTAGTCGACATCGAGGTCGAGATCGTCGACCGCCCGCAGCGCTCCGTACGACTTGGACAGACCCCGCACCTGGACAGCCCGGGCGGGGGCCGCACCGCTCACGACTGGAGTCTTCCGGCATCCGGTTGTGCGCCGTCGGCCTCGATCTCCGCCAACAGCGCTCGCAGTTCTGATTCGGACAGATCGTCCAGCAGGACGTCGACATCGTCGAGGTCCGCACCGGTCTGGTCGTCGGCCGACGCCTCGTCCGAGACGGGCGCATCACCGTGAATCGCCTGCAACTCGGTGAGGATCCGCTCGGACAGCGAGTTCACACTGACGCCACGCAGTATCTCCAGCACGGGGACATCGATCGAGAAGCTCGCGTTGATGCGGACCCGGAACTCCATGGCCATCATCGAATCCAGACCGATATCGTCGAGCATGGCGCCGGTGTCGATATCGGTGACGCCGCAGTCGAATACGTCGGCCACGACCTCCAGGACACGCTCGGAGATGAGGGCCGCGCGTCCGGTCGCCGGGGTCGCGGCGAGCACGTCGAGGATCGACGATCCCGAGGCGTCCTGCGCCGCGCCCGTGTCGACGGATTCGAGTTCGCCGAACATCGCGGGCAGGGGCCCGCCCATTCCTGCCTGGCGGGCCCGGGTCCAATCAACGGTGATCGCCACGACACTGGGCACTGTCTGCTTGATGAGCCTGTCGAGGATTCGAGCGCCGACGGCGGGCGTGATGAGCTCGATCCCCCGCTGCGCGTACACCTTCTCCAGCTTGAGTTCTTCGACCATTCCGACCGACCATGGTCCCCAGCCGATCGTGATGGCCGGACGTCCTTGCCCCCGAAGTTGGTACGCGAAGGCATCGAGAAAGGCGTTGGCGGCGGCGTAATTTCCCTGCCCCGGAGCCGCGATGGTCGAACCCGCGGACCCGAACATGACGAAGAAGTCGAGATTTTGCCCCTCGAAGGCATGGTGCAGCACCTTGGCGCCGGTGATCTTGGGTGCGGTTACCTTCGCGTAGTCCTCTTCGCGCATGTTGATCAGCAATTGGTCGCTCACCGCACCGGCGGCATGCACGATTCCACGCACCGGCCGCCCGCCCCGCGAACGATGGTCGGCCAGCCACGAGGTGACGTCATCGGCGACCGTGACATCGACGCTGGCCGTTTCGACTTGAGCTCCGAGCCGCTCGATCATCCGGAGTGCGGTGACGGTCTCGAAGTGCGGATCGCCATCGGCCAGCGCGGCCCAGTGTGATCTCGGCGGGACCGGAGTCCGCCCGAGCAGGGTGATATGGCGCGCACCGCGTTCGGCGAGGTAGGTGGCAACGACCCTGCCCAGCGCACCTGCCCCGCCGGTGACGACGTAGGTCGCATCGGCGGAAAGCTTGGTGGGGAACGGGTAGGTCAGTTCCTTGCACAGCCGGAGGCGGGGGACGAACGTCTTGGCGCCCCTGATCGCGATCTGATCTTCGCTGCCGTCACCGAGCACGTGGTCGGAGATTCGCTTCGCGATCTCCACCTGGTTGTCGGCGCTGTCCACATCGATGAGGCCGCCCCAGTACCCGGAGAACTCCTGGTGCCCTATGACGCGGCCCAGACCCCATATCGAGGCCTGTTCTGCGCCGGTCAGCGTGGTGCCGGGTGCCGCCTGCGAGTTGGCGGTCACCAGAAAGAGTCTCGGGTTCCCGGCCTTCACCTCGGCCAGCGCCTTCACCAGTCGCAGAACGGTGAAAGGGCCGATGTCGTCGGAGTCGCCGGCGTCCGCTGACATGTCCAACGGCCAGCAATCGATGATTCCGGCAAGTCCACGATCATCGCTGGCGAGTCCGTCGATCAGCGCGTTCCAGTCGACGCCGTCAGCCGGGTACTGCACGGTGTCGACGTGGTGACCGCGTGACCGCATGTCGTCGGCGAGCGCCTTTCCGATACCGGAATCGTCGGCCAGCACCAGCCAGCACAGGGCTTCAGAGCCGGATTCTGCGACGGTTTCCGTTGCGGTGTCGGTCATCTCGGACCAGTGCAACTCGTACAGTCCCTTGTCGATGTGCTCGACCGACATCCGGGAGGACGAGCTCAGCGATTGCACGGTGAACCCGTCGAACACGGCGAGCACACCACCCCGGTCATCGGTGATCGAGATATCGCATTCGACCGCATCTCTGGTCGCCGAGACCACGCGCACCTGCACCCTCATGTCCGCGGCAGGCGGCCCATAGACGGCGCAGTGCCGTATGCGGGTGGGCAGGTATGGGTCCTCGTTCTCCTCCTGCCCGGAGAACGGTGCGCCGAAAAGAGTTTGGAAGGCCCCGTCGATGAGTGCCGGGTGGAAGCGGTATTGCGCGACCTCAGCGGCGACCCGGGCGGGTATCGTCAGCTCGGCGACCGCCCAGTCGTGACCGGCTGTCACACCGGATACCGCCCGGAACGCATCGCCGTAGTCGAACCCGAGGTCACTCGTGCGGCGGTAGAACTGCTCACAGTCCATCTCTGCGCGCGGGCCCACCTCCTGCACACCGCCCAGATCGGTCGGCGCCGCAAGCGTGCCGAGTTCGGCGGTCGCGGTGATCGCCCACTTGAGATCACCGTCCGAAGTGACCGTGAAGGACGCGAATTCCAGTGTGCCGTCGTCCTTGTTCAGGGTGGTCCTGATGACGGGATCGCAGGTGTCATCCAGGATGACGGCACGGTGCAGCACCAGATTGTCGATGCTGTGGTCGGATCCGTAGGTTTCCCTGGCTGCGGCCAGCGCCATCTCGACGTACACCGCTCCGGGAACCACCACGCTGCCCTGCACCCGGTGATCGGCGAGGAACTCAAGGGTGGCGGTGCTGATCTCGGCTTCCCAGGTCGGATGTACCCCGCGGATGGGCTGACCGAGCAACGGATGCACCGGCCGGTAGAACAACGTCTCTTCGATTTCGTAATTGTCGTACCAGAAGCGTTTGGTCTGCCATGGATAGCTCGGAATTTTCAGCAACCGAGCGTCGCCGCGAGGATGCACGCAGTCCCAGGCGATATCGTGGCCGGCGTTGTGCAGCACGCCGACACAGTTCAGCAGCGTGCGAACATCGTCGTCCTCGCGCCGCTGCGTAGCTGTGACCGAGACCCGCTGCGTTCCCGCAATTTCCATGATGGAAGCAGCCAGCACCGGGTGGGGTCCGAGCTCGATGAAATGGGTGTAACCATCGTCGAGCATCCGGCGAAGCGCCGGTTCGAAGAGAACGGTGGCCCGGGTGTTCTGCCACCAGTAGGCCGCGCCGGCGTCATAACGGGTCAACAGTTCACCGGTGACCGTCGAATAGAGCGGCAGATTCGCGGACTTCGACGACAGAGACGAGAGGGCGCCGTAGAGCTCGTCCTTGATCGCGTCCATGTAGTGGGTGTGGTACGGCACCTTCACCGCGAGGTACCGGTTGAAGATCTGCGACTCATCCAGTTGGCGGGCAATGTCTTCCAGGACATCACCGTCCCCTGCGATAGTGACCGCCGCCGGACTGTTGATGGCGGCGATCGACACCCGGCGGCCGAATTCGTCGATCATCTTTTCGTCGAGAGTCTGCATGAGGGTTTCGGCGTCCAGGCCGACGGCCAGCATCCGGCCCTGACCGCTGGTGCGCTGTTGCAGACGGCTGCGGTGATGGATCACCTCGATGGCCTGCTCGAAAGAGAGCAACCCGGCGAGGTGGTGAGCCGCGACTTCGCCTGCGCTGTGGCCGATCACGGCGTCGGGTGTGACCCCGAAGTGGGCGAGCTGTTCGGCCAGCGCCACCTGGATCGCAAAATTGGCAGGCTGCGCGAATTCGGTGTCCCCCATCCGGGAAGCGGATTCGTCACGTCGCAGTTCCTCGATCAGCGACCAGTCCACGTACTTCGACAGTTCTCGCGAGCTGCGCAGGATGCTTGCGGTGAAGACCGGGAACACGTCCAACAATCCCCGGCACATCTGCCACCACTGCGGACCCATGCCGGTGCAGACGAAAGCCACTTTGGGCGCGGTGGATGCCGTTCGGCCGGTGGTGATGTCACCGCCGTTGCCGACGGCACGCAATTGCTCACGCGCGTCGGCGATGTCTTCGGCGATCAGTGTGTGCCGATGGCTGAGATGCGCCCGCCGCCGGGCGAGTGTGTGACCGAGGTCGGGCAGCGTGATGTCGGGATGGCGGTCCAGGTGGTCGGCCAACCGAGCGGCCGACGCAATCAACGCCTGCTCGCTGCGCCCGGAGATCGGCAGCACGGTCAGCGGCAGCGCCTCGGTGTGTGCTGCGGTGTCCCGCCGCGCGACCGGGGGTTCGGCAAGGACAACGTGGGCATTGGTGCCCCCGAATCCGAACGAGTTGACCCCGACCACCCGACGGTCGGTCTCGGGAAAGGGCCTTCCCGCGGAGGGGATCTCGAGTTTGAGTTCATCGACCGAGACGTGCGTGGTCGGGTTCTGCAGATGCAGGTTGGCCGGCACATATCCGTGTTTGACGACCAGCGCCGCCTTGATCAGCCCGGCCACTCCGGCCCCGGCTTCGAGGTGACCGATGTTCGTCTTGACAGAACCGATCAGCAGGGGCTGCGTGGCCGACCGCTCTGACGTGAGTGCGTGCGCCAGCGCCCGCATCTCGATGGGGTCGCCGACCGGCGTACCCGTCCCATGCGCTTCCACATACCCGACCTGGGTGGGTGCGACGCCGGCGCGCCGCAGCGCCGTTCGGATCGCCGCTTCCTGCGCTTCTTCGCGCGGCACGGTGATGCCGTCGGTGTGCCCGTCCTGCGAGACGGCGGTCCCGAGAATCTGCGCGTAGACGTCGTCGCCGTCGGTCAGCGCCTGCGCGAGCGATTTGATGATGACGACTGCGCCGCCCTCACCCCGTGCGTACCCGTCCGCTGAATCGGAGAAGGCCTTGCTCCGCCCCTCGGGGCTGAGGAATCCGCTCCGCGATTCGGCGATGGCGGTGTTGGGACCGCCCATGATGTTGACACCGCCGGCGAGCGCCACTGCACATTCGCCGTTCCAGATGCTCTGCGCCGCAAGGTGCACGGCGACCAGCGAGCTGAGCACGCCGTATCGATCGTCATGCTCGGGCCGCGGAAGTCGAACGCGTGGGAGATGCGGTTCGCCAGCATTGTCATCATCATCCCGGTGGCCGAATGGGCCTTGAACCGGTAACGGCTGCTGCGACCCTGGTTCTGTAGGAGTTGATAGTCCAGCGTGAAACCGCCGATGAACACGCCGACGTCGGTACCTGCCAGCCGATCGGCGGGTATCCCCCCGTCTTCGAACGCCTCCCAGGTGGCCTCCAGCAGCAGGCGCTGCTGCGGGTCCAAGGAATGGGCCTCGCGCGGCGAGATGCCGAAGAACTGGGGATCGAACTGGTCGATCTCGGACAGGAACCCGCCCCGGCGTGTGACGACCTTGCCCATCTTCGCCGGGTTCGGGTCGTGGTATCGCCCCGCATCCCAGCGTGACGCAGGGACGTCACCGGTGGCATCGACCTCATCGCACAGCAGCCGCCAGAAGGCCTGCGCCGAATCGGCACCGCCGGGGAATCTACATCCGATCCCGACTATCGCCAGCGGTTCACGGTCTATGGGCAGTGGTTCGGTCACTGGCATCGGCACTTTCTCGTCGCGCTACACACTTCGCGAGGTATTCGTAGCCGCAGCGACAATGGATGGGATCCCGGACTGATGAATTTCGTGCTGATGCGGTCGGGTTCAGTTCGGCTGCAGGACCGGCGATCCGGTGACGATCCAGTCGGCGCTGATGGGAGCGATCTCCTGATCCCGGCGGTAGATCGCCCGCACTTCGCGTAGCAACGGATCGCGTTGCCAGGCCTGCACCTGGCGCATGACCTCATCGTCCTCGAACACCACGGCTTTTGCCGCCAGCACCGTCTCGACAAGCTGACCCGCAATCTGGTGCAGCAACCGAGCATTGGTGTCGAACTGAGCACCGAAGTCCGGGCTGGGTTCCACCATCGCGGCGTGCAGCGACACCATGAAGTTCAGGGGCGCGTACAGGTCCAGGAAGGGCACCGTGGCCTTCTCGGCCTCGGGTCCACGGCCCTCCAACGCGGCCCATTCACGGAAGAAGCGCTGAACCCGATTGCTCAGCGCGATGAGGCCTTCCAGTTGGGGCACGAACTCCGGGTCATCCGCGATGCGCACGAACCGATCATTCATGTAGAGCAGGCCGATGAATCCCCAGTAGAAGGCGATGTCCCAGACGACCTTCGCCGACATCACCGCAGGCGTCCCCATCAGCACGTACTGGTCCTGATACACCGCGAGCCACATCTCGGTGAGTGACCGGAACAGTGTGTCGCTGACCTGGGCACGGGCCAGCACGTCCTCGCCGCCCAGGTCGCGGACGATCATGTCGGTGATCAGGCCGTTGCCGATCGCGACCAGATCCAGACCGGATGAGTACAGCGGGTCGAGGAAGACGCCGGCGTCTCCGGTGAGGCACCAGCGATCGGCACCGTCGAAGATCTTGGTGGCGCCGTGGCTGTACTTCTTCATGACCCGGAAGTCCCTGATCTGGTCCTCATGTTGGTCCAGCACCGCTGCGCACTGCGGTTCGTGTGCACGCAACCACGCCCTGGCCTTGGCCAGCGTGTTGAACCCGTCGAACGGATGCAGCGCAGGGTCGGCGACGATACCGACGCTGGTGGCCCCGGAGCCCAGTCGGATCAGCCAGACCCAGTAGCCCTCCCCCATCAGATGGTTCGTCGACATGGCCCGGTTGCCCTCGACAAGACGGCTGTGGAAGTCGGGGTCGTCGCTCCAGCCGTTGATGTCGATCTCGGTGGCCACCCGCAGCCATGCCGCATTGCAGTGATGGTGGTTGGGCTGTTTGAGGTCCAGTTGCCGGGGCAGCGTCCGGCTCCGGCCGGAGGCGTCGACCACCCACCGGGCCGTGGTGTCCGTGCGTTCTTCATCGGTCTGCACGGACACCGTGTGCGAGCTGCTGTCACGACCGAGGGCGACGCCGGCGACGCGACCACGCCGGAAGCCGATACCCGCTGCCAGACAACGGGTGTGCAGCTCGTTCTCCAACCGCCCCCGATCGATCTGATAGGTGACCAGCGGGACGAACGTCGAGCCTCCCAGCTCCATCCGGGCAGCGATATCGCTGTTGCGTTCGTGCGAGAAGAACATTCGCAGGCCCATCTTGCGAATGTGCGCCGTCTGCAGGTGCTCACCGAGGCCCAGCCGATCACGCAGGTAGTGCGCGGACACCTCCACCGTCGATTCGCCGACGGTATGGGTGATTTCCGACACCGGATGGGTGTGCGGCTCGACGATCAGGATGCGCGTCTGCGGACGCGCGTTCCGGATCTCCAGCGCAAGCGCCATGGCTGCGATGCCGCCGCCGGCGATCGCCACATCGTGGTCGGTCGATGGAACATCGGCCGCGGGCAGCTGGCTTCTGATCTTGCGCGCGAGGGCCGCCCGGGCCTGCGCATCGAGTCGCGAGAGTTGGGGCCGCATGAATTCAACATACCCACAATGAGTGGAGTTCAGCCGTGAAACGGTAGGGGGCAGAACAGCAACCCGCGCTACACACTCGCCGCAACACGCTGGTGACGGCCGTACACCGCTTCGAAGATCGGTGACGTCATGAGGGTGGTCACCACCGCCACGATCACCAGGATCGTGAAGAGGGTGGGGGTGATGATCCCGGCTTCGAGCCCGATGTTGAGGAGTATCAACTCGATGAGTCCGCGCGCGTTCATCAGCGCACCCAGCGCCACCGACTCGCGCATGGGCACCTTGCTCAGCCGCGCCGCCACCGCGCACGCCACGCCCTTACCCACGACGGCGACGACGATGAGACCGAGGGTGACCGCCCACAGCGCCGGGGTGTTCACGAGCCCGATCTGCGTGTTCAGACCCGAGTAGACGAAGAACAGGGGCAGCAGCAGCTTGGTGGTGAGCGGCTCCAGTTTGTCGGTGAGATTGGTGGCGAAGAACCCAGACGGCATCGCCACGCCGAGCAGGAAGGCCCCGAAGATCGCGTAGATGCCGATGATGTCGGTGAACCATGCGCAGGCCATCAACAGGATCAGCACGGTACTGAGCATCGACGGCGAGACACCCTGGTTGTCTTCGGCCATCCTGCCCAGGGGCCGCAGGCCGCGTCGACCGATGGTCAGCAGCACCAGGGTGTAGAGCAGACCGCCACCGATTGCGATGACCGCCAGCATCGGGCTGTTGCGGTGGATGGCCAGCACGGCGGCCAGGATGCACCACGAGACGGCATCTGCCGTCGCGCCGCACGCCAGCGCCAGCGTGCCCAAAGACGTTCCGGTCAGCTTTTTTTCGAAGATGATCCGGGCGAGCATCGGGAACGCGGTGATGGCGATCGAGGCCCCGAGGAACATCATGGCCATCCCCAGCGTGACGCCGTCCCCGAAAAAACCACCGGCGCTCAGCAGCGGTATCGCGGCCAGTGCACCGATGGCCAACGGCGCAACCGTGCCGGTGATGGACACCGCGGCCGCGGTACCGGCCCGCTGCCGGACGTGCTCGACGTCGAAGTTCAGCCCGATGATGAACATATAGAGCACCAACCCGACCTGCGCGGCGGTGTACAGCACCAGGTTCGGCGTCCCGGTCGGGAACAGGTCGCCTTGTAGATCAGGGGCGATTCGTCCCAGCAGAGACGGTCCCAGCACGACACCAGCGATCATCTCGCCGACGACCTGCGGTTGCCCCACTCGTTGAGCAACCAGTCCGGCCAACTTGCATGCGGCGAGAATGACGGTGAGCTGGAGGAAGAAATGGATCGCGATTTCCGCGGGCATGCGTCAGGGTAACCAGTCGATCGGGATCGCCTGCGCGACGGGACTGCTCAACGCGGAACGTTCGCCTTCAGGGTGGCCAGTGCCGCCGTTGTCAGGTCCGCGAATTCGATGGCCTCGACAGGATCCAGCGCGGCGCCGACCAGTTCGGCCATCCGGCGATTGGTGGCCTGCTCGACCTCGGCGTAGCGGTCCTTCTTGTCCGCGCCGTCGGCGAACGGTTCGGGCCAGCCGAACATCGCCGCGTAGCGCGGGCCCTTGTTGAGCATGTGCGCCTCGATGGGAGCGACACCCGAAAGACTGAGCGCATTGAAGTGCAGTCCGGCCCGCAGCTCCCGCAATACGAACATCACCTGCAAGGCGCGGGCGGGCGCGTCGTCGGCCAGCGGCATGGCCCGCCAGCCCGCGAACAAGGGCGAGGCGGCGATCGGCGCTATCGCGATGAGCTTCTCCCCCAGCGCTGCGATACGGTCCAGCCCCTCCGCGCCGACCAGATAGGTGCGACCGAACTCGGCGGCCTGTTGCCAATACACCTGGGACGCACCGGCAGCGCCGCGCACGGCGACACCTTCATCCCACATGGCCGACAGGCCGTTGGGCTCGAAGACCGCGAAGACCGCGCTGACGGTCGCGCCGGTGACCTCGCCCAGCACGCCACCCCGCCCGGCCACGTATCCGGCCAGCGGATTCTGGTAGCCGGCGGCGACACTCTCGCCGTAGGTCTGGGGATGCAGCATGAAGACCGCCACCGCTTGTTCGATGGCGGCTCCCGCGGTGGCGGTGGCTTCGGTGAGATCCGGATTGGTCATGGACGAACCCTAGCGCCCACCCGCAACGCCGCGGTCGCGTCAACAGGATGGGCATGAAAGTGCCCGGCTGTCAGTGACTTTCGAGCGACAGTCCAGTCCCAGAATTTTCTTTGGACCCATTGATCACACCGGTCACTTTTTCGGGTTTCTTGTCGGTGGTCGCACGTATGTTCGAGTCATGAACAGCGATGTGGCCGGCGGCCGGGACACGGTGCAACACGCGCTGTCCGACCGCGCCGCATCCGTCAAAGCGCTGCTGGACGCCGACTTCACCATGTTCGACACCGCCGAACTGCTGGGCCTGCTCTCTGAGCGTGAGCAGCAGGCCCGCGCCGACACCGCCGTCGATCACCGCATCCTGGCCGCCCTGATGGACCGGGCCACCCCGCACGAGATCGGCGGCAAAACCTGGACCGATGTGCTGACCACCCGCGACCGCCTCAGCGCCACCGAAGCCGCCCGGCGCATCACCGCCGCCCGCGACCTCGGGCCCCGGCACACCATGACCGGCGAAGTCCTGGAACCGGTACTGGCGGCGTGCGCGGCCGCGCTGGCCGCCGGGGCCATCACCAGCGGGCACATCGCCATCATCCGCACCACGCTGAACAAGGCCTCGGCCCGCCTGGATGCCACCGCGCGCGGGCAGCTGGAATCCACACTGGTCGATATCGCCACCACCAATACCCCCGAAACGGTGCAGAAGGCCGCCGATCACGCGCTGGCTCTGATCAACCCCGACGGTGATGGCCCCGACCCGGCACGCCACCGGCGCGGGCTGAGCATCGGTCCCCAGGACGTCGACGGTATGGCCAAGGTGTCGGGCTGGGTGGACGCCGAATTCGCCGCCTACCTACGCACCATCCTGGACGTCTGGGCACGACCCGGGATCAACAACCCCGATGACGAGCAACCCCAGCAGAATCCGGTGCCCAACCCACTGGACGACGACGCTGCGGACGACGCGGTTGTCGACGACGAGGGTGTGGACGACAAGGGTGTGGACGACGAGGGTGTGGAGCCCCAGCCGCCGGCCCGGGGCCAGGCCGAGCCCGAGGACAAGGCCGGCGCCGATAGTGACGGTGAACCCGAACCCGAACCCGAGATGTCCGACGTATCCGAACCCGAACCCGAGGTGTGCGACACCGCCGGCCCACCGGTGAAGTGGGACCCCGACGAGTTTCTGCGCGACCCTCGCACTCAGTCCCAACGCAACCACGACGCCATCAAAGCGGTCCTGCGCGACACCCTGATGTCCAAGCGCCTCGGGCAACACAACGGCCTACCCGTCACCCTGGTCGTCTCCACCACCCTGGGCGAACTCGAAGCCGGCGCCGGGATCGCGGTCACCGGATCGGGCACCCTCATGCCGATGCGGGATCTGATCCGGCTGGCCGAACACGCCCACCACTACCTGATCGTCTACCGCCACCACACCGCCGAACCGCTCTACATGGGCCGCTCCAAACGGTTGGCCACCAAAGCCCAACGCCTACTGCTCTACAACCGCGACCGCGGCTGCACCCGACCCGGCTGCACCCAAGCGGCATGTCGCTGCCAGGCCCACCACGCCAACCCCAGCTGGAACAACGGCGGACTCACCGACGCACCCGACCTCGGCCTGGGCTGCGGACCCGACAACCAGCTCGCCGAACTGGGCTGGACCAACACCATCGACCCCGTCACCGGCCGCGTGCACTGGCACCCACCACCACTGATGGACACCGGCGCCGACACCCTCAACCACCACTTCCACCCCGAAGAACTCTTCCCACCACCCGATACCGACGGACGGAACGATGACGGATGAGGTCAGAATTCGGAAGGCTTAACCGCCAGAACGGGTTTCGGGCATTCCAAGATCAGCTTCTGTGCGACACTGCCGAGCAGCAACTTGCCCACCGGACTGCGGTGCCGGATACCGACGACGAGCAGCTCGGCCTCCGGGCGGTCCATGGCCGTCAACAGCTCCTCGACGGCGTCGACGCCGACCGGTTGGGCGAGCTCGAACGGAACCCCGCAGTCGGCCAACCGGGCTTCCACATCGTGCACCTGGGCCGCATCGGCGAAACGCGAGTCGACATAGGACTCCCCCGATGTCGAGTTGATCACCAGCAGGCCGGTGTTGCGCAGCTTCGCCTCGGCGATCCCGTGTTCGAGAGCCGCTTGCCCGAACTGGTCGGCGGTGTATCCGATGACGATCGTCATGATTGCGACGCCTTCGCTTTCTGATCCTTGTCGTCCTCGACGATCAACAGACTCTCCTCGCTGCGGTTGAACAGTCGCAGCACCAAGGGTGCGAGCAACAGCAGTGCCATCAGCACATAGGTGACGATCGCGACCGGCTCGGTGAACAGGTTGCCCCAGTCACCGCCGCCGAGCTGCAGGCTCTGCCGCAGTTGCCGTTCGATACGCGGCCCGAGAATCACCCCGATGATCAACGGCAGCACCGGCAGCCCGAACCGTCGCATCATCAGGCCCATCAATCCGAAGATCAACAGCAGCAACAGATCCAGCGGCTGCAGGTTGACCGCGAACGCACCGAGCGCGGCGAAGAACAGAATGCCCGCGTACAGATACGGCCGCGGAGTGCGCAGCAGTTTGGCCCACAGCGGCGCCAGCGGCAGATTCAGCGCCAGCAGCAGGAAGTTGCCGATGAACAGGCTCGCGATGAGCGTCCAGATGAGCAGCGGTTCCTTGTCGAACAGCGTCGGACCGGGCTGGATACCGTAGGACACAAACGCGGTCAGCATCACCGCCGCAGTCGCATTGGTCGGCAGACCCAGCGACAGCATCGGCACCAGAGTGCCTGCGGCCGAGGCATTGTTGGCCGCCTCCGGCCCGGCGACACCCTCGATGGCGCCCTTGCCGAACTGCTCGGGATGCTTGCTCAGCTTCTTCTCGGTGATATAGCTCAGGAAGGTCGGCAGCTCCGCGCCGCCGGCGGGCAGCGCACCGAACGGGAACCCGTACGCGGTGCCACGCAGCCATGGCTTCCAGGACCGCTTCCAGTCCTCCTTGCCCATCCACGGCCGGCCCACCGGTATGACATCGGCCGGACGGCGCCGCAGATGCGCGGCAACCCACAGCGCCTCACCGAGCGCGAACACCGCCACCGCGATGACGACGATATCGATGCCGTCGGCCAGCAAGGGCAGACCGAAGGTGGCCCGCGGTTGTCCGGTCAGTGAGTCGATGCCGACGATGCCGATCGCCAGGCCCAGCAGCAGCGAGATCACGCCGCGCATCTTCGAAGACCCCAGCACCGCGGTCACCGCGACGAGGGCGAACAGCATGATCGCCAGATAGGACGGCGCCCCGAGGGTGACCGCGAACCGGGAGATCGCCGGCGCGAATGCGGCCAGCAGCGCCGTACCGATGGCGCCCGCCACGAAGGACCCGATGGCCGCGGTAGCCAGCGCCTGCGCGGCGCGGCCGGCCTTGGCCATCTTGTTGCCCTCCAGCGCGGTGATCACCGAGGACGACTCACCCGGCGTGTTCAGCAGGATCGAGGTCGTCGACCCGCCGTACATGCCGCCGTAGAAGATGCCGGCGAACATGATGAACGCCGCGCTCGGGCTGACGTTGTAGGTGATCGGCAGCAGCAGCGCCACCGTCATCGCCGGGCCGATACCGGGCAGCACGCCGACCGCGGTGCCCAACAACACGCCGATCGCGGCATACAGCAGGTTCATCGGGGTCGCCGCCTCGGCGAACCCCTGCATGAGCCAGTCGAAGTTCTCCATTTACAGAATCCCATCCAGAATGCCTGCGGGCAGCGGGATTCCGAGCCCGGAGTAGAACGCGTAGAAACTGGCCAGCGCCAGCACCACACCGATCGCAATATTGCGCACGTAATGCCTGCTGCCCAGCACGGTGGCGCACCCGGCGAAGAACAGCGCGCTGGTGATCGTCCACCCGAGCGGATTCACCAGAACGATGAGCATGACGAACAGGCCGACCAGCAGCCCGACGGTGCGCCAGTCGCTGGGCATATCCGGGTCGATGTCCTCACCGGCATCGGCCTCACCCTTGAGACCACGCGGGATCGCGATGGCCAGGACGATGGACATCACCAGCAGCCCCGCGCCGATGACGATCGGAAAGAAGCGCGGCCCAACGGGATCCACCTCGGCGTATCCGCCCGGCATGGTCAGCGCGTCATAGAGCAGGAAGGCGCCGACGGCGACCATCACCGCACAGACGACATATTGCGCGTAATCGGGCCGGGACTTCTCGGCCATATCCAATTCGGTACTCACACCAGCCCCAGATCCGTCAGCGTCGTCTCGACCCGGCGATCCTGCTCGTCGAGGAACTCCTCGAATGCGGTGCCGGTCATGAAGGCATCAGTCCAACCGTTCTTCACCAGCGCCTCCTTCCATGCGTCGGTTGCGTGCAACTCCTCCAGGATCTTGACCATCGCCGCTCGGTCGTCCTCGGAGATTCCGGGCGGGGCCAGGACTCCGCGCCAGTTGGTGAAGGTCAAGTCGATGCCTGCCTCCTTGAGCGTCGGTGCATCGACACCTTCGACCCGCTCTTCTCCGGACACCGCGAGCACCCGCACCTGGCCGGCCTCGATCTGGTCGACGTATTCGCCCAGGCCTGACGTGCCGGCCGCGATCTTGTTGCCCAGCAGAGCAGTCAGCAGATCGCCGCCGCCGTCATAGGAGATGAAGTTGACCTTCGTCGGGTCCAGACCGACCGCCTTGGCGGTCTCCATCGGGAACAGGTGGTCCGGGCCGCCGGGATTGGATCCCCCGCCGACGGTGACCTTGGCCGGATCGGCCTTCCACGCGTCGACGAAATCCTGCACCGTCTGGAACGGTGAGTCGGCGGGCACCAGGATGCCTTCCTGCTCCTCGACGACCTTGGCCAGCGCGGTGGCATCCGAAGCGCGCGCGGTCGATCCGTTGGTGAAGACCGCGCCGACCACACCGAGGCCCATCATCATCATGAGGTCGCCGTTGCCACGCTCGTTCATCAGGCGCGCCATCGCGACGGTGCCACCGGCGCCGATCACGTTGAACACCTCGACACGGCCGGTGATCTCGTCGTCCTCCATGATCTTGACCGCGGTGCGCGCCGTGAGGTCGTAACCTCCACCGGGGCTGTTGGGCACCATCATGCGCAGGCGGTGCAGCCCGGTCTCCTCGCCGCGGGTGACCCCGCACGCGGAAAGTAGCAGCGCGGCGATCACGGCGATGACCACGCCTGTGGTCACCCGACCCCGTTCGAACATGTCGTCCCCAATCACTTGTTTGTGATGCTCAGCAATACTGGACCCCGGTAGTGACTCAGGTCACTGATATGGACGCAAAGGAAGTAGTGGTCATTAAGAACACGAGCTGGGGCCGCAGCCTCGCCGGGCAGTTCCTGGTGTTTCAGCTGGTCGTCGTCGCGGTGGTGCTCGTCGCCGTGGCGGCGGTATCGGTGGCGCAGTCGACCCGCGAGTTCCGCGAGGTCCGCGGGCTGCGGATGATCGCCGTCGCCGAGAACATGGCCTCGACGCCGATCGTGCGGGACCGGTACTCCGATCCGTTCGCCGAGAAGTTCCTGGCCGCCGAGGTCGACCGGGCGGTGGCCCTGTCCGGGGCCAGCCTGGCCGAGATCCTCGGACCCGACGGCGCCGTGCGGGCGTCCTCGGATCCCACCCGCGTCGGGGTGCGGACCGACCTGGGTCCGAGCCGGGCCGACGAGGGCCGGGCCTGGTTCGGTGACGCCGACGTGGCGGGGGTGCACAGCATCATCGGGCAGGTCCCGATCCTGTCCAGTGACGGTGAGGTGCTCGCGGTCGCCTCGGTCAGCGAGGGCTATCCCTCGGTATGGCAGCTGTTCAGCGGCGCCGGCGAACGGCTGCTGGTCTATCTGGGTCTGGGTGCCGTGCTCGGGCTGGCGGCCTCCTGGCTGCTGTCCCGCCGCATCAAACGGCACACCCGCGGGTTGGAGGTCACCGAGATCGCCGGCCTGGCCGATCATCGGGAGGCCTTGCTGCACAGCATCCGTGAGGGGGTGGTGGCGGTGAACCCGGACGGGGTGATCACGGTGCTCAACGACAGCGCGCAGGAACTGCTGGAGATCGGCGCCGACAGCGTCGGCCGCCGCGCCGACGCCGTCGGCCTCGAGCAGGCGGTGGTGGACTTCCTGCTCTCCGGCGAAGGCGAGAACGATGTCGTCATCGCCACCCGCAGCCGGGTACTGGCGCTGAACCGGCGCGCGGCCAGCAGCCAGGGCCGGCGTATCGGTACCGTGACCACGATGCGCGACAGCACCGAACTGGCGGCCCTGCAGGCGCAGTTGTCCTCGCACCGCAGTGTCACCGACACCCTGCGGGCCCAGACCCACGAGTTCGCCAATCAGTTGCATACCATCTCGGGCCTGGTTCAGCTGGGCGAGTTCGACGCGGTGCACGATCTGGTGGGCACCCTGACCCGGCGCCGCGCCGAGATCAACGATGCTGTCACCCAACGGGTTTCCGACCCCGCGGTGGCGGCCCTGCTGATCGCCAAGACATCGCTGGCCGCCGAGAGCGGGGTGACGCTGAGCCTGCACACCGACAGTCACCTGCGCGCGCTGCCGCCGGCGCTGGCCACCGATGCGATCACCGTGCTGGGCAATCTGATCGACAATGCCGTCGACGTCTCGGTGGGCTCCGCGCACGCCCAGGTGACCGTGCGCGTCGATGACACCGACGGTCTGCTGATGGCGGTCACGGATTCCGGTCCGGGTGTGCCACCTGAACGCCGGGAACTGGTGTTCGCCCGCGGTGTCACCTCGAAGTCCGAGGGTGCGGGTGGGCCCGCCGAGAAAAGAGGTATCGGGCTAGCCCTGGTGCGGCTGGTGACAGCCCAGCACGGCGGGCACGCCCGGATCGACGACGCCCCCGGCGGCGGTGCGTCGTTCGTGGTTCGGCTACCGGAGTCGGCGCTGGCGGCCGGGCGAGGGCAGCGACAGGGAAGCAGCGAGTCGGCTCGTGCGTGATGTGCTGATCGTCGACGACGATTTCATGGTGGCCGAGATCCACCGCCGTTTCGTGGAGCGCATCGAGGGTTTCCAGCCGGTCGCGGTGGCCCGCAGTGGCGCGGAGGCGCTCGCGGCGGCAGCGGCCCACCGCCCGCACCTGATCCTGCTGGATGTGTACCTGCCCGATATGACGGGCCTGGAGGTCCTGCACAGGTTGCGCGCCGACGGCGATCACGTCGGCGTCATCATGATCACCGCGGCCCGTGAGCTGGACACCGTCCGCGGCGCTCTGGACGGCGGTGCGGCCGACTATCTGATCAAACCCTTCGAGTTCGACCAGTTGCAGACCAAGCTGGCCGCATTCGCCGCCCGGGCCGACGCGCTGGCCTCCGACGGCGGAGCGGACCAGTCGATGATCGACGCACTTTTCGGCGGCCCCGCGACGGCTGCCACGCCCGACGTCCTGCCGAAGGGTCTCGGCGCCGAGACCGGTCGCCTGGTGCTCGACGCGGTACGCGCGGCCGACGAGGTCTCGGCCGCCGAATGCGCCGATCTGGTGGGGATCTCCCGGGTCAGCGCCCGCCGCTACCTGGAGCACTATCTGGCCGCCGGCGCGCTGGAACTGCGTCTGCAGTACGGCGTGGGCCGGCCCGAGCGCCGCTACCGCACCGCGGGTTGACGCACCCATGAGTATCCGGCGCGCGGCTGCGGTGCTGCTCACCCTTGTTGTGCTGACCGGGTGCTCGACCGGCCCGGGCGGCCCTCACCGCCGCACCGATCCCAGCCAGGCCGATGCGGTGGCACGGATCGTCGACGAGGCAATGACACGTGGGCACCTCAAGGCCGTGCTCATCAGGGTCACCGAGGACGGGCAGGAGGTGCTGACCCGCGCCTTCGGTGAATCCATGACGGGTGTGCCCGCCACTGCCGCCATGCACTTCCGCAACGGTGCGGTGGCGATCTCCTATGTGGCCACCGTGCTGTTGAAGCTGGTCGAGCGGGGCACGGTCGGACTCGATGACAAACTCTCGACGTGGCTGCCCGACATCCCGCACGCCGATCAGGTGACCCTGGGTCAACTCGCCCGCATGACCTCCGGGTACGCCGACTATGTGATCGGCAATGAGGAGTTCCAGAAAGCGTTCTACAACAATCCTTTCCGGCAGTGGACGCCCGAGGAGCTACTACGGTTCGCGACCGCCAAGCCGCTCTACTATCCGCCCGGCACCAACTGGAACTACGCCCACACCAATTACGTGCTGCTCGGGCTGGCGCTGGAGAAGGCCACCGGCCGCGATATGGCCGACCTGCTGGCCGACGAGGTGCTGGGCCCGCTGGGACTGACCAGCACCGCCAACTCGTTCACCGCCGAGATACCCGCGCCGATCTTGCACGCGTTCACCTCGGAACGCCGTGAAACGCTCGGCATCCCCAGCGGCACACGGTTCTACGAAGAGTCCACCTTCTGGAACCCGTCCTGGACGATCACCCGCGGCGCCGTGCAGACCACGAACATCTACGATATGGCGGCCGGCGCCGCCGCCATCGGTTCGGGCACGCTGCTGACCCGCGATTCGTATCAGACGATGACCGCGCCGGACCTGCGCGGTAAGACTTTCGCCCTACCGGGCTGCCCCACCTGCGCACCGCAGACCGAGGGCTACACCTACGGTGTCGGCATCGTCATCTCCGGTGGCTGGCTGCTGCAGAACCCGTTGTTCGCCGGCCAGTCCGGGGTCGCGGCGTACCTGCCGGCGAAGAAGATCGCCATCGCGATCGCGGTCACCTATCTGCCCGAGGCGTTCGATGACACCGGCGACTATCCGAACGCGGCCGAGGCGCTGTTCCGTGCGGTCGGGGCCGAACTGGCCCCCGACGACGCTCCCCCGACACCGCCGGGCGCGCCGAAGTAGATTTGTCCGGTGGCCCCGACAGTTCTTTTTCTCTACAACGACCCCATCGCCACCGAGGCGATGCTCGGCGAGGCGTTCACCGACGCCGGCTACGACGTGCACACCTTCGAGGTCGTGCCTTCGTCACGGACCGCCGACCCGGCCGTCGCCGTCGACTTTCCCGACCCCACCGCCTTTGACGTCATCGTGCCGCTGGGGGCACGCTGGCCGGTGTACGACGAAGCCCTCAGGGCCACCTGGGTGGGCGCGGAGACCGAACTGGTCCGCCAGGCCGCGGCCGCCGGCATCCCAACCCTCGGCGTCTGCTTCGGCGGGCAGCTCCTGGCGCAGGCCTTCGGCGGCAGCGTCTTCCGCTCCGAGACCCCCGAGATCGGCTGGTATGAACTGGAATCCGATCGCCACGAGCTGATCCCGGGCGGCCCGTGGTTCGAATGGCATTTCGACCGCTGGACGCTGCCGCCGGGCGCCACCGAGATCGGGCGGACACCCGGCACCTCGCAGGCCTTCACGCTCGGCCGGTCGGTGGCGCTGCAGTTCCATCCCGAACTGGATCCGGCACTGCTCGAACTCTGGCTCGACGATGACCGCGAAGCCGGCGAGGCCGCGCTGGGCGGCTGCACCCACGATGAACTGCGCTCGCGCACAGCCGAATTATATGACGATGCGGCCCAGCGGATCAGGCGCCTGGTACAGGGCTTCCTGGCGTACACGGCGCGTCAGCCGTGCCCCAGTTCGTGAGAGAGCGCCGCGTCGATGACGGGGCGACGGAAGGTATGGCCCAACCCGGTCAGCTTCGCCGGCACCACCCGCTGATCGGCCTCGGCGAGTTCCCGGGCGCCCTGGGCGCCCAGCAGTAGCTTCGGACCGAAAGACGGCACCGGCAGCAGCGTCGGCCGATGCAGCACCCTGCCCAGTGCGGCGGTGTAGTCGTTGTTGCGCACCGGTTCTGGCGCCACCGCGTTCACCGGGCCCGCCAACCGGTCGTCGTACAACGCGCGGTGATACACGTCGAGCAGATCGTCGATGCCGATCCAGGACAGCCATTGGGTGCCGCTGCCCAGTCGACCGCCGAGACCGGCGGCGAACAGTGGGCGCAGCAGTCGCAGGGTGCCGCCGCGGGCGGACTGCACCACACCGGTGCGGACGTTGACCACGCGCATGCCGGCGGCCGCGGCGGGTTCGGTCGCGGCCTCCCAGTCGGCCACCACATCGGCGAGGAACCCGCCGCCCATCGTGGCGTCCTCGGTGAGCAGCGAGTCCCCGCGTTCGTAGCCGTAATAGCCGACGGCCGAGGCGCTGACGAAGACCTTGGGGCCGTCGACGACACGTGCGGCGACTTCCGCGAGCTTGCGGGTGGGCCCGATCCGGCTGTCCCGGATCGCGGCCCGGTGCGCATCGGTGAACCGTCCCGCAATCGAGGCCCCGGCCAGGTGCACGACGGCATCCACGCCCGCCAGCAGGTCCGGTGCGGGGTTGTGGGGATCCCACTGGCGCTCATCGGATCCCGTCGGGGTGCCGCGCACCAGCCGGATGACACGATGGCCACCGGTGCTCAGGAACGCGGTCAGGGCATCGCCGACCAGACCGCCGGCGCCGGTCACGGCGATCACCATCGGCGCCAGGCCGGCAGCGCGGTGCGCGTCGAGATCCTCGGCCAGCTGGGTGTGCCGGTAGACGAACATCGGCCGCAACGCCGCCGCCGGGACGACCGCGTCGATGCGGTCATACACCCGCGTGCCGGTGCCCGCCTCGGCGTACTCGTGGGTGTGCCGCCAGGTGCCGATCACCCGCGCCGGCCAGGATGCCGGACCGTCGGCGGCCAGGGTGTCGACGAATCGGTGCGGTGGGTCGAACTCCGCAGGCTCGTGCTGGGCCACCCAGCGCAGCCCGCCGGGCAGCCCGAGCACCGCCTGGCCGTCGGCCAGCGAGTCGGTCTCGGCGATCACCGTCATCGGCTGCCAGGGGGGCACCAGCCGTCGCATGGCCCCTGACCTGGTGTGCCAGGCGAAGACCTCGTCGATCGGATGGTCGACGATGCTGTCGTACTCGATACCCATTGGTGTCCGCCCTTTGTTGGTCCCGCCCGGCCCGGGGGTACCCCGGATCGTATGGGAGAAACGACCGCCGGCTTTGCGAACCGCCGGGAAGCCGGACGGGTGCTGGCGTCCGGGTTGGCGCACCATCGTGGCGCGGCGGGCACGGTGGTGCTGGGGCTGGCGCGCGGCGGCGTCCCGGTCGGCTGGGAGGTCGCGGTCGCGCTGAGCCTCCCGTTCGATGCCTTCCTGGTCCGCAAGCTCGGCCTGCCACACTGGCCCGAGCTGGCGATGGGGGCGCTGTCCACCGGCGGCACCGTGGTGCGCAACGAGGATGTGATCCGCAGCCAGGCGGTCACCGAGGACCAGCTGTTCGAGGTCATCGAGCGCGAGCGGGTGGAGTTGCGCCGCCGCGAGGCGGCCTACGGCGTCGAGGGGGCGCCGGATCTGGCCGGCCGCACCGTGATGCTGGTCGACGACGGTATCGCCACCGGCGCGAGCATGCTCGCCGCGATCCGGGCCGTTCGTGCGGGGGGTGCTGCGCGCGTGGTGGTGGCGGTCCCGGTGGCTTCTCGCACCGCACTGCGGCTGGTCGGCGACGAGGCCGACGAGGTGGTGTGCCTGGACGAACCGCCGGACTTTCGGGCGGTCGGGCAGGCCTACGACGATTTCACCCAGACCAGCGACGACGAGGTGCGTGCGCTGCTGGCCCGGCGTCGCTAGCTCTTCGGGGTTTCCTCGGGGTCGGGCGAGATCTCGACGGAACCGCCGGACTCATCGTCGGCGGTGTCCGTGTCGGTGTCGGTCACGCCGGCGACCTCCGGATCGGAATCGGTCGGATCGGACTCTGTCGGCTGGGACTCGGTCATTTCCGGCTCCTCGGGGTAATCCTGGACGCCCTGCTCGTCCTCGTCCGCATCGGCGGCATCCGCGTCGGGGTCACCATCGCGCCGGGAACGCAGCGCATCGGCGATGAGCAACAGCACGCCGATGACGCTGGCACCGATGCACACCCAGGCGATCAGCTCGTTGCTGGTGACGACGGCGGCCACCAGGGCGACCAGACCGATGACAGCGAGAACGAGCGCAATGATCAGCATGCGACGAACTTAGCCGGTGCTGGGCCGGTCAGTTGTTACCCCGGTTGAACTGGTTGAAGCCGCCGCCCTCGTTACCGGCAGCGGAATCGACCGGTGCCGCGGAACCGCGCTGGCCCAGCTCCTCGAGCTGAGATTCCAGGTAGGTCTTGAGGCGGGTGCGGTACTCGCGTTCGAAGGTGCGCAGCTGCTCGAGGCGGCCCTCCAGCACGGTGCGCTGCTGGTTGATGGTGCCCATGATCTCGGAGTGCTTGCGCTCGGCATCGGCCTGCAGGGCATCGGCCTTCTCCTGCGCCTGACGCAGCTGCGTCTCGGAGCGGGTCTGGGCATCAGACAGCAGGGCGTCGGCCTTGGCGCGGGCGTCGGCGACGGTCGTCTCGGCGGTGCTGCGCGCCTCACTGACCATGGCGTCGGCCTGGGCGCGGGCATCGGCGAGCAGCTTGTCCGACTCGGCCTTGGCCGTACCGGTCAGGCGGTCCGCGGTGTCCTGGGCCAGGCTGAGCACCTTGGCCGCCCGCAGATGCGAATCCTCGGAGACCGGGGCCTGCTGCGCCACGGGTGCCACCGGCGCGGGAGCCTCGTACACCGGCTGGACCGGCTCGGGCTCGGGCTCCGGCTGCGGGGCCTGATAGGGCGGGATCGTCTGGGTCGCCTGGATGCCTCCACCGGAACGTGCACCGGCCAGCTCCGAGTCGAGCTCGGACACCCGCTGACGCAGGTCGGCGTTCTCCTCGATGAGCCTGGTCAGCTCGTTCTCGACCAGGTCGAGGAAGGCGTCTACCTCGTCCTCGTTGTAGCCGCGCTTGCCGATCGGCGGCTTACTGAATGCGACGTTGTGAACGTCGGCTGGAGTGAGCGGCATTGTCTGCCCCCTTGAAGTCTGGACCGTCAACCGGTGTCAAAGTGTAGAGCGTCAGTAGAAGTAACTGGCGTCCATCCTGTCACAGCAGACTCTACGGTTGCACCGGAGGCTCATAATTAAGAGCGAATTTCAATGTTCGGAGTGCCCCACGCCGACGATCTCGATCAGATCGTGGCGCTGGCTGCGGCACCGAATGCCAGCTGCATGCCGATGAACGCGACCAGCAACAACACCATGATCGACAGATCGAATCGCACCGCGCCGATGGTGAGCTGCGGGATGATCCGGCGCAGCAGTTTCACCGGCGGATCGGTGACGCTGAGGATGAGTTCCAGCACCACCACCGTGGCACCGCTGGGCTGCCAGTCGCGACTGAACGACCGGATGAATTCGACAACGACCCGGGCGATCAGCAACAGCCAGAAGACGAACAGCACAAAACCCAGGATTTGAAAGACCATCGACAACTGAGCCGACCTCACTACTGCATACACAGACGGGCAGGTATAGGGACATTCGAGCAGGTGGGACAAGCATGCGATCCCAGGACGACAGCCTACCTGGCGGACTGGAACGGGCTGGGTGGCGCAATGGGTGTAGTCGGCCGGGACCCCTACTGGTAGGAGTAGAAACCGGCCTCGGCGATCCGGCGGCGCTCGTCGGCGCTGACATCGATATCGGCCGGTGAGAGCAGGAACACCTTGGTGGCGACCTTGTCGAAGGATCCGCGCAGCGCGAACGCCAGGCCGGCGGCGAAATCGACCAGTCGCTTGGCGTCCGCGTTGTCCATCGAGACCAGGTCCATGATCACCGGGGTGCCGTCACGGAACCGCTCACCGATGGTGCGGGCCTCGCTGTAATCCTTGGGGCGCAGCGTGGTGATCTTGGCCAGCGGGCTGCCGGCCTCGAACAGCTCGGCCATCCGTCGCGGTTCCATGGCGAGCGCGCCGCGGGTGGGAGCACCTGCGAAACGCGGCGCCGGGCGGTCGAACTCGCGGAGTGTGCGCAGCCGGCCCTCGAAGCGCGGGGCGTCACCGTAGCCGCCGCGGTACGCGCCGGGGACGTCGTCGTACTCGCGGGCCGGAATCCGGTCGTCGAACGCCCGGGACTCGCGGCCGTAACCCTCATCCTCGAAACGCTCTTCGGCGGCGCGCCGCGGGTACGCACGCGGCCCACGCTCGTCGTCGTAGTACTCATCGTCGTAATCGTCCATCGGCGCCATACCGAAGTAGGCCTTGACCTTGTGCAGAGTGCTCATCGCCTGCCCCTTTAACGACTTGTGTCTGTGTTGTCTGTGATGAAGATGTGACTGGAGTGACTACTCAGGGTGACGTTAGAGGACGTTGACCCATCAACGCGGTTCCGACACGCACACACGTGGATCCGTATCGCACCGCCGTCTCCAAATCCCCCGACATGCCCGCCGACAGCCCGAGCCGCTGAGTGAAGGAGCCCTGCACCCGGTCGCGCTCGGCCTGCAGCCGCGCGAACGCATCCTCGGAATCCCAGTCCAGCGGCGGGATGCCCATCAACCCGGCGAACTCCAGTGCGTCGATGGCATGTGTTGCGGCACATAGCTCGTCGATCAGGTCCGGCTTGTTCACATCCACCCCGCCGCGATCGGGGTCACCGTCCAGACTGATCTGCAGATAGACCCGCAGCGGTCGGGTGCGCCCGCCCGCTTCCAGCTCCTGCTCGGCGCCTCCCCCGAGGGCGGCGATCAGCCGGGCACTGTCCACCGAATGCGCGGCGTAGGCCCAACGGGCAATGGCGCGCGCCTTGTTCCGCTGGATGTGGCCGACCATGTGCCAGCGGATCTCGTCACCGGGAAACGCGGACCGGACGTCGGCCACCTTCCTGGCGGCTTCCTGCTCGCGGGACTCACCGAATTCGGTACAGCCCAATCGCCGCAGGATCACGACATCGGAGGCGGGAAAGAACTTCGTGATCGGCAACAGTTCGATGTCCCGCACCGGCCGGCCGGCGGCCTCGGCGGCACGTGCCAACCGGGTCCGTACCGCGGCCAGCGCTCCGGCCAGTTCGACATCGCGGTGAGTACTCATTCCATCCACACCAATGACGCCAGCCGTCCGGTCGGAGCATCACGCCGATGGCTGAACAGCGCGGCGTCCTCGACGGTGCAGCGGCGATCGACGTCGATGGCCGTGACACCCAGATCCGTCAGTTGTCGGGCAAGTCCGGCACGAATGTCCAGACCGGGGGTTCCCCTGGCGGTGCGGCAGCGACTGCCCGGCAGCGCCGCGTCCACCTCGGCGGCCATCTCGGCAGGCACCTCATAATGGCGACCGCTCACCGCGGGACCCAGCAGCACCGAGATGTCGGCGACGGACGCACCCAACTTCACCATTTCCTCCACGGTGCGGGGCACGATGCCGATCTGCGCACCCACCCGGCCCGCGTGCGCGGCGCCGATGACCCCGGCCCGCGCGTCGGCCAGCAGCACCGGGACACAGTCCGCGGTCACCACCGCCAACGCCAGACCGCGGGTGGTGCTCACCAACGCATCAGTCTGGTCGACGGCGGCACCCTGCGGACCCTCGACGACCGCGACATTGGCCGAGTGCACCTGGTTCATCCACACCACCGCGTCCTCGGCAAGGCCGAGCGCGGTCGCCAACCGTTTCCGGTTGGCGGCCACCGCGGCCGGATCATCGCCGACGTGGTCGCCGAGATTGAAGGTGTCGAACGGCCGTGCCGATACTCCGCCCGCGCGGGTGGTGGTCACGCGCCGAACCCGGACGGACATGACGGATCAGTGGCGCATGAACGGCGGCACGTCGACGTCGTCGTCGGAGATGCCGCCGTCGTCCGGACCGCCGATCTTCACCGTCGCCCCGTTGGTGTGTGCCGGGACGGACATGGCGTCGGCCGGCTCGAACACGCTGGAACGCACCTTGCCGGCCGTACCGGGGGCGACGCCCGCGGCACCTTCCCCGACAACGGGTTTGCGGCTGGGTCCGGAGGTGTCGAATCCGGCGGCGATGACGGTGACCCGCACTTCGTCGCCCAGAGAATCGTCGATCACGGTGCCGAAGATGATGTTGGCCTCGGCGTGCGCGGCCTCCTGCACCAGCGAGGCGGCCTCGTTGATCTCGAACAGGCCGAGATCGCTGCCACCGGCCACCGACAACAGCACGCCCTGCGCGCCTTCCATCGAGGCCTCCAGCAGCGGTGAGTTGATGGCGATCTCGGCGGCCTTGAGCGCACGTCCGTCGCCGCGGGCCGAGCCGATGCCCATGAGCGCGGTGCCCGCGCCGCTCATGACACCCTTGACGTCGGCGAAGTCGACGTTGATCAGGCCGGGCGTGGTGATCAGGTCGGTGATGCCCTGGACACCGTTGAGCAGCACCTCGTCGGCGCTGCGGAACGCATCCATCAGCGAGACGGCGGCGTCGCCCATCTGCAGCAGCCGATCGTTCGGAATCACGATCAGGGTGTCGCAGCTTTCGCGCAGCGCGGTGATGCCGGTCTCGGCCTGGTTGGACCGGCGCTTGCCCTCGAAGGAGAACGGCCGCGTCACGACACCGACCGTCAACGCACCCATCTTGCGGGCGATGCTGGCCACCACCGGTGCGCCACCGGTGCCGGTGCCGCCACCCTCGCCTGCGGTGACGAACACCATGTCCGCGCCGCGGATCAGTTCCTCGATATCGTCCTTGGCGTCCTCGGCGGCCTTGCGGCCGACCTCCGGGTCGGCGCCGGCGCCCAGGCCGCGGGTCGAATCACGACCGACGTCGAGCTTGACGTCGGCATCGCTCATCAACAACGCCTGCGCGTCGGTATTGATGGCGATGAACTCGACGCCTTTGAGTCCGTGCTCGATCATCCGGTTGACGGCGTTCACGCCGCCGCCGCCGATGCCGACCACCTTGATAACGGCGAGGTAGTTATGCGGGGGGGTCATCGCGGATCGCCCTTTCCTGACCTGAATGTCGATGTCGGTGAGCGAAACCCTCAACCTCAACCATAGGCTTAGAGTTATGTCAAGTAGTTCCGCGCAACCAGAACGGTAGGGCGACCCGGCGCAGGAACCCCGCAGGCGCGCCGACACGGCGCGACAATTTCTCGCCTCTGCGCGCGGTGTCTCCCCGGAGCCTGCGCGCGGTGTCCTACTTGACCGTCGGCAGATCCGGGCTGGAGACGTCGTAGGTCTGCCCGGGCTGGGTGAGCAGCGCGGCCAGCTTGAGCGCCTTCTCCTGGGTACGGTCGGTGGTGCCCCACACCACTTTCCGGCCGTCGAACAGGATCAGTGTGATGGCCGCCACCGAAGGTGCCTCGACTCGGCTCACCTGACCCGACACCTCCGGCGGCAACGAGGTGAGCACCTCGAGCGCCGCCTGGGTCGCCGGATCATTCGGGCCCGGTGTCTCGGTGTCGATATAGGGCAGGCCGGGTGGCGGCGGCGCGGTCACGAAATCGACGCCGTCCTTGTCGAACAGGTGCGGACCGTCCGGATAGTCCTTGACCACCAACGGGATCCGCTCCTCGACGGTGATGCGCAGCGTCGACGGGTACTCGCGCTGCACCCGGACGCTGGCCACCCGGCGGATGGAGGCCACCCGCTCGGCCACCGTGTCGGTGTTGATCTGCAGCAGCGGTGTGCCGGACGGCACGGCCGCGGCCTGCCGGATCTCGTCCTCGGTGATGGCCGTCAGACCGGTGATCACCGTCGCGCGCGCCGACATGATCGGCGTGAGATACAGCAACAGGCCCGCACCGACGGCCAGCACCGCCAGCAGCGCCGACCACATCAGCACCTTCAGGCCGCGGATCACCCCGCGACGGTTGGGTGCCGGCGCCTCCTCGGTGCGGCCGAAGGCGCGGCGCTTGGCTTCGCGGCGGTTCTGTTCGATGGCCTGGGCGCGTGCCTGCGCGATGCGGCGTTCCTCGCGTTCCCGCCGGGCACGGCGGCGCGGCCCTTCGAAATCCTCTTCGGCCGCGGCGTCTTCGGCCGCTGCGTCGGATTCGGCGTCCGGTTCGGGCGCGCCGGCGTCCGGTTCGGGCGCGCCGGCGTCCTGCGCAGGCTGCGGGTCCTCGGCGGCTGCCGCCACTTCTTCGGCGGCTTGTGCGGCCGCCGCCATGGTCTCGGGTTCGTCCCGCCCGTCGGCCGGGCCGGTCATCTACCGTGCCGCCCGGTCGGCGCGCGCGTTCACGGCGTCCAGGATCTCGCGGCCCAGCAGGGTGACATCGCCGGCGCCCATCGTCACCACCACGTCACCCGGTCCGGCGGCGGCCGCCACCTGCTCGGCGACCGCCGAGAAATCCGGTACGTAATGCACCGGCACGCTGACATGCTCGGCGATGCTGCGCCCGCTGATCCCGGCAATGGGCTGCTCGCGTGCCGCGAAGACATCCAGGACGAACACCTCGTCGGCAGCGCTCAGCGCGGCGCCGAACTCGCGCGCGAAAGTCTGTGTGCGCGAATACAGATGCGGCTGGAAGACGACGATGGCGCGGCCCTGTGATTCGGCGGCCAGCGCACGCACCGCAGACAACGCGGCCGACACCTTCGTGGGGTGATGCGCGTAATCGTCGAAGACCTTGACCTCCGCCGCGACACCCACCAGTTCGAACCGGCGGCGCACACCCTCGAATTCGGCCAGGGCGTCGAGTACGACGTCGGCCGGAGCGCCGGCCTGGATTGCGGCCAGCAGTGCGGCCAGCGCATTGAGCGCCATGTGCCTGCCGGGCACCGACAACCGCATGGTGCGCGGGCCGGCCTCCCCCGCCAACTGCACGGTCGCCACCGCGCTGGTCCCGTGCTGCTCCCAGTCCAGCAGGGCACCGGCCAGCTCAGGCTGACCGGCACTCCCGTAGCGCAGCACCCGAATACCCAGCGCCGCAGTGCGTTCGGCGAGTGCGGCGGCGCCCGGATCATCCACGCAGACCACCAGGGCACCGCCGGGCGTCAGGCGCTCCATGAACGCATCGAACACGGCGACATAGGCCTGCTCACTTCCGAAGAAGTCGAGATGGTCGGCCTCGATATTGGTCACCACGGCGATATCGGGCTGGTACTGCACCAGCGATCCGTCGCTCTCGTCGGCCTCGGCGACGAAGTAGGGGCCACTGCCGTGGTGCGCGTTGGTCCCGGCCGCGCCGAGATCCCCGCCGACCGCGAACGAGGGGTCGAATCCGCTGTGCTGCAACGCCACGATCACCATCGATGTGGTGGTCGTCTTTCCTGCCGTACCGGTGACCATCACGGTGGTGTCCCCGGCCATCAGCTTGGCCAGCACCACCGGGCGCAGGATCACCGGGATACCCCGGCGGCGGGCCTCGACGAGTTCGGGATTGGTCTTCGGGATGGCCGCGTGCGTGGTCACCACCGCGGTCGGACCACCGTCGAGCATGTCCAGCGCCGAGCCGTCATGCCCGATCCGGATGTGGGCGCCCCGGGCGCGTAATGCCGCGACACCCCTGGACTCTTTGGCATCCGAACCCGAGACCTGCCCGCCGCGGTCCAACAGGATGCGGGCGATACCGGACATCCCGGCACCACCGATGCCCACCATGTGCACGCGCTGCAGCTCCGGCGGTAGGCCCTTCACCGCACTGACTTCCGGTCCGCGCGATACTGCCGCGCCACCTCGAGCGCCACCTCGGCCACCCGGCGGGCGGCGTCGCGATGCCCGGCCAGTGCGGCGGCCGCCGTCATCTGCTGCAGGCGATCGGCATCGGCCAGCACCGAGGCCACCGTGTCGGCGATCAACGACGGTGACAGGTCGGCGTCGTCGATCAGCAGTCCGCCGCCGGCGTCGACCACCGGCAGCGCATTCAGGCGTTGTTCGCCGTTGCCGATGGGCAGCGGCACGTAGATGGCGGGCAGGCCGATCGCGCTGACCTCGGCCACCGTCATCGCACCCGATCGGCAGATGGCCAGATCGGCGGCGGCGTAGGCCAGGTCCATCCGGTCCAGGTAGGGCACCGCGACATAGGGCGGCCCCGAAGGCTCGGGCAGGTCCAGGGTGTTCTTCGGTCCATGCGCGTGCAGAACCGAAATACCGTTGGCGGCAAGCGCTCCCGCCGCACCGGATACCGCGCGGTTGATCGACTGCGCACCCTGGGATCCGCCGAACACCAGCAGCACGCGGGCGTCCTCGGCGAATCCGAACGCGGCACGCGCCTGCGCACGCAGCGCGGCGCGGTCCAGCGAGGTGATGCTCGCGCGCACCGGCACCCCGACCACCTCGACGTCCCCGAGCCCGGGATCGGGTGTCGCGGCCAGCACGCGCTGCGCGGAACGCGCACCCAGCCGGTTGGCCCAGCCGGCGCTGGCGTTGGCCTCGTGGATCACCACCGGCACCCGGGACCGGCGCAGACCGGGCCTTGCGGCCAGGTAGGCGGGCACCGAGACGTACCCGCCGAAACCGATCACGACGTCGACATGCACGGAGTCGAACACGGCCCTGGTCTGCCGGACCGCGGTGCGCACCCGCAGCGGCAACCGGAGCAGATCCGCCGAAGGCTTGCGCGGCAGTGGCACCGGGGTGATGAGCTGCAGGTCGTAGCCGCGCTCAGGGACCAGGCGGGTTTCCAGGCCGCGCGCAGTGCCCAGCGCGGTGATCCGTACCTGTGGGTCCAATTCGGTCAGTGCATCGGCCACGGCCATCGCGGGTTCGACGTGTCCCGCCGTGCCGCCCCCCGCCAGAACGACCGATATCGTGCTCACCCGTAACGCTGACCTTCCAATGACCGGGCACGGCCCTGTTGGCCTCGCCCCTGGCGGCCGTTTCGGCCCTCTCCATGATGCCCTGCGCGCCGTGCCGTCCGTTCGCCCGGCTGGGCAGTTCGGCGTGCATCGGCCACCGGGGCCTTACGGGGCTGCTTGGTTTTGGCCTTCCCCGAGGCCTTCGAAGAGGCCTTCCCCGAGGCCTTGGCGGGCGACTTCGGCGGTGCCTTCTTGACGGCCTTGGCGGGCGCCTTGCCCTCCCTGGTGCGCAGCCGGTCGCGGGCCACTTCGAGGCGGCTGGGCACATACGGCACCGGCGGCGGCAGCCGCAGCAGCCGGTTGACCCGGTCATCGCGGCCGGCCCGCAGCGCGGCCACCGCCTCGGGTTCGTGCCTGGCCGCGTTGGTGATCACACCGAGGATGAGCATCGTTGTCGCCGTGGATGTTCCACCGGCGGAGATGAGTGGCAGCTGCAGCCCGGTCACCGGCAGCAGGCCCACCACGTAGCCGACGTTGATGAAGGCCTGACCGATCACCCACATGGTCACCGTCGCGGTGAGCAGGCGCAGGAACGGATCGGCAGAGCGGCGCGCGATCCGCATACCCGTGTAGGCGAACAGGCCGAACAGGCACAACACCCCGGCGGCACCGATATAGCCGAGCTCCTCGCCGATGATGGCGAAGATGAAGTCGTTGTGGGCGTTGGGCAGGTAGTTGTACTTGGCGGTGCCCTGGCCAAGGCCGTCACCGAACAACCCGCCGTTGGCCAGCGCGTAGCGCGCCTGCCGGGCCTGATATCCCGAGCCCTGGGCGTCGGCCATCGGGTTGAGCCAGGACTGCACGCGCGCCGATCGGTACCCGGCGGACACCGCGAGGATGCCGGCGGCGATCACCGCGCCGGACACGGTGCTCACGAACAACTTCAGCGGTAGACCTGCGTACCAGAGCAGGCCCAGCAGGATGATGCTCAGCGACACCGACTGCCCGAGGTCGGGCTGCATGAAGATCAGCGTCAGCGCCAGCGCCGCAGCGGGCAACAGGGGCACCAGCATCTGGCGCAGCGTGGCCTGCTCCATCCGGCGGGCGGCCAGCAGGTGTGCGCCCCAGACGGCGAAGGCCATCTTGGCCAGCTCCGAGGGCTGCATGGAGAACCCACCGAACACGAACCAGCCGCGGGAACCGTTAGCGATCTTCCCGATTCCCGGGACCAGCACCAGTACCAGCAGGACGATGGTGAACGCGAAGGCGGGGAACGCCAGCTTGCGCATGATCCTGATCGGCATCCGCAGCGCGATATAGAAGGCCACCAGGCCGACGAGAGTCCAGACCACCTGCTTCAGGAACACCGTCCACGGCGAGCCGCCGGAGTCATAGGAGTAGACCCCCGATGCGGAGAGCACCATGATCAGTCCGAGCGTCACCAGGATGGATGCCACCGCGATGATCAGGTGAAACGATGTCATCGGCCGGCTGAGCCAGACGCCGAAGCGGGTGCGTGGCTGTTCGGTCGCCGCGACGGTGGCGGGTTTCTTGGCGGCGGCCTCGTCGGCACCGGCCTTGGCGGGACGGCGCAACCGCGACCGCACCGCGGTCAGAAGATTGTTCACCCGCCACTCACAAGAGTCACAGGCGTCACGCCAGCCCCACTAGTCCCCTGCACCCCAGAATCCTCCCCCGTCCCGCGCCGGACGGCGCGGATATCTGGGGCGTGTCGCGGTAACGGTCCGATCGACGGTGGTCAGCTAATCCGAGAAACGCAAAGCGGTCGCTGTGACGGCCACAAAAGCAGCCACTGCGCGGGTCTCGGCGAAGCACGGCGCCTACGCCGCGGCGCCTAAGCGCCGACGATCGACAGCCACTCGCCGTAGAACAGTGCGACGCCCAGACCACACGCGATCGCGGTGAGCAGCCAGAACCGGATGATCACCGTGGTCTCCGCCCAGCCCACCAACTCGAAGTGGTGATGGAACGGCGCCATCCGGAACACCCGGCGCCCGGTCGTGCGGAAAGCCAGGATCTGCACCACCACCGAGGTCACCTCGGCGACGAAGAGGGCACCCAGCACCACGGCCAGGATCTCGGTGCGACTGGTCACGGAAAGGCCGGCAATGATGCCGCCCAGCGCCAGCGACCCGGTATCGCCCATGAAGATCTTGGCCGGGGCCGCGTTCCACCACAAAAAGCCGATGCAGGCACCCGCGGTCGCGGCGGCCACCAGCGCCAGATCCAGCGGGTCGCGCACGTTGTAGCAGCCGAGTCCGGGGCTGGTCGCGCACGCGTTGCGGTACTGCCAGAACGTGATGAGCACGTAGGCGGCGCTGACCATCGCCATCGCGCCGGCAGCCAGGCCGTCCAGTCCGTCGGTGAGATTGACCGCGTTGGACCAGGCGCTGACGAGCACGACCACGAACACCACGAACACCAGTGGGGCCAGCGTGACGGTGGCGATCTCGCGCACGTAGGACAGCTGGGCGCTGCCCGGCGTGAGGCCCTCGGCATTGCTGAACTGCAGCACCAATACGCCGAACAACACCGCCGCGGTCAGCTGTCCGACGGTCTTGGCGGTCTTGTTCAGGCCCAGGTTGCGGGACCGGCGGATCTTGATCGAGTCGTCGATGAAGCCGACGATCGCCAGCGCGGTCGCCAGCCCGAGAACCAGCAGGCCGGACGCGGATGGACCCTCACCGTTGAACGCCAGTCCCACCAGGTGGGTGCCCAGGTATCCCGCCCAGATGCCGGCGATGATCGCGACACCGCCCATCGACGGCGTGCCGCGTTTTTTCTGGTGGCTCGGCGGGCCATCCTCACGGATCTCCTGGCCGAACCCCTGCTTGGTGAACAGCCGGATCAGCACGGGCGTCAGGATGATCGAGACTGCCAGCGCGATCGCGACCGCGAACAGGACCTGCTTCACCGCTACCGATCCCCCTGCTCGGCGAGCAGATCGGCGAGCGCGCCGAGTCCGGCGGCGTTCGAGGCCTTCACAAGTACAACGTCTCCCTCGGCCAGTTCGGCCCTCAGCACATCCAGCGCGGCGTCGGCGTCGGGGACCAGCACCGCTTCACTGCCCCATGAGCCTTCCATCACCGCCCCCTGGAGCATCGCGCTCATCGGTCTCCCGGTTCCCACGACAACCAGACGAGACACATCTAAGCGCACGGCGAACCTGCCGATGCGATCGTGTTCGGATATCGCGTCATCCCCGAGCTCGCCCATCTCACCCAGGACGGCCCAGCTACGGCGTTTCCGGCCCGTCGTCGCGACGGACTCACGCGCCATCCATGCCAGCGCCTTCAGCCCGGCCATCATCGAATCCGGGTTGGCGTTGTAGGCGTCGTTGATGATGGTGACGCCGTCGGCGCGGGTGCTGACATGCATCCGTCGCGCCGACACCGGACCGGCCGCGGCCAGCGCGTCGGCCACCTGCTGCAAGCTCGCCCCGCATTCGAGCGCGACCGCCGCGGCGCACAGCGCATTGGACACCTGATGTTCGCCGTGCACCGCCAGCGCGATGTCGACCGCACCGTCGCCGGCATGCAACGTGAAGCGCGGGCGCGCCAGCTCATCGAGCGTCTCGTCGGCCGACCACACATCGGCACCGCTACTGCGTGACACCCGCACCACCCGCGCCGCGGTCTTGTCGGCCATCGCGACGACCGCCGCATCGTCCGCGTTCAGCACCACCACGCCGGAGGACGGAACAGCTTGCGGCAGCTCCGATTTGGTGGCAGCGATGATCTCCCGCGAGCCGAACTCCCCGAGATGGGCGGTGCCGACGTTAAGCACCACACCGATGGACGGGGTCGCAATCGAGGCCAGTGCCGCGATATTGCCGGGATGGCGCGCCGACATCTCCAGGATCAGGAAGTCGGTGTCGGTGGTGGACCGCAACACGGTCCACGGGTGGCCGAGCTCATTGTTGAACGAACCCGGCGGGGCCACCACCTCCCCGAGCGGCGCCAGCACCGCGGCCAGCAGATCCTTGGTCGAGGTCTTGCCCGAAGACCCGGTGACCCCGATGATGCGCAGTCCGCCGGCCACCAACTCGGCGGCCACCGCGGCCGCGAGCTTGGCCAGCGCGGCCAGCACCGCGGCACCCGACCCTGCGGCGTCATCGTGTTCCAGCGCGCCGGACCCGGTGTCGGCAGCGGCCACCGCGGGAACCACCACGGCGGGCACGCCGACCGGGCGGGCGGCCAGCACGGCCACCGCCCCCGCGGCGATGGCCCCGGCCGCGAAGTCGTGGCCATCGGAGCGGGCGCCCGGCAGAGCCAGGAACAGCCCACCGGGGGTCACCGCCCGCGAGTCGAACTCGACAGTTCCGGTGATCCGGACCGTCTCGGCGTCGCCAGGGGTGATATCGGCCAACTCGCCACCGACGATCTCGGCGACCCGGGCCAGCGTCAACGCGATCATCGGGTCCACCCGAGGGCGGTCAGCGCGTCCGCGAGCTCCACCCGGTCATCGAACGGGCGGGTGACGCCACGGCTGGTCTGCCCCGACTCATGGCCCTTCCCTGCGATCAGCACCACATCCCCGGTGCGTGCCCAGGCCACGGCGTAGTCGATGGCGGCGCGGCGGTCCCCGATCTCGACGACCTCGCCGGCATGGCCGGCCGTCCCGGCCAGCACGGCGGCTCGGATGGCCGCCGGGTCCTCGTCGCGTGGGTTGTCGTCGGTGACGACGACGAGATCGGCCAGTTCGGCGGCGACCCGGCCCATCGGTTCGCGCTTGCCGACGTCCCGGTTACCGCCGGCGCCGAACACCACGGCGATCCGGGCACCGGGCTCCTGATCCCGCAGTGTCTGCAGTACCGCTTCCAGCGCACCCGGCTTGTGGGCGTAGTCGACGAGCGCCAGGAAATCCTGACCGTGGTCGACGGTCTCCAGCCGGCCCGGCACCGCCGCGGCCCGCAGACCCGGCGCGCCCTGCTCCGGTGACACCCCGACCACGTCGAGCAGCGCGACCGCAAGCAGCGCGTTGGCGATGTTGTAGCGCCCCGGCAGCCCGATCTGCAGCGTGTGGTGCACCCCGGCGGGGTCGACGGCGACGAACTCCTGGCCGCCCCGCCCGACCGCGCGCACCGCGTCGATCCCCCAGTCGGCGTCCGCCCCGCCCGCGCTGACCCGCACCGGTGAGGTGGACCGGTCCGCGATCCGGCGGCCCCAGTCGTCGTCGACACAGACCACCGCGTGCGCGGCATGGGTGGGCGAATCCGGCTCGAACAGCCGGGCCTTGGCGTCCAGATAGTCCTCCATCGTCGGATGGAAGTCGAGGTGGTCGCGGGAGAGATTGGTGAATCCGCCGGCCTCGAAGACCGTCCCGTCCACCCGGCCGAGCGTCAGTGCATGGCTGGACACCTCCATCACCACGGTGTCCACCCCGCGCTCCAGCATCACCGCCAGCAACGCCTGCAGATCGGGGGCCTCCGGGGTGGTCAGCGAACTGGGCTCATCACGTCCGTCGATGCGGATGCCGACGGTGCCGATCAGCCCCGCGGTCCGGCCCGCGGCCCGCAGGCCCGCCTCGATCAGATAGGTGGTGGTCGTCTTACCGGACGTGCCGGTGACGCCGATGACGCGCAACGTCCGGGACGGATGGCCGTAGACATCGGCGGCCAGCGCGCCGAGCACCGCCCGCGGTTCGGGATGCACCAGCACGGCCGCGTCCAGGTCGGCGCGCAGCTGGTCGGCGCCGGCCGGATCGGTCAGCACGGCCACCGCGCCGGCGGCCACGGCGTCGGCGGCGAACCGGGCTCCGTGCGCGGACGCACCCGGCAGCGCGGCGAACAGATCCCCGGGCCGGACGTCCTGGCTGCGCAGCGTCACACCGGTCACCCGGGTGTGCGCGCTCGCCGCCGGCACCCCGATCCGCTCGGCCAGCGGTCCGAGCAGCTCACCGCAGGGTTGGGAGGGACGCAGTTTCATGGCGTTGCCACAGTACCGGGCTGCCTGCCGAGGCCTGGGACGCCGCTCAGGTGGCCTGCAGCGTGAGCGGCGGACCGGGATCGGCGGACAGCGGCACGTTCTCGCGCTGCAGCAACCAGGCCGCGATGTTGTGGAACAACGGGGCCACGGTGGTGCCCGGCTGTCCGTCGGCGGTGCGGCGCGGGTTGTCGGCCATGATGCCGATCACGTAGCGCGGATCATCCGAGGGAGCCAGCCCGGCGAACGTGATCCAGTAGTGGTCGTCGTAGTAGCAGCCGCAGTTGGGGTTGATCTGCTGGGCGGTTCCGGTCTTACCGGCGATCTGATAGCCCTCGACGGCCGCCTGCCAGCCGGTGCCCTGCTGCACGCCGCGCGGGTCGCGCTGCACGGTGGCGCGCAGCATGTTGCGCACCGCGACCGCGGTCTCCGGGGAGACCACCCGGATGGGTTCCGGCGCTTCCTCGGGGGTACGGGTGCCGTCGGCGGCGACGATGGACTTGACGACCCGCGGCGGGATGCGCACACCGTCGTTGGCGATGGCCTGGTACATCCCCGCCATCTGCAGCAGGGTCATCGACAGACCCTGCCCGATGGGCAGGTTGGCGAATGAGCTGCCCGACCACTGATCGATCGGTGGCACCAGTCCGGCGCTCTCGCCCGGCAACCCGACGCCGGTGCGCTCGCCCAGACCGAACTTGGTGAGCATCTCGGCGAACTTCTCGGGCCCGACGCGCTGAGCCAGCATCAGGGTGCCGACGTTGGAGGACTTCCCGAAGACGCCGGTGGTGGTGTACTGGTCGACGCCGTGGTTCCAGGCGTCCTTGACGGTCACCCCGCCCATGTCGATCGAACCCGGGACGGACAGCACCTCGTCGGGATTGGTCAGTCCCATCTCGATGGCCGTTGCGGCGGTGACGATCTTGTTCACCGAGCCCGGCTCGAAGGGTGAGGCGACGGCGGGGTTGCCCATCTGCCGGGTGCCCTGTCTACCGATGTCCTGCGAGGGGTCGAACGTGTTGTCGTTCGACATCGCCAGCACCTCACCGGTTTTGGCGTCCAGGACGACGGCGGAGACATTGGCCGCGCCCGAGACGTCCTTGGCCTGCTGGACCTGCTGCTGCACATAGAACTGGATATCGTCATCGAGGGTGAGCTGCACGGTGGAACCGTCGACCGCCTCGTGTCGGTTACGCATGCTGCCCGGGATCATCACGCCGTCGGAGCCGCGGTCATAGGTGACCGAGCCGTCGGTGCCGGCCAGTTTGGCATCCATCGAATCTTCCAGCCCCAGCAGACCGTGTCCGTCCCAGTCGATTCCGCCGACGATGTTGGCGGCCAGCGAACCGCCCGGGTACTGCCGGATGTCCTGACGCTCGGAGCCCACCTCGGGGAACTTGGCCATGATGGCCTCGGCGACGGCCGGGTCAACGGCGCGGGCCAGGTAGGCGAAGGATTCCTTGCTGGTGAGCTTTTTCAGCAGGGTCGACGCGTCGGGCCGGTTGTTCAGCCGGGTCGCGATCTCGGTGGCGATCTCGCGCAACCGGGTGTCCGGATCCGGCTCGTCAGGATCCTTGGCCTTCTCCTCTTCCAGCTGCTTGCGCACCTTGACGGGCTGGAAGGTCAGCGCCCGCGCCTCGATCGTGAAGGCGAGCTTGTCGTCGTTGCGGTCGACGATGCTGCCGCGCACCGCTTTCTGCACATCGGTCACCTTGAGCTGACCGGCGGCCTCCGCGCGCAATCCGGCGGCATTGGAGATCTGGAGGTTGAACAGCTGCGCCGCGGCGACCACGAGGACCAGAAAGATGACGACGTTGCCCGCCCGGTGCCGGAACACGAAGGACGAACTGCGCACACCGGTCTGGGGCTCCGGGCGACGGATGCGCCGGTCGGTGGCGGCGTGTTCCTGCGACTTACGGCTCATGCAACCGGCACCTCGGGGACGAGCGGGACCTCGACCGGTGCCGGCGCCTCAACCGGTGCGGGCCCGACGTTTTCGATGCCGCCGACCGGACCGGGCTGAGCCGGCAGTGCCGGAGCGGCCAGGTGCGGAAGACCATCCACGGGCGGCGCAGCGGGTGGCAGGTCGGCGACCGGCGGCAACACCGCGGGATCAGCCGGGGCAGCCAGCGGTGCGACCGGTGCGACCGGCGCGACCGGTGCGGTCAGCGGCGTCGCCGGGACCGGGGTCTGCTCCCGCGGCGGTACCCGCACCACAACCTCACGCGGATCCACCACCCGGGGTGCCGGCGGCGCATCGGCGGCGGGACGCGCCGGCCGCTCGGTCACCGGTGTGTCGTCGGGCAGTGGGGAGTTCAGCGGTGGCGGCGGGACGCCTTCGGCCGGCTTCGGTGTGCCCACCACCATCCACGCGCCGGTCGGGTCCTGCACCAGGTGCGCGGTGTCACGGGACGGGATCATGCCCAGTTCGCGGGCGGCCTCGGCCAGCGCCGGCGGGGCCTGCGCCTCCAGCACGTCGCGTTCCAGGGCCTCTTTCTGCTGGGCCAGAGCCTGGTTCAGCTGGCGTGCGTGCCCGAGCTGATAGGAGCGTTCGGCGGCGTCGGTGGACAGCCACAGCGTGACGCCGAGCCCGATACCGAGTGCACCGATCACCAGCACCACGAACGGCACCCGCGCCGCGAGGGTCCGTGGGTTGAACTCGATCTCGGACAGCCGGGTGATCAGCCGTTCGCGCAGTGGCGGGCGGACGACTTTGGGGGCCTTGGCCTTCCGCGCCTTGGCGCGAGCCTTGGCCTGGCTGGCATTCTTGGGCCGTGCGGGCGCGTCGACGGGACGCCGCATCGGGGTGGTCTTCGGCGCGGGCCGCTGCGGACGCTGTTCGGGTGCGCCGCGGCGCTTGCGGGCCGGCGCTTCTGTCTGCCGGCCGCGGGCACGCTGGGGGTTGCCGCGTCGACGCTCGTCGGCGCCGGGCACCGGTGCGGGTCGCTTACCCTTCATGAGTCTTCCTTTCCGGCAACCTTTTCCAATGCCCGCAACCGCACCGAGGCGCTGCGCGGGTTCCGCTCGATCTCGTCCGCGTCGGCCTGTTCGGCACCGCGGGTCAGTGTCACGAATTCGGCCTCATATCCGGGTAATTCGACCGGAAGCCCGGGCGGCGTGCGCGATGCCGTGGCGGCCGCGAACAGCCCCTTGACGATCTTGTCCTCCAGGGACTGATAGGCCATCACGACGATGCGCCCACCGCCGGACAGCGCCGCCAGCGAGGCAGGCAAGGCGTCGCGCAGCGAATCGAGTTCGGCGTTGACCGCGATCCGCAGCGCCTGGAAGGTGCGCTTGGCCGGATGTCCGCCGGTTCGCCGGGTGGCGGCGGGAATCGCCTCGTACAGCAGCTCGACCAGTTCGGCCGTGCTGTGCAACGGTTGGCGCGCACGACGTTTGACGACGCGGGAGGCGATCCGGCTGGCGAACCGTTCCTCACCGTACTCACGGAGCACCCTGGCCAGCGCCCGCTCCTCATAGGTGTTGAGGATGTCGGCCGCGGTGAGCTCGGCCTCGGGATCCATCCGCATGTCCAGCGGCGCGTCGTGTGCGTAGGAGAAGCCACGGTCGATCAGGTCCAGTTGCATCGAGGAGACACCGAGATCGAAAAGCACTCCGTCGATGGCGTTCTCGTCCCGGTCGGCCCAGTAGCCGTCGTAGCGGGTGCGGACGAACCGGAAGCGGTCACCGAAGGGCGCCAGCCGTTCGGTGGCGATGCGCAACGCGTCGGGATCGCGGTCCAGGCCGACGACATGCAGCCCGGGAAGTTCGGTGAGGAAACGTTCGGTGTGCCCGCCGGCGCCCAGGGTCGCGTCGACCAGGACGGCTCCGGTGCCGTCAGGGTGGTGACGGGTCAGCGCCGGCCTCAGGAGCTCGACGCAGCGGTCGAGGAGGACGGGGACGTGGCCATGATCGGGATCGTCTGGCACTGCGGCTCCCCTGTTGCGAAGGGGCGCCCCTGCAACGGGGTCCCTGCCCGAGGGTGCGGACCTGGCGTCGGGGAAGTACGCCAGGGCCGGTTCGGACAGAGGCCGCGTTGCACGGACAGGATGGTCAGATGATGTCGCGAAGAGTGTCATCGCTGGCCGCGGAGAAGGTCTCTTCGTGGGTCTCCTGGTACTGCTGCCAAGCCTGGGCGTCCCAGATTTCGAGGTGACCGAGCGAACCCGTCACCACGCATTCCTTGGACAGGTTGGCGTACCGGCGGTGTTCGGCCGACAGGGTGATCCGGCCCTGCGCATCGGGATGTTGCTCATCGGCACCGGCCGCCAGGTTTCGCACATAAGCGCGGGCCTGAGGGTCGCTGCGCGATGCCAGCATCGCCTTTTCAGCCAGCTTTTCGAACTCCGTCCGCGGGTACACGGCCAGGCTGTGATCTTGACTCTTGGTGACCATCAACCCTCCTGCCAGTGCGTCGCGGAACTTGGCGGGCAGTGTGAGCCGCCCCTTGTCGTCGAGCTTGGGCGTGTAGGTGCCGAGAAACATCTCGCCACCTCCCACCACTCGGCTGGATCCCGAGTCGCTTCTGCCCGCTTGGCGGAGCTCCGGTTGCTCCGTTGTCCGCCACTTTACCCCACAATCCCCCACTTAGCTCCATCTGCTGCCACCTAGATATCCCCACGCCCCACTTACGGATCAGAAGTCGCCTCCTGCCCCACCCGTTCGATCGGTGCGGCACCCGCACAAGAATGGGAAAGCGCAGCTCAATGCGCATACACCAGCGGTACGGGCCCGGGTGGGGAGCGGTGGGGAGATTGTGGGTAGAACGCCCTGTCCGGTCCGACACGCCGACGTCTCCGGGCGCCCAGCTGCACAAAAAAACGGGGCAGCTCCGAGACGGAGCTACCCCGGTGGGGAGAAGTGGGTGGGGCCGCTACTCGTCGAACCGACGACGGAAGCGGTCCTCCATACGGCTGGTGAAGGATCCGCCGGTGCTCTTACCGCGCTTCGGCCGCGCGGCACCCGTTGGCGGCGCCGACTTGTCGGCCGGGCCCGACGCCCGCGAGCCGGTGATCGCGAACACCACGCCACCGAACATCACGATGAAGCCGATGACGGAGAGGATCGGCAGACCACCGATCCAGGTCGCATTGATGGCGACACCGGACACCAGCATCGCCAGCCCGACGATGAAGAGTGCGACACCCTGTAACCGACGACGTGCCGAGGGGGCCCGCAGATTGCCGCCCCGAACGCTGGAAGCGAATTTGGGGTCCTCGGCATAGAGCGCGCTTTCAATCTGGTCGAGCATGCGCTGCTCATGATCGGAGAGTGGCATCCGTCCCTCCTTGTCCGCGCCCTGGCCCGGTGATTCCGGAACCGTGTCATCAACGTGTGGTGCGCCCGCGATCACGGACGTCTGATGTCCATGATACGAGGTCAATCTGAGCCGTACCACCTACTTGGTACACGATTGTATGACGTACGGCACCAAAGTCGGTCATCACCTCACCCGCGCGACCACAACCCCCAACCGGGGCCCGATAATGAACCCCGACCGTGCGCACCGAACAAGACCGCGAAGGACACCCGTTGCCGACATATCTGGTGGATCTCTCGGCCGATGTGATGCGCCGGCGGCTACCCGAGGCACTGAGCGTCTACGTCGAGGCGATGCGCTATCCGCGCGGCACCGAGGAGCAGCGTGCGTCGATGTGGCTGGAACACACGCGCAGGGTGGGCTGGAAAGCCGTCGCAGCGCTCGACGGCGCCGAACTGCTCGGTGTCGCGTACGGCTACAGCGGGGCGCCCGATCAATGGTGGCAACAACAGGTCGTGCACGGCCTGCGCCGCATCGGCACCGATCCGGACCGGGCAGAGGCGCTGCTCGGCGACTATTTCGAGCTCACCGAACTGCACATCCACCCACGCGCCCAGGGGCACGGTCTCGGTGAGGCCCTGGCCCGCCGGCTGCTCGCTGGGCGCACCGAGGCACACGTGCTGCTGTCCACGCCGGAGATCAACGGTGAGGCAAACCGGGCCTGGCGGCTGTACCGCAGACTCGGGTTCGGCGATGTGATCCGCGACTACCACTTCGCCGGCGATCCCCGGGCCTTCGCCATCCTCGGCCGGTCGCTGCCCCTGGACTGACCGGGTCTGGCACGATTGCCAGGTGCATGCGCGCCCCCGCCGCCACCGGCTTCCCGCCCTGGTCCTGCTGCTGTTGATCCTCGTCCCACTGGCCGTCGGATGTGTCCGGGTGCGGGCCTCGATCACGGTGTCCCCCGATGACCGGGTGTCCGGTCAGATCGTCGCCGCCGCCATCCCCCGCGACGACGATGACAAGGGGCCCCAGTTGCTGAACTCCCTGCCGTTCAGCAACAAGGTGGCGGTCTCGAGGTACGAGCGCGGTGATTACGTCGGCTCCCAGGCGGTGTTCTCCGACCTGACCTTCGCCGAGTTGCCGCAGCTGGCGAACATGAACCGTGATGCCGCCGGGGTCGACATCTCCCTGCGGCGCGCCGGCAACCTGGTGATCCTCGAGGGACGGGTGGACCTCACCTCGCTGAGCGACCCCGAGGCCGACGTCTCGCTCAGTGTCTCCTTTCCCGGCGAGGTGACCTCCACCAATGGCGACCAGATATCGAGCGACGTCGTCGAATGGAAGCTCAAGCCCGGCGTCGTGACCACGATGAACGCCCAGGCCCGCTACACCGATCCCAGCGCGCGATCGTTCACCGGTGCGGCGATCTCGCTGGGCATCGGATCGCTGATCGTGGCGGGCATCCTCGCCTCGGTCGCCTGGGTGAGCCGCGACCAGTCCCCGAAGATCGGCGCCGACTGATACCGGCCACCGCGCACATTTGGCCTGACGACCGCATAATTGCGTGGTTGTAGGCGTGCCTGACTGCCAGGAGGCACCGGCCACGCTCTACGCTGAAGACGCTCGGGGGAGCAAATCGGGATCAGAAAGGGGCGACCGCTGAGCGTGTACACAGCGGCACCGTCGGCCGCCGAGTTGGTGAACGCCGTGGTCGAGCAGCTTCGGCAGTATCTGGCCGAACGCCGGCGCGATTCCGCCTACATCGGTCCCGAGTACGCCGAGCTGACGGCGGCCCTCGAAGAATTCGTCCTCCGCGGCGGCAAACGCGTGCGACCGGCCTTCGCCTACTGGGGCTGGCGGGCGGTGGCCGGCGAAGACCGGCAGTCCGACGCACAGGCCCTGCGGCTCTTCTCCGCGCTGGAACTGCTGCACGCCTGCGCGCTGGCCCACGACGACGTCATCGATGCGTCGGCGACCCGCCGCGGACTTCCGACCGTGCACCGGCATTTCGCCGACCGGCACCGCACCAACAGCTGGCTCGGCTCGTCCGAGCAGTTCGGCCTGTCGGCCGCGATCCTGCTCGGTGACCTGTCCCTGGTGTGGGCCGATGACATCGTCGCGACCGCCGACCTGCCCGCCGACGCACACGTCCGGGTGCACAAGGTGTGGGCCGATATCCGCACCGAGGTCCTGGGCGGGCAATACCTCGACATCGTGGCGGAATCCAGCGGTGCGGACTCGGTGGCGTCGGCGATGAACGTCAACACCTACAAGACCGCCTCCTACACGGTCTCGCGCCCGCTGCAGCTCGGAGCGGCCGCCGCGGCCGACCGCCCCGACGTGCAGGCCGTGTTCCACCAGATCGGCACCGACCTCGGCGTCGCCTTCCAGCTGCGCGATGACGTGCTCGGCGTGTTCGGCGATCCCCAGGTCACCGGGAAGCCGTCCGGAGACGACCTGCGTTCCGGCAAGCGCACCGTGTTGTTGGCCGAGGCGGTCGAACTCGCCGAACGCAGCGACCCGGCGGCGGCGAAGCTGCTGCGCGAGTCGATCGGCACCGAGCTGACCGATGTGGCCGTCAAAGAGGTGTGCATGGCCATCGAATCGGTCGGTGCGCTGGCCGCCGTGGAGAGCCGCATCGAAATGCTGAACCGCCGCGCCATCGCGACGCTCAACGAGGCCCAGATCGATCCGCAGGCCAAGATCGGCCTCGCCGAGCTGGCCAGTCTGGCGTCGAACCGGTCCGCCTGAGGAGATGACCACCCCGGCATCGGTCGAGTCCACGAGACGTGGTCTGCGCACGCAGCTTTCCCGGCTGCTGATCTTCGCCGCATCGCCCGAGGCGCGCCCGGCCCGGCTGGGTTTTCTCGGCGCGGCGCTCATCACCGCCGGCGGTCTCGGCGCGGGCAGCACCCGCCTGCACGATCCGCTGCTGGAGTCTCTGCACATGTCCTGGCTGCGTTTCGGCCACGGCCTGGTGCTGTCCTCGGTCCTGCTGTGGGGCGGCGTCGCGTTGATGTTGCTGGCCTGGATGTGGCTGGGGCGGCGCGTCGTCGATGGCACCGCGAGCCAGTACACGATGCTGGCGACCACCGGTTTCTGGTTGGCGCCGCTGCTGCTGAGCGCGCCGGTCTTCAGCCGCGACACCTATTCCTATCTGGCGCAGGGCGCGCTGCTGCGGGACGGTTTCGACCCCTACGTCGTCGGCCCGATCGAGAATCAGAACTCGCTGCTCGACGATGTGAGCCCGATCTGGACCACCACCACCGCCCCGTACGGTCCGGCGTTCATCCTGGTGGCGAAGTTCGTCACGATGATCGTCGGCAACAATGTCGTCGAGGGCACCATGCTGCTGCGGCTGTGCATGCTGCCCGGATTGGCCCTGCTGATCTGGGCGACGCCCCGGATCGCCCGCCATATCGGCGCCAACTCGGCTGCGGCCCTGTGGATCTGCGTGCTGAATCCGCTGGTGATCATCCACCTCATGGGCGGCGTGCACAACGAGATGCTGATGGTCGGGCTGATGATGGCCGCCATCGCGCTGACCTTCGGCGGCAGACCGATCATCGGGGTGGGGTTCATCGCCACCGCGGTCGCGGTCAAGGCGACCGCGGGTATCGCCCTGCCGTTCATGGTGTGGGTCTGGATGCGGCGACTGCGCGACACCCGCGGGTACCGTCCGGTGCCGGCCTTCGCCTTCGCGACCGCGGCGTCGGTGGCGATCTTCGGGGCGGTGTTCGCCGTGCTGTCCCTGCTGGCCGGGGTCGGCCTGGGTTGGCTGACCGCGCTGGCCGGTTCGGTGAAGATCATCAACTGGCTCACCCTGCCGACCGCGACGGCCAACCTGATCAACGCCGTCGGCGGGCTGGTCATGCCGGTCAATTTCTACGCGGTGCTCGAAGTCACCCGCATCATCGGCATCGCGATCATCGCGATCTCACTTCCGTTGTTGTGGTGGCGTTTCCGGCACACCGACCGCGATGCGCTGACCGGTATCACCCTGGCGCTCGGCGTGGTGGTGCTGTTCGTGCCCGCCGCGCTGCCCTGGTACTACACCTGGCCGCTGGCGGTGCTCTCGACGCTGTGGCAGAGCCGCGCCGCGATCGCGCTGATCGCCGGCTTCTCGACCTGGATCATGGTGATCTTCAAACCCGACGGCTCGCACGGCATGTACTCGTGGCTTCACGTGGCGCTGGCCACCGCGTGCGCGGTGGCGGCCTGGTACTCGCTGTCGCGGGCCCCGGAGGAACCTGCGGTCAGTAGGCCACGACCGGTGCCCGGTCAGTAGGCCACGACCGGTGCCCGGTCAGTAGGCCACGGCCGGTGCCCGGTCAGTAGGCCATAGCCTGCGCGCGCCGCAGCACCTCGCGGGCCTGATGGGAGCGCAACGCGTCCACCGGCCTGGCGTTCTCCAGGCGTTCGGTGCTGCCGTCCCGGCTCAGCGTCAGCGATGAATCCGGGGTGAACAACCAGCGCATCGCCTCGGTGACGTCGAAACCGCCGTCCTTGAGGACCACGAGCAGACCCGGAAGGGGTTTGACCACCGTGCCCTTCTCGTCGAAGAACACCTTCGGCACGACGAGGGAGCCATTGCGGCGCACCGCCATCAAGTGACCGTCGCGCAGATGCTGGTGCACCTTGGTGACCGAGACGCCGAGAAGCTTCGACACCTCGGCCAGTTCGAGGACGGTTTCGTCGGGGTCGAGGATGTCTTTGGCCGCCGGGATGCTCACCGCACAGATTCTAAGCGGACTCACCGAGATCCGTACCATGACTTCGATGGAGACCTACCAGCGAGCCGACCCGCTCATCGGCGCGGCGCTGGAAGGGCGCTACCGTGTCGACGCCGTGATCGCCACCGGCGGGATGTCCACGGTGTACCGCGGCCTGGACACCCGCCTGGACCGGCCGGTCGCGCTCAAGGTGATGGATTCGCGCTATTCCGGGGATGTCCAGTTCCTCACCCGGTTCCAGCGCGAGGCCAAGGCGGTGGCGCGGCTCAAGGGCGACGGCCTGGTGGCGGTGTACGACCAGGGCGGCGGAGCCCCTGGCGACGAGCCGCCGTTCCTGGTCATGGAACTGGTCGACGGGGGCACCCTGCGTGAACTGCTGCGCGAACGCGGGCCGATGCCGCCACACGCGGTCGCGGCGGTGTTGACGCCGATCTGCAACGGGTTGGCCGTCGCACACGCCGCGGGGCTGGTGCACCGCGATGTGAAACCGGAGAACGTGCTGATCTCCGATGACGGCGAGGTCAAGATCGCCGATTTCGGCCTGGTGCGGGCCGTCGCCGAGGCCGGAATCACCTCTACCAGCGTCATTCTCGGCACCGCCGCGTACCTGTCCCCCGAACAGGTCGGCTCCGGCGATTCGGACCCCCGCAGCGATGTGTACGCGGTGGGCATCCTGGCCTACGAACTGCTCACCGGGCGCACCCCGTTCACCGGGGACACCGCGCTGTCGGTGGCCTACCAGCGGATGGACAACGATGTGCCGCCGCCGAGTTCGGCCATCGCCGGGGTGCCCGCGCAGTTCGACGAACTGATCCGGCGGGCCACCGAACGCGACCCGGCCGCCCGGTTCGCCGACGCCGCGGAACTGGGCGATGCGCTGGGCGAGGTGATCGACGACCTCGGACTGCCCGCGTTCCGGGTTCCGGCACCGAACCAGTCGGCCCAGCACCGCGCCGCCACCGAATTCCACAGCCGGATGCTGCAGGACCGCAGCACCGACCGGCATCCGAATGTCGGCACCGCCGACGCCCGCCCGCCGGACCCGCGCCGCGACACCATGGTGTTCACGCCGGCCGAACTACCGCTGGCGGCCGACTCCCTGCGAGACGAGCCCGAATATCAGCCCGTCACAGGGCAATTCGCCGGTATAGAATTCGAGCACTTCCGCTGGGCCCGGCAGCGCAGCAAGCGGGTGCTGGCGGCCTGGGTGGTCATCGTGCTCATCCTGGCCGGAATGCTGGCGATGGGCGCTTGGACCTTGGGCAACAATCTGCCCAACCTCATCTGACCCCGGGTCGCTCCGCTCCAGCCCGCCGGATCCGATCTGACTAGCCGCGCAGCATCTCCGCGACCAGGAACGCCAGCTCCAGGGACTGCTGGGTGTTCAGCCGCGGATCGCAGGCGGTCTCGTAGCGGCCGGCCAGGTCGGAATCGGAGATGTCCTGTGCGCCACCGAGACATTCGGTGACGTTCTCACCGGTGATCTCGACATGGATACCGCCCGGATGGGTGCCCAGCGCGTGGTGCACCTCGAAGAATCCCTGGACCTCGTCGACGATGCGGTCGAAGTGCCGCGTCTTGTAACCGGTCGAGGACTCGTGGGTGTTGCCGTGCATCGGGTCGCACTGCCAGATCACCTGATGCCCGGAGGCCTGCACCTTCTCGATGATGGCCGGCAGCACGTCACGCACCTTGCCGTTGCCCATCCGGCTGATCAGGGTCAGCCGGCCCGGTTCGTTGCGGGGGTCCAGCCGTTCCACGTACTCGACGGCCAACTCCGGCGAGGTGGTCGGGCCGATCTTGATACCGATCGGGTTGGAGATCACCTCGGCCAGCGCCACATGGGCGCCGTCGATCTGCCGGGTGCGCTCACCGATCCACAGGTAGTGCGCGGACAGGTCGTAGAGCTTGGGCTCGTCGGTCGAGTCCGGCGCGGCACCTGAGTCCATCCGCAGCATCGCGCGTTCGTAGTCGAGCACCAGCGCCTCGTGGCTGGCGTAGATGTCGGCGGTGTCCAGGTTGCGGTCGTTGACCCCACAGGCCGTCATGAAGCGCAGCCCGCGGTCGATCTCACCGGCCAGTGCCTCGTACCGGGCCCCGGCGGGCGAGGTGCGCACGAACTCGCGGTTCCAGTCGTGCACCGCCTGCAGCGACGCCATCCCCGAGGAGGTCAGCGCACGAACCAGGTTCATCGCCGCGCTGGCATTCGCGTACGCACGTACCAATCGGGACGGGTCGTGCTGGCGGACGGCGTCGTCGGGGGCGAACCCGTTGATCATGTCGCCGCGGTAGGACTTCAGGCCCAGTGCGTCGGTGTCCGAGGAGCGTGGCTTGGCGTACTGGCCGGCAATCCGGGCCACCTTGACCACCGGCATGCTGGCGCCGTAGGTCAGCACCACGGCCATCTGCAGCAGGGTCCGGATGTTGGCGCGGATGTGCGGCTCGGTGTTGTCCACGAACGTCTCGGCGCAGTCGCCGCCCTGCAGCAGGAACGCCTCACCCCGGGCGACGGCGGCGAGCTGGGTCTTGAGCTTCTCGACCTCCGAGGGCACCGTCACCGGCGGGACGCTCTCCAGCACCGTGCGCATCGCCTTGGCCTGACCGGCATCCCAGCTGGGCTGCTGCAGCGCCGGCTTGGCCAGCGCGGAATCGAGGCGCTGGCGCAGGTCCTCGGGCAGTGGCGGGAGCGCGGGCAGCTGGTCGATGGGCACGTCGACGGTCCAGTTCACCGCTCCATGGTAGCCATCAGCGACCGGCGGCCCACCGGGCGTAGTCGTCGTCGTTCTCGGTCATGATCTGGAAGCGCCGCAGGTTGTGCTTGGCGTCGACCAGTGCGTCGTGGGTGTCGCGGGGGCGCGGCGGCATCCGCGGGCTGCCGCGCTCCTCCCAGTACTGCCGCAGCTCCCGGGTGAACCGGGGGATCTGCGGCGGCAGGCTGGTCATCGGCCCCCACAGCTGGCACAGCACCACGTGGTCATAGGCCGCCACCCAGGCCCACAGTTCGATCGCCTCGTCACCGTCGATGCCGAAGAACTCCTCCAGGTCCTCCCGGATCTGCCTGCGTGAGCGCCACAGTTGCGATGACGGCGGCGGGAGTTTCGGCAGCACATGGGTACGGACCCACTTGCCTGCCTGCTCCGGCGGGAATTCGTTTGACACGGCGTAATACTCGCGGCCGTCCTCGGCGGCCACCCCGATCGAGATGAGCTCGATGGTGCGACCGTTGTCGATGAACTCGGTGTCATAGAAAAAGCGCATGGATCAAGCAACTCCCTGGCTGGGGGCGGGCGGTGCCGGCGCGGCATGGATTTCGCGGTCCAGTTCCTCGTTGACCTTGGCATCGTCCGGAAAGTGCGGTTCGCCGGCGACCACGTGCTGCACCCACAACTTCGCCTGCACCACCGGCCGGCGCAACCTGCGTTCCCGTTCCAGCGCCGTGTGCATCTTGCGGGGTCGCGTCGTGTAGCGCCAGCGGGCCCACGGCGCGTGCGGCCGGGACAGCCGCAGCGCGCCGATGAACAGCAACGGGGTGATGAACATACCCACCAGACCGGTCCACACCTTGCCCTTGAGCAGCACCACCACCGCCAACGCCAGCGTCAGCACCGCCAGCACGATGACCAGCGCTCGGGCCGCCAGGGTGTCATCGGCCCGCCAGATGTTGATATCGAAGAAGGACAGCGGGTTGAACCCGAGGATCAGCAGTCCCGCCACGGCGATCGCCACGAACACGGCGTCCACCGAGGTGCGGCCGTCCTCGGCCCAGTACACGTCCTGCAGGTGCAGGATGAGCGCGAACTCGTCGAGCACCAATGCCGCCCCGATACCGAAAAGGATTGCGGCGACCGTGAACTCCGCGACCCCGCCGCTGACCGCCATCGTCACCATGGCCACCCCGGACACCATCACCAGGACGACGCCGATCACCACATGGTGCAGGTGAACGCCGCCCCCGACGGACATGTTGCGCGGTTGCCACCATTTGCGCGGCGCGTCGGTGCCGGGGTGGCTGCGGATGTAACGGACGATCAGACGGGTCACGAAGAACGTCAGGATGAAAGCGATCAGGCAGCACAGTAGTGGTAGGCGGTCCCCGGTGATGAAGTCCAGCTGGACGTTCAGATGCACGGTCGAGAAGATACGCCGGTCGGTACCGGCTCCGCGGCATCGGCCACCGTGTGCCGTCCATCGCGTCGCCGGCCCCCGATAGGCTGGTCGGCGAAATGAGGATTCGGTGGACGCCCGACGGGCCGGCTGGGCGATCTGCCATCGGGCGGGCCGGGCCCGGTCATGTGCTGCTGTGGCGGCTGTTCCAGCTGGCCACGCTGGGCTTGCTGGCCTGGGCGGGGTGGCGACTTCTCGGCCACGCCATCTATCGCATCGATATCGACGTGTACCGGATGGGTGGACGCGCCTGGCTGGACGGCACGGAACTCTACAACGACGCCACCGTCTTCCAGACCCAGGCCGGGCTGGACCTGCCGTTCACCTATCCCCCGCTGGCCGCCGTCGCGTTCGCCCCATTCGCGTGGTTGTCACTGCCCGCGGCCAGCGCCGCGATCACCCTGACCACCCTGGTGCTGCTGATCGTCTCGACGCATATCGTGCTGACCCGGCTGCGGGTGTGGGACACGTCGTCATTGCGGACGCCCGCCTGGGCGCGCCGCGGCTGGCTGGCCACCGCGCTGGTCGCCCCCGCGGTGGTCTTCGTCGAACCCATCCGGGCCAACTTCGAGTTCGGACAGATCAACGTGGTGCTGATGACACTGGTGATCGCCGACTGCGTGCCGCGCCGCACACCGTGGCCGCGCGGCCTGCTGCTGGGACTGGCCATCGCCGTCAAGCTGACACCGGCGGTCTTCCTGCTGTATTTCCTGCTGCGCCGCGATGTACGCGCGCTGCTGGTGACCGCGGCCTCGGCGCTGGCAGCCACCCTGCTCGGATTCGCCCTGGCCTGGCGCGACTCCTGGGTGTACTGGTTCGAGACATTGCGCGACACCGACCGCATCGGGTCCGCCACCCTGAACACCAACCAGAACATCTCGGGCATGCTGGCCCGGCTCGGCGCCGGTGAGGACGCCCGCTTCGGGCTGTGGGTCGTGTTGTGCTTCGCGGTGCTGGGGCTCACCGTCTGGGCGGTGTTGCGACTGCTGCGTGCGGGCCCCGAGAGCGACGAGGCGGTGCTGGCGGTGATCTGCGTGGCGATGTTCGGCCTCGTGGTGTCCCCGGTGTCGTGGTCACATCACTGGGTGTGGGTGCTGCCCACCGTGGTGGTGACCGTGGTGGTCGGGCTACGCCGTCGCCGTTTGGTCCTGGTGCTGGCCGGCCTGGCGGGTCTGGCGCTGACGATCTGGACGCCGATCACCCTGATGCCCGAGCACCAGGAAACCGCGGCGTCACTGTGGCGTCGGCTGGCCGGCGGCTCGTACCTGTGGTGGGCGCTCGCGGTGATCATCGCGGCGGGCACCGTGCCCGCGGCGGCGGCCACCGTCGAGGGCGAACAGCCCGCCGACCCGCTGCCCGCGGCGAAGACGCCCTAACCGGCCTTCGCGGTGACCGCGGCCGGGGCCGGGGCCTTGGCCTCTTCGGCCGCCAGCTTGAGATCGGCGGCGTAGAGGTCCACGTACTCCTGACCACCGAGACGCATCAGCTCGTACATCACCTCGTCGATGACGGCGCGCTCGATGAAGCGGTTACCGGCCAATCCCTCGAACCGGCTGAAATCCATCGGCTTACCGAAACGGACCTCGACGCGGCCGAAATGCCACATCTTGCTGCCGGGCGGGTTGACGACGTTGGTTCCGATCATCGCGACGGGAATCACCGGGATACCGCTCTCCAGGGCGACCCGGGCCAGGCCGGTCTTGCCCTTGTACAGCCGGCCGTCCGGGGAACGGGTTCCCTCGGGGTACATCCCGAGCAATTTGCCCTCGCCGAGAATTCGCTGCGCCGTCGTCAGCGCAGCGAGCGCGGAGTCGGCATCGGTGCGGTCGATCGGCACCTGGCCGGTCGAGGAGTAGAAGAACTTGGTCAGCTTGCCCTTGAGACCGGTGCCGGTGAAGTACTCGGCCTTAGCCAGGAAGGTGATACGACGCTTGAGCACCAGCGGCAAATAGAAGCTGTCCGCGACGGCCAGGTGATTACTGGCCAGGATCACCGCACCGGAATCCGGAACGTATTCCAGCCCTTGCACTTTCGGTCGGCCGAGCAGCGACAGCAACGGGCCCATCAAGATGTACTTGTAGAACCAGAACCACATGGACCCTCCTGCAACGGCACCCGGTTCCGAGACCGGGCCGGACGGGGACAACTGTACCCAGGCTGCGTGAGTGCGACCACACGTGATCCGTCAGTCGTCCAACGTCACCGGGATCTGCTCGTAGCGGCTGAATCCGTTCGGCGGCCGATCGCCGTCGGCGGGCGGCGGCGGTGGCGGTGGGGGCGGCTCCGGATCGCCGACCATCGCACGGATCACCGTCAGCAGCGCCACGCTGTGCTCGGCGATCACCGACAGCAGCGGATGCTGTTCGCCGTTCACCAGCGCGGCCAGCGCGCAGACCGGGCACCACACCTGCTGGCACGGCCCGGGCCCGGCGCCGTCGGCGCCGGCACGTGCGGCCGCCAGCCGCACCGCCGGATCGAGCTTGTCCAGGATCGCCTGGGCCAGTTGCCGCAGTTCCGGCGGGATGTCGGAGTGTTGCCCGCTCACTTCGGCCACACCTCCGGATTCGGTCTGAAACGTACCGTCAACTCCCCGCCCCGGAACTGTGCGCCGATCACGCTGCAGCGCCGCAGCACCGAGGCCAATCGAACCCGCCGCCGCATACCGCCGGAGCCGATGATGAGGTCATCGTCGACCCGGCCGAGTGTCAGCGCACCGGGGTCGACCTGCGGCAACTCTATCCGCATCCGGTACACCGCATCGAGGCCGGTTCCGGATTCACGATCCACCACCGGGCGCAATGGCCCGGGCGGCGGCGATCCGTCCCGTAGCCGGGCGGCCTCCAGGAGTTCACCGAGCGCCTTGGGTCCGATCGGCTCACCCGCCAGATGCGGCACCAGCACCAGCTTCACATCGCCGATGGCCGCGTCCAGCTCGTCGAGCACCGCCTGCTGTTCGGCGATCCGCTCGGAATACCAGTCGAATGCCGGGTGGGCCGGAAGGTTCCGATACTCGAATGAATCGTCTTGCACCAGAATCTGGTTGACCAGTAGCTCGGCGACGGGCACGCCCATCAGCGCCAGCGAGCCGAGGGTACGGGCCGCCTCGGCGGCGACCACCCGCTCGGCAGTGAGCACCAGATGCGCGCTCACCCGCGAGGCGTCGGCAAGCAGCGCCGAGAGCCTCTCGGTGCCGTCGGCGATCCGCTCCACCCACGTCACCGCGGCGGCCGAGGCCGCGTCGGCGGCCGGCTGCGCGAGGCGGCGGTGCCGCGGCCAGGCCCGCTCCAGGTAGAGGCCGAAGGTGGCCGGCAGGGTCAGCATCCGCAATGCATCGGCGGTGGAGGCGCAGTCCACCACCACGTGATCCCACCGGCCGGAGTCTGCGAGCTCGCCGACCTCGTGCAGCCCGAGCACCTCCTGGACGCCGGGCAATGCCGAAAGTTCTTCCGGGGCAATAGTTCCCAGATCTGACAGCGGGTACTTCTGCTCCAGGACACCGGCGATGTCACGCCAGCGGGCCTCCAGCAGCGCCAGGGTGTCCAGGGCCAGCGCGTCCAGGAAACCGCCGTCACCGGGTCCGATGTCCAGGTCGGCCAGCACCCTGGTCGGCTCGCGCTTGCCGGTCGGGACGATGCTGACGCCCAGCACATCGCCGGTGGAATGGGCCTGGTCGGTGGACACGATGAGCACCCGCAGCCCGCTGCGCGCGTCACGCACAGCGGTGGCGGTGGCCAACGTGGACTTGCCTACCCCACCCTTGCCGACGAACAGGCTGACCCGGGCGGGCGCGGGTGAATTCTCCGCACTCAGCTCACTGCACCTCGACTCGCTTCTTGAGATCCTTCAGCGCGGTGTCGGTGAGCCGGCGCTCCGCCTTGCGCTTGAGCAGCCCGATCATCGGGATGACCAGGTCGACGGAGAGTTCATAGGTCACATCGGTACCGGAACCCTTGGGAGACAACCGATACGCACCCTGCAGCGCTTTCAGCAGGGAGCTGGAGACCAGAGTCCAGGTGACGGACTGACGGTCGGCGGGCCAGTCATAGGACAGCACCATCGTGTCCTTGAGCACCGCGGCGTCCAGCACCAGCCGGGCCGTCTTCGGATTCCCCGCCCCGTCGGCGTCGAGCACCTCGGCTTCCTTGTATTCGGCCACCCATTCCGGGTAGGAGCCGATATCGGCGATCACGTCCATCACCGTCGAGGGATCAGCCTCGATGTAAATCGTCTGCGCCGTCTTCTCCGCCACGCCCAGAAATGTACCCGTACTCGGCTCGCTTCATGCCAGCCGTGACACCCCCACCGGGCGCTGCGCCTCGAGGCAGGTCTTGATCTCGAAGGCCATTCTCTTGCCCGCCACCCGGCGGTTGTGATTGAGCTTTGCCAGATCGAGCTGCGCGCGGTCACCGGGCGGCTCGGCGTGCAGGAAGTAGTGCAGGATGACGCCGTCCATCATCGTTTCCAGCCACACCTCCATGGTGCCGGTCAAACCGCCCGCCACGGTCCAGCGCTGGCCTGCCGGACCGCGGTCCTCGACCACCGTGAGCCGCAGATCCGGCCACCAGCGCCGCCAGCAGGCCGGGTCGGCGACCGCCCGCCCGACATCGGCCGGGTCGGCGCACACAAAGGTCTCATCGGCGATCTGCACGCTGTTCATCGCCCAATAGCTTCACACATGGGTTGCGAGCGCTGTGACCTAGCTGACTGGGCGGCCGACTAGGCTGTCGCCAGAAAATCCGTCACCAGGACCCGAGGGGCCAAGATCGTGCGTGAGTTCACCGTTCCGGCATCGTTCGAGATCGCCGAGTATGACACCGTCGTCAGCTCGGTCTATGCACATGAGCGCGAGGATCCCGACCAGGTGATCTTCCAGCGTCAGGTGGACGGCGCCTGGACCGATGTCACCTGCGCCCAGGCGGCAGCCCAGATTCGTTCGGCGGCTTTGGGTTTGATCGCCCATGGCATTCAGGCCGGCGACCGGGTCGCCCTCCTGTCGGCAACCCGCTATGAATGGCCGATCTTCGACTTCGCGATCCTGTCGATCGGCGCCGTCACCGTCCCGATCTACGAGACATCGGCCCCCGAGCAGATCCGGCACGTGCTCAACGATTCGGGCGCGGTGCTGGTGATCGCCGAGACCGATGCCCATGCCGACCGGGTCGAGCAACTCACCGACCAGCTGCCCGACGTGCGTGCGGTGCTGCGCATCGAGAGCAGCACTGCCGAGCCCGCCCTCGACGTGCTGGCCAAAGCCGGGCAGACCGAGGACGCCGCTGCCCTCGAAGCCCGGGTCGGTGCCATCAAGTCAGGCGATCCCGCAACGCTGATCTACACCTCGGGCACCACCGGCCTGCCCAAGGGCTGCCAGCTCACCCATTCCAACCTGCTCTACGAGATCCGCGGCGCCAAGGCGGCCTTCCCGACGCTGCTGCGCAAGGGTGAGCGGCTGCTGGTCTTCCTGCCCCTGGCGCACGTGCTGGCCCGGGCGATCACCATCGGCGCGTTCGCCAACAAGGTCACCCTCGGCTTCACCAGCGATATCAAGAACCTGGTGCCCGCGCTCGGGGTGTTCAAACCGACGCTGGTGGTGTCGGTGCCGCGGGTCTTCGAGAAGGTGTACAACACTGCCGAGCAGAACGCGCGCAACGACGGCAAGGGCCGCATCTTCGAGATCGCCGCCAACACCGCCATCGAGTTCAGCCAGGCCCAGGACGGCACCGGCCCCGGTCTGGTCCTGAAGCTCAAGCACGCGCTGTTCGACAAGCTGGTCTATGGCAAGCTGCGGGCCGCGCTCGGCGGCAACTGCCGCGCCGCGATCTCCGGCGGCGCACCGCTGGGCGCCAGACTCGGGCACTTCTACCGCGGTGTCGGACTGACCATCTACGAAGGCTACGGATTGACCGAGAGCAGCGCCGCGGTCACCGCCAACCAGGTGGGCGCCGTCAAGGTCGGTTCGGTCGGAAAGTTGTTGCCCGGCAACAGCATGCGGCTCGCCGATGATCATGAGCTGCTGCTGCGCGGCGGCGTGGTGTTCGGCGGCTACTGGCGCAACGAACAGGCCACCGCGGATGCGTTCACCGACGGCTGGTTCCACACCGGCGACCTCGGCGCGATCGATGCCGACGGTTTCCTGACGATCATCGGCCGCAAGAAGGAGATCATCGTCACCGCGGGCGGCAAGAACGTCGCCCCGGCCCCGCTGGAGGACAAACTGCGCGCACACCCGCTGATCAGCCAGGCGATGTGCGTGGGCGACGCCCAACCCTTCATCGCCGCCTTGATCACCATCGATCCCGAGGCCTTCGAGGGCTGGAAACAGCGCCACGGGAAGAATGCGGCTGCCACGGTGGCAGATCTGACCCAGGACCCCGACCTACTCGCCGAGATCCAATCTGCGGTCGATGAGGCCGACGAATCGGTGTCCAAGGCCGAGGCGATCCGCACGTTCCGGATCCTGCCGGTCGACTTCACCGAGGACACCGGTGAGCTGACGCCGACGCTGAAGGTCAAGCGCAAGGTGGTCGCCGAGAAGTTCGCCGACCAGATCGCGGCGATCTACGCCTGATTCCCTGGTCTCAGGGCGTCAGCAGTCGCTGCAGTCGCGTGCCCTGGGTACGCCATTGCCAGTTCTGCACGACCCAATCCCGCCCCGCCGCCCCCATCCGGGTGGCGGTGGCGGGGTCGGCGAGCAGATCGCTGACCGCCGTGGCGATGGCGTCGACATCGGTGCCGTCGACCACCCAGCCGGTCTCACCGTCTCGCACCGTCTCCGGGGCGCCGCCGGAGCGGCCCGCCACCACCGGCACGCCGGAGGCCGAGGCCTCCAGGAACACGATGCCCAGGCCCTCGACGTCCAGACCCGCACCGCGGGTGCGGCATGGCATGGCGAAGACATCGGCCATGGCGTGGTGGGCCGGTAGCTCCGCGCCGGGGACGCCGCCGGTGAACAGCACATCGTCGGCGACGCCCGCGCGCTGCGCGAGCGTCTCCAGGTTCTCCCGATACGGTCCGCCGCCGACGATCACCAGGGCCGCACCGGGAACCCGCCGCCGGATCCGGCCGAACGCGCGGATCAACATGTCCTGGCCCTTGCGCGGAACCAGCCGGGAGAGGCACAACACCACCGGCCGGTCCCCCAGCCCGTACCTCGCGCGCAGTTGCGCACGCGAGACGGTATCGGGCGCGAAGCGGTCGATGTCCACCCCGGGTGACAGTCGCTCCAGGCGGGCCCGCGGGCCGAATGCCGATGCGAACCGGCCCCGGGTGTAGCCGCTGACATAGGTGACCACGTCGGCGTCGTCGCCGATGCGACGCAGCGCATTGCGCGCCAGCGGCAACATCGACCAGCCGACCTCATGGCCGTGCGTGCTGGCCACCACCCGGGTCGCCCCGGCACGCCGGGCCAGCGGTGACAGCAGCGCCAGCGGGGCCGCCGCGCCGAACCACACCGTCTCGATGTCGTGCTCGTCAATCAGGGCGCGCATCCGGCCCGCGACCGTCGGCTCGGGCAACATCAGGGTGCTCTGGTGTCGCACCACCCGGTATCCGGATGCCTCGGCGGCCGCCTTGTCGTAGTCGGCGGCGCCCTTCCACGAGGGCGCGTACACGGTCAGTTCGTGGCCGCCCGTCGCGGTCAGTTCCCCGACGAAGGCCTCCAGGTAGGACTGGATGCCGCCGCGGCGCGGGGGGAAGTCGTTGGTCACCAACAGCACCCGTGTCATCGCTCTCCTCACTACCGGCACCGCCGACCATCGACCGGCAACGCTATCCGGTCATCCACCGGCGCCACTGCGCGAGCACCTCATCGAGGTCCTCGTGCAGTGTCTCGCGAACGGCGGTGGCCGGATCGGGATGGCCGGGACCGCAGGCCCGCAGATACAGCGCACGCAATGTCTGCGGGCCGTACTGCTGCGCGACGTAGCGGCTGAACCACCAGGCCCGGTCGTAGGCCAGCGAGCGTACCGGTCCCTCGGTCTGCAGGTCGGCGTCCTCGGGCAACCGGGCGAGCAGATCGGCCTGTGCGGGCCCGGGTGGGCCCGGCTCCGGCCGGCCGACATAGTCGGCGACACCCTCGGTGACCCAGAGCGGCGCATCGGCGACCGTGTGCGGGCGGGCCGCGTAGTGGAACAGCTCGTGGCGCACCACGATCCGCAGCGCGGTGTCATTCATCGCTGCCGCTCCCGGCGCGAACACCATGCCGTCGGCGGTGGTGGCCGCGGCGATATCGGGGCTGCCGTGGGCCAGTACCCGGAACTGTTCGTCGGATTCGGTCACCACGACCACGATCTCGCGCGGCCAGTCCGGGCCCCAGAACGCGGTGACGGCGGCCGCCGCCCCGGGCAGTTCGGCGCCGATCCGCTCGATCATCGGCGCGCTGCGCGCACCGCCGAGCCCGCGCAACTGCGCGGTACGCCCGTCGGGCAGCGAGATGCTGGTCGTCGCGGCAGTACTCGATGTCGGGCTCGGTACCGGCGGCGCAGGCGGTGATTCAGCCTGGCACCCGGACAGCAGGACTGCGGCGGTCAGCGCGCCGCACAGTGCGTGTCTCAGTACCGACGCACGTTCTCAGTACCGACGCACGTTGTAGATCGGTGCGTTGTTGACCGGGGCCACGACCACGGGCTTGCCGAAGGTGGAGGCGTGCACCATCATGCCGTCACCGATATAGATGCCGACGTGCGACGCATCCGAGTAGTAGGACACGACGTCACCGGGCTGCATCTGATCGGTCGAGACCGCCTGGCCACCGGCGGCCTGCGCGTAGCTGGAGTGCGGCAGCGAGACACCGGCCTGCTGGAAGGCCCACTTCACCAGGCCGGAGCAGTCAAAGGCGCCCGGGCCTTCGGCACCCCACGAATAGGGCGAACCGATGCGGGTCAGTGCGGCCTGCACGGCCACCACGGCCGGGCCCGAGCCGGGTGCGGCGGCGGGCGGCGGCGCGACATCGCCCGGCGGGATGCCCGCCGGCGGGGCGGCCAGCACGCCGGGATCGTTGTTCGGCAACGCCTCCGGAGCCGGCACCGGGACCGAAGCCGGCACCGGTGGGATGGCGGCCAGCGCCTCACGCTGGGCCGGGGTCAGCACCTCGTACTGCGACTTGACGACGGCGATCTCGACCTGCAGCTTGCTTTGCTTGGATTGCAGGTCCGCACGCACCGCGGCGGCCTGCTCGGCGGCGGTCTTGGCGTTGGCGGCGGACTGGGCCGAGGCCGATTCGGCCTGCGCGGCCCGCACGTTGGTGTTCCGGAAGTTCTGCATCTGCGCCGACATCTCGGTCGCCATCACGCGCTGCACGGCCAGCTGATCGATCAGTACCTGCGGCGAGCTCGCGGTGAGCATGGAATCCAGGCCATCGGTGCGGCCGCCCATGTACTGGGCGGCGGCGATCTTGTCGACGGAGGTCTGGAATTTTGCGAGATCGGCCTTGGCCGCCTCGACCGCCGCGATATCGGCGGCGTGCTTTTCTTCGGCGGCACGCTGCGCGACCAGCTTGGTGTCGAGATCGAGCTGGGCGGCGTGCATGTTCTCGGTGGCGATCTCGGCCTGATGCGACAACTCGTTGAGCTTTGCCAGTGCATCGTCGGCCGGGTCGGCCTGCACGCCGGAGGCGAGGATCCCGCCGAACACGGTCAGGGCCGCTAACGCACCGATCAGGGGTCGCTGGACGCCACTCTTACGTCGGTGTGTGCGATCAGGCCTCAAGATATTGCGTCCTTACAACTGCGATTCAGCCGCGACGAACTTCTGTTTGGTCTCGAATAGGTTACGAAACGGCATCGGGCTTGTCCAACGGAAGACGTGAACGTAACAGGCGACCGGGATTAAATTCGGACTTGGCGGCGTTGCCAAAGGTCACGCGCGTGTCCTCACGCCACACCAGTTCTACCATCCGGGCGCTCGTGGCGATGGATCGGAACGAGCCGTAACCGGGGCGCCAGCCCGACCTCGGCGAGCACCGCGAGCGCTGCACGCTCGTCGTCCAGCAAAGTCTCCGGCACACCGAGCAGCACACTCACCACGCAATCCTGGCAGCCCGGACCGCGCACCGCGCAGTCATCACAGTCGATCACCACCGAGCCGGTGTCCAGCGCGTCGTCGGGCTCTTCCATCGCACGTTCGTTCATCGGGCCTTGATTCATGTTTCGCACCGTAACGACGGGTACCGACACGCCCACCGACCGACGACACGCTGGCCCGGCTTGTCAGGGGCGGGGCCTACCGTCACCGGTGTGCAGCAGCTGAGCTTCGCCGACGTGGATCCATCTGTCGGCTTCGCCGACGGTGATGCATCCGTCGGCTTCGCCGAGGGTGACCCGCTCGTCGATCTGCTGCTGGCCGACACCACCTTCGTGGTGGTGGACCTGGAGACCACCGGTGGCCGCGCCACCGACAGCACGCCCGGGAGCAACGACCACGACGCGATCACCGAGATCGGCGCGGTCAAGATCCGCGGCGGTGAGGTTCTCGGCGAACTGGCCACCCTGGTCGACCCGGGCCGCAGCATCCCGCCACAGATCGTCTCGCTGACCGGCATCACGTCGGCGATGGTCCACGACGCACCCCGCATCGATGCCGTGCTGCCCGCGTTCCTCGAGTTCGCCCGGGGCGCGGTGCTGGTCGCCCACAATGCGGGATTCGACATCGGGTTCCTGCGGGCCTCGGCGCAGCGCCTGGGCATCGCCTGGCCGCGCCCGCCGGTGCTGTGCACGGTGCGGCTGGCGCGGCGGGTGCTGACCCGTGACGAGGCGCCCAGCGTCAAACTCTCGGCACTCGCGCGGTTGTTCTCGGCCACCACCACCCCGAACCACCGGGCACTCGATGACGCCCGCGCGACGGTCGATGTGCTGCACGGGCTGATCGAGCGCGTCGGGAACCAGGGGGTGCGCACCTATCCCGAGTTACGCGCCTATCTGCCCGACGCCACCGCCCCGCAGCGTCGCAAGCGTCACCTGGCAGATGGTGTGCCGTCCCGGCCGGGCGTGTATCTGTTCCGCGGGCCCGCCGATGAGGTGCTCTACATCGGCACCGCGGTGAATCTGCGCCGCCGGGTGGGCCAGTACTTCACCGGGGCCGACCCACGCACCCGGATGAAGGAGATGGTGGCGCTGGCCACCCGGGTCGACCATGTCGAGTGTGCGCACGAGCTGGAGGCCGGGGTGCGCGAGTTGCGGCTGCTGGCCGCGCACGCCCCGCCGTACAACCGCCGGTCCAAGTTTCCGCGCCGGTGGTGGTGGATCACCCTCACCGACGAGGCGTTCCCCCGCTTTTCGGTGGTGCGCTCCCCGCGCAGTCCGCGCGCGATCGGACCGTTCACCTCCCGCGCGGATGCCGTCACGACCGTCGACGTGCTGGCCCTCGGCACCGGCGTACGAACCTGCAGCACCCGGCTGGCCCGCAGCGCGCGGCACGCCTGCGAGGAACGCGAGCTCTCCCCCTGCCCGGCCACCCGTGGCGCCGATATGGCGCAGTACGCCGGCGCGGCGCAGCGGGCGACCGATCTGCTCGACGGTGTGGACAGCGCGGCGTTCGGCACCGTGCTGAGCCAGATCGAGTCGCTGGCGAGCCTGCACCGCTATGAAACCGCCGCCCGGCTACGCGATCACACGGCGTCCGCCGTGGAGACGACATGGCGTGGGCAACGGCTCCAAGCACTGGCCGCGGTCGACGAGCTGATCGCGGCGCGGCCCGACGGGCGCGGCGGCTGGGAGCTGGCCGTGATCCGGCACGGACAGCTGGCCTCGGCCGGGTGCGCCCGCCGCGGCGTGCCGCCCATGCCGGTCATCGACGCCATAACCCTTGCGGCACAGTCGATCCTGCCGCAACCGGCCCCGCTGGGCGGCGCACTGGTGGAGGAGACGGCGGTGATCACCCGGTGGCTGGCCGGCCCGGGTGTGCGCATCGTCAGCGCCGAAACCGGTTGGGCCAGCCCGATCGGGTCGGCCGCCCGGTGGGCCGACTGGGCCGCCACCGCACGGTCGGCGCGCCTGGCCGCCGCGCAGCCGGCCACCCAGACCGATGATCTGGACGATCGCTACGGCGTCCACAAACCCGGGCGCACCCACGCCAGGGCGGTCTGAGTCAGCCGGCGACCTTCTGGGTGAACCGCACCCAGTTCGCCAGAAGTCGTTCTGCGGCACCGGAATCGATGGCCTCGGCGGCACGCTGCAGACCGGACTGCCACGCGGGCACCCACTGCGCGTCACCGGAAAGACCGGCATGGGCGACCATCGCGCCGGCGGCGTTGAGCACCACCGCGTCCCGGACGGGTCCCTTGGCGCCGCTGAGCACCGCCCGCACCGAAGCGGCGTTGGCCTCGGCGTCACCGCCGACGAGTTCGCTCAGATCGGCCCGCCGGAACCCGAAGGCCGCGGGATCGAGCGTGAGGCGCTCGACCGTGCCGGCCTGCACCCGCCAGATGGTGCTGGTGGTCGTGGTGGTCAGTTCGTCCAGACCGTCGTCACCGTGCACCACCAGGGCGCTGGCGCCGCGGGCGGCGAACACCCCGGCCATCACCTCGGCCAGATCCCCCCAGGCGCAGCCGAACAGACCGGCCCGCGGTGCCGCCGGATTGGTCAGCGGACCGAGCAGGTTGAACACGGTCGGCACGCCGATCTCGCGGCGGACCACCGAGGCGTGCCGGTAGGAGGGATGGAATTGCGGCGCGAACGCGAAGGCGATACCGACCTCGGCGACACTGCGCGCGACATCTTCGGGTCCCAGATCGATGCGCACCCCGAGCGCCTCCAGGGTGTCCGCTCCGCCGGACAGTGAGGAAGCCGCCCGGTTGCCGTGCTTGATCACCGGCACCCCGGCCGCCGCCGTGACGATCGAGGCCATCGTCGACAGGTTCACCGTGTTGGACCCGTCGCCCCCGGTTCCCACGATGTCGACGGCGTCGGCGCCGACCGCACTGTCGGGGATCCGGCGGGCGTGCTTGAGCATGGTGTCGGCGAGCTCGGTGACCTCCGCCGATGTCGGGCGCTTCATCCGCATCGCCACCGCGAAGCCGGAGATCTGCGCCGGCGTCGCCGTGCCGGTCATGATCTGGTCCATCGCCCACGCCGATTGACCACGCTCCAGATCCCGGTGGGTGGTCAGACGGCCGAGGATCAGCGGCCAGGTGAACGGACTCTCGGATGCGCTCTGAGCGGATGACACGCCGTGATGCTATCGCCCGCGCACCCGCCGTCCGGAGCCTGTCACGACTGCCTACCAAGACACGTTTCAACTCAATTACGAACCCGGGTGGTGTTCGTCAACTACAAAGCGTCATACTTGCACCTGTGACGAGCGCTGTTGGGACCTCGGGGACCGCGATTACCTCCCGCGTACATTCGCTGAACAGACCGAACATGGTCAGTGTCGGCACCATTGTGTGGCTTTCCAGTGAGCTGATGTTCTTTGCTGGTCTGTTCGCGATGTACTTCACCGCGCGTGCGCAGGCCCAAGGCGCCTGGCCGCCCGAGCCGACCGAGCTGAACTTGTGGCTCGCGGTACCGGTGACCGCGGTGCTGATCGCCTCCTCCTTCACCTGCCAGATGGGCGTGTTCGCCGCCGAGCGGGGCGACGTGTTCGGCCTGCGCCGGTGGTACGTGATCACCTTCCTGATGGGACTGTTCTTCGTCCTCGGCCAGGGCTACGAGTACATCCACCTCGTCGAGACCGGCACCACCATCCCGGGCAGTGCCTACGGGTCGGTGTTCTATCTGGCCACCGGCTTCCACGGACTGCACGTCATCGGCGGTCTGGTCGCCTTCATCTTCTTGCTCATTCGCACCAGGCTGTCCAAATTCACGCCTGCGCAGGCGACCGCGGCGATCGTCGTGTCCTACTACTGGCACTTCGTCGACATCGTGTGGATCGCCCTGTTCGCCGTCATCTACTTCGTCCGATGATCGGCAAGCCGATGCGTCCGATGCTCTCGACGATGAGAAGGGGTTCGATGACCAGCAAGTCCGGCGCAGCCGGGAAGACGATCAAGCAACGTCGCTTGCGCCGGCGCGTGTCGGCGGCCGTGCTGCTGCTGCTCGGGCTGTCTGTGGCGGGCGTCACCGCCGCCACCTTGACCCCGACCCCCCAGGTCGCCGTCGCCGACGAATCCCAGTCGGCGCTGCTGCGCACCGGCAAGCAACTGTTCGACACCTCGTGCATCAGCTGCCACGGCGCCAACCTGCAGGGTGTGCCCGACCGCGGCCCCAGCCTGATCGGCACCGGTGAGGCGGCCGTGTACTTCCAGGTCTCCACCGGCCGGATGCCCGCAATGCGCGGCGAGGCCCAGGCGCCCCGCAAGGAGCCGGTCTTCGACGAGCACCAGATCGACGCGCTCGGCGCCTTCGTCCAGGCCAACGGCGGCGGCCCCGTCGTGCCCCGGGAAGCCAACGGGCAGATCGCCGACGAGTCCCTGCTGTCCGGTGACGTCGCCCGCGGTGGCGACCTGTTCCGGCTGAACTGCGCCTCGTGCCACAACTTCACCGGCAAGGGCGGAGCCCTGTCCTCCGGCAAGTACGCACCGGACCTCGGCGAGGCGTCGAAGGTGCCCGCGCAGGTGTACACCGCCATGCTCACCGGCCCGCAGAACATGCCCAAGTTCTCCGATCGCCAGCTCTCCCCCGAGGAGAAGGCCGACATCGTCACCTACGTGCGGCAGGCGGCGGACACTCCGGATCCCGGCGGCTACGGCCTCGGCGGATTCGGCCCGACCACCGAAGGTATGGCCATCTGGATCATCGGGATCGTGGCTGCCGTCGGCATGACGTTGTGGATCGGAGCACGCGCATGAGCGGGGATATCCAGGGCGGCGACACCTCGGGACGTCCGGTTCCGGGTCAGCCCACCGACGCCGAACTGGCCGAGATGTCGCGCGAGGAACTGCTCGCGCTCGGCGGCAAGCTCGACGGTGTCGAGGTCGTCTTCAAGGAACCCCGCTGGCCGGTCGAGGGCACCAAGGCCGAGAAGCGTGCCTCGCGCACCGTGTCCTACTGGCTGCTGCTCGGCGGTTTCTCGGGGCTGGCGCTGCTGCTGGTCTTCCTGTTCTGGCCCTGGGAGTACGTGCCCTACGGCGCCGAGGGCGAGCGGATTTACACGCTGGCCACCCCGCTGTACGGCCTGACCTTCGGCCTGTCGATCCTGGCGATCGGTATCGGCGCGGTGCTCTTCCAGAAGAAGTTCATCCCCGAAGAGATCACCATCCAGGACCGCCACGACGGCGCCTCCGCGGAGATCCACCGCAAGACCATCGTCGCCAACCTGAGCGACGCCCTCGAGGGGTCGACCATCAAGCGGCGCAAGCTGATCGGGCTGTCGATGGGCATCGGGCTCGGGGCGTTCGGCCTGGGCACCCTGGTCGCCTTCGCAGGCGGGTTGATCAAGAACCCGTGGAAGCCGGTCGTGCAGACCGCCGAGGGCAAGAAGGCCGTGCTGTGGACCTCGGGATGGACCCCGCGTTTCCAGGGCGAGACCATCTACCTGGCCCGTGCCACCGGCATCCCCGGCGAATCGCCCTTCGTGAAGATGCGTCCCGAGGACATCGACGCCGGCGGTATGGAGACGGTCTTCCCCTGGCGCGAGTCCGACGGTGACGGCGTCACGGTGGAATCCAGCCACCACCTGTTCGAGGTCGCGATGGGTGTCCGCAACCCGGTCATGCTCATCCGCATCAAGCCTCAGGACATGAAAAAGGTCGTCAAGCGCCAGGGCCAGGAGAGCTTCAACTTCGGCGAACTGTTCGCCTACACGAAGGTCTGCTCGCACCTGGGCTGCCCGTCCTCGCTCTACGAGCAGCAGACCTACCGCATTCTGTGCCCGTGCCACCAGTCGCAGTTCGATGCGCTGCACTTCGCCCGGCCGATCTTCGGTCCGGCCGCGCGTGCGCTGGCGCAATTGCCTATTACCATCGACAAGGACGGCTATCTGGTCGCGAACGGCGACTTCATCGAACCCGTCGGACCGGCATTCTGGGAGCGCAAATCATGAGTCCCAAGCTCGGAGATATCGCGGCCGCACAAGGCGATGCGATCGATTCCCGGTACCACCCCTCGGAGGCGGTACGTCGCGGCATCCTGAACAAGGTCTTCCCCACGCACTGGTCGTTCCTGCTGGGTGAGATCGCGCTGTACAGCTTCATCATCCTGTTGATCACGGGTGTGTGGCTGACGCTGTTCTTCGATCCGTCGATGGCGCACGTGACCTACGAAGGCGTGTACCAGCCGCTGCGCGGTGTGCAGATGTCGCGGGCCTACGAATCGGCCCTGGAGATCAGCTTCGAGGTGCGCGGCGGCCTGTTCGTCCGCCAGATCCACCACTGGGCCGCGCTGCTCTTCGCGGCGTCGATCATGGTTCACCTGGCGCGCATCTTCTTCACCGGCGCGTTCCGGCGTCCCCGCGAGGCCAACTGGGTCATCGGCTCGCTGCTGCTGATCCTGGCGATGTTCGAGGGTTACTTCGGCTACTCGCTGCCCGACGATCTGCTCTCGGGCACCGGCCTGCGGGCCGCGTTCTCCTCGATCACCCTGGGCATGCCGGTCATCGGCACCTGGTTGCACTGGGCGCTGTTCGGCGGTGACTTCCCCGGCGAGATCATCATCCCGCGGTTGTACGCCCTGCACATTCTGCTGATCCCCGGAATCATGCTGGCGCTCATCGGCGCTCACATGGCGCTGGTGTGGTTCCAGAAGCACACCCAGTTCCCCGGTCCCGGCCGGACCGAGAAGAACGTCGTCGGCGTGCGCGTCATGCCGGTCTTCGCGGTGAAGTCGGGTGCCTTCTTCGCCATGATCACCGGCCTGCTCGGCCTGATGGGCGGCCTGCTGCAGATCAACCCGATCTGGGTGCTCGGCCCGTACAAGCCCTCGCAGATCTCGGCGGGTAGCCAGCCCGACTTCTACATGATGTGGACCGACGGCCTGGCCCGCACCTGGCCGGCCTGGGAGTTCTACATCGGGAACTACACGATTCCGCAGTCGGTGTGGGTGGCGGTCGGCATGGGCCTGGTGTTCGTGCTGCTGTCGGTCTACCCGTTCCTGGAGCGCAAGCTCACCGGCGACAACGCACACCACAACCTGTTGCAGCGCCCGCGTGACGCCCCGACGCGTACCGCTGTGGGCGCCGCGGCGATCTCGTTCTACATCCTGCTGACGTTCATGTGCATGAACGACATCATCGCGTTGAAGTTCCACATTTCGCTGAACGCGACGACGTGGATCGGCCGCATAGGCATGGTGGTGCTGCCGATGATCGTCTACTACATCACCTACCGGTGGGCGATCAGCCTGCAGCGCAGCGACCGTGCGGTGCTGGAGCACGGTATCGAGACGGGCATCATCACGCGCCTGCCGCACGGTGCCTACATCGAGCTGCACCAGCCGCTCGGACCGGTCGACGATCACGGGCACCCGATTCCGCTGGAGTACCAGGGCGCGGCATTGCCCAAGCGGATGAACAAGCTCGGATCCGGCGGCGCGCCCGGCAGCGGCAGCTTCCTGTTCGCCGATCCGGTGGAAGAGCACGATGCGCTCGCCGAGGCGGCCCATGCCTCCGAGCACCGGGCGCTGGCCGTGCTGGCCGAGCACCAGGGCAGCAACGGCAACGGTTCCCATGGGTCGAACGGATCCAACGGGCACCACTAGCAGTTTCACGACGGCAGAAGGCTCGCGCAGCACGCTGCGCGAGCCTTCTGTCGTTCGGCCCCTCTCCCCTACCCCGCCGGCAGTACGCTGACCCGCATGGTCGCCGATCCGCCATGGGAGCCACCGCTGGCCGGCACCGAGGAACAGCATCTCGTCGCCTCGCTGGAGCGGCTGCGAGCGACGTTCCGCTGGAAGGCCGACGGGCTCGACTCGGCCGGGCTGGGTGTCCGGATCGGCGCCTCGTCGCTGACGCTCGGAGGTCTGCTCAAGCACCTCGCGCGGGCCGAGGCACAACGTTTCGGCCCCGGCCTCGATGACTCTCCCATGGGTGAGCCGTGGGACTCCGCCGATTGGGATGCGGACCCGGACTGGGACTTCACCTCGGCCGCGCAGGACACCCCGGCGGAGCTCTATGCACTCTGGGATCGGGCCATCGCGCATTCCCGGGCCAGGCTTGCAGCGGCGCTGGCCGATGGTGGCCTCGATCAGTTGGTGTGCATCGCCTGGCCCGACGGCAGCCGGGCGAGCCTGCGCCGCAGCGTATGTGACCTGATCGAGGAGTACGGCCGCCACACCGGCCACGCCGATCTGCTGCGCGAGGCCGTCGACGGACGCGTCGGTGAAGACCCGCCGGCCGATTGGCGCCCGGGAGCAGGTTGAGTCAGGCGGCGGGCTTGTCGGCCGGCCCGAGCACGCCGCGCAGCTCGCGCAGGTAGAACCAGAGCAGCACCGGCATGGCCACGGTGACGATCCCGGCGATGATGAAGAACGCCACGGCGGCACTGCCGCTGTCATTGGCCGTCAGGTAGGTGGCCAGCCCGACGGCGAGGGTGCCCACCCCGACCGCGCACGCGATCGACAGCCCGAATCGCACGGACAGTTGATCGATGACGCCCGGCAGCGCGGCAGCACGCGTGGTGGACTCCGGGACCTGGTCGGAACGCCTGCGCCGGGACTCGCGGGGCGACACGGCGGCGATGTCCTCGACCACCGAGCCGCCGGCGGGGGTGTCCCGGATCGGCCGGTGGGAGCTCTGCCGACGGGCCCGCACCAACAGCGGGATCGCCACGACGATCACCGCGGCCGATATGCCGATCACGGTGTAGAGCACCCAGGGGGTGTCCGAGCCGGACGCCTCGGACAGTTCGGCGCGGACGGTGCCCCGGCCGCTCGCCATGTCCACCAGGGACACGGTGGCGGCGACCGCGGCGCCCAGCGCTGCCAGCCAGATGACGGCACAGGCGCCCAGCAGGATCCGCTCCAGGTTCTCCGGACCGGACAGGGTACGACGGGGTGACGGGGTGAGTTCAGTGTCTTTGAGCATCAGCAACTTGTCTGTGCGGCGTTGCCGGTGTTGGACGACAGCACGGTGCCATCGCTTGTGGTGATCGAGCAGTTCAGCCGGCTGACCAAGAACAAACTCGACGCCTGTACCGACCCGACCTCGGACTGCGAGATCGGGGTGACGGTGAGCGACCACGGGATGTAGACGTTGCGCTGGGTGCGGCTGCGCCCGGACGCGTCGATATAGGTGACGGTGATGATGTCGCCGGGCGCCTTGGTGCCGGTGACCGAATAGGTCACCTGCCGGGGTCCCGCCGGCCGTGTCGTCGTCGGCGGGGGCGGCGGCGGGGCCTCTGTGGTGGCAGGCGGTGGCGGCGCCTCCGCACTGGGTGGCGGGGGTGGTGGTTCCTGCGTCACCGTGACGGTCTCCGGGGGCGGGGGCGGGGGCTCCTCGGTGGGCGGCGGCGGGGGCGGCGGCTCGCTGCTGGGCGGCGGTGGTGGCGTCGTGGTGATCGCGTCCTGCACGGGCGGCGCCGTCGTGGTCGACGTTTCGGGGTTGGCCAGTCCGGTGTTGTCGGTGCGGGTCACCAGCAGTGCCACGGATGCCACGAGGGCTACGGCGGCGACGATGGCCACCACGCCGACGACCCATGGCCATCTCGGGGGTGCGTCCTGGTCGGGATCAGCGGGCGCGTAGTTGTCGTAGTCGTACAGCGCCGGATCCGGCGGCACGTACGGAGCGCTGGTGAACTGCTCGGATTCCGGGGCGGAGTACGCCCGGGATTGGATGTCGGTCTCGTCGGCGCGGGATCTGCGATCCTTGTCCGCACCCGACTGCTCCGGTCCTGACGGCCCGCTCATCTGCAACTAAACCTCGGCCTATCCTTCTCGACTGCTGCCTCGGCAACACTACCCAACCAGGCAACGGTGGGGACCACGCCACGACGTCACGTCAGCGAACTGACGCACGGTTGTGACCTGGCGGAAGACCTCAGTGCTTCTCGGGGCCGACGTAGTACTCGAAGACCAGGCCGGCGGCCGAGGCCAGCACGAAGCAGACACCCGCGACGATCAGCCAGGGCAGCCACAGCGCGGCACCGACGGCCGCGGTGGAGAAGGACAGCGCGATCAGGATCGGCCACCAGCTGTGCGGGCTGTAGAAGCCCAGCTCGCCGGCGCCGTCACTGATCTCGGCGTCTTCGTAGTCCTCGGGCCGGGTGTCCAGACGTCGCGCCACGAACCGGAAGAAAGTACCGGTGATCAGCGTCAGGCCGGTGGTGAGCACGAGGGCGGTGGTGCCCGCCCACTCGATGCCGCCGGTGGCGAACATCGCGGTCAGCACGCCGTACACGATCGATGACAGCAGGAAGAACGCGGTCAGGAACTCGAACAACCGGGCTTCGATATGCATGAGTCGTCCTTACTTGCTCGCCTGTGCGGGAACGCCGACCTGCTCGCCGCGACGGGTGTCGAACGGCGCCGTGGTGGTGGCCAGCGGAGCCTGGTTGATGGCCTCCAGCGCCTGCGCGTTGGTCAAGCCACCGGTCCGGGCGTCCAGGTAGGCCTTGAAATCGTTGGGCTCCACGACACGGACCTCGAAGTTCATCATCGAGTGGTACGTGCCGCACATCTCGGTGCAGCGGCCGACGAAGGCGCCGGTCTGCTCGATCTCGCTGACCTGGAAGATGTTGTCGGAGTTGTTCTCCTTGGGATTGGGCAGCACGTCCCGCTTGAACAGGAACTCCGGGACCCAGAAACCGTGGATGACGTCGGCCGAGGCGATCTGGAACTCGATGCGCTTGCCCTTGGGCAGCACCAGGATCGGGATCTCGGTGGAGGTGCCGATCGTCTCGATCTTGTCGAAGTTCAGGTAGGTGCGGTCGGTCTCGTTCTTGCCCGCGATCGGGCCGACGATCTCGTTGCCGTGCTCGTCGACACCCTCGGGCGCCGAGGCCATGGCCTCTTTACGCGCGTTGTCGACGCCGTCGTAGGACAGCGTGCCGTCACCGAACTCGATCTTCTGGTAACCGAACTTCCAGTTCCACTGGAAGGCGGTCACGTCGATGACGACCTCGGGGTTGGGGTCCTTGTGCAGCATCCGCTCCTGCACGACGACGGTGAAGTAGAAGAGCACCGAGATGATCAGGAACGGCACCACGGTGAGCACCAGTTCCAGCGGCATGTTGTAGCCGAACTGACGCGGCAGCTCGGTGTCGGTGTCCTTCTTGCGGTGGAACGCGCTGGTCCAGAAGATCAGCGCCCACACGATGCCGCCGACGACGAACGAGGCGATGACCGACCAGACCCACAGGTCGCGGTTCAGCCGGGCCTCCGGGGTGATGCCCTCCGGCCAGCCCAGGCCGAAGATCTCCTGGTAGCTGCAACCGCTGAGCAGGATGGCCACGCCACCCAGAACCACTGACAACGCCACCAAACGGTACCCGCGAGCGGCCACGTTGGCGCCTCCTAAATGAAGTCGGTGAACCGCAGGGCGGTCGGTGAAACTTGGCGAATACTACGCAGCGTAGACCACGCCCGCCGGGTCGAGCGAAGCGACTGGACGATTCGGCATACTGGCCCGGTGTGCGGACTGCTGGCGTATCTGACCGACCCGTCCGTCGAGACCTCCCCTGCGCTGGTCGAAGCGGTATCGGGGGCCTCGCATCTGATGCGTCATCGAGGTCCTGACGAGCCCGGGACCTGGACCGATGCCGATATCGTGCTCGGTTTCAACCGGCTCTCGATCATCGATATCGCGCACAGTCATCAACCGCTGCGCTGGGGTCCGCCGGAGGCGCCGGAGCGCTACGCGCTGGTGTTCAACGGCGAGATCTACAACTATCTGGAACTGCGTGCCGCCCTGCAATCCGAGCACGGTGCGGTGTTTCACACCGACGGTGACGGCGAGGCGATCGTCGCCGGCTTCCACCACTGGGGCACCGATGTCCTGACCCGGCTGCGCGGCATGTTCGCCTTCGCGCTGTGGGACACCCACACTGCGGAACTGTTGTGCGCGCGGGATCCGTTCGGCATCAAGCCGCTCTATCTGGCCACCGGCCCGGGCGGCACCGTGGTGGGCAGCGAGAAGAAATGCCTCCTCGACCTCGCCGCGACCGCCGGGATCGACCTGGGTATCGACGAGCGCGCCGTGCAGCACTACACCGTGCTGCAGTACGTGCCCGAACCCGAAACCCTGCAGCGCGGCATCCGCCGACTGGAGTCGGGCAGTTATGCCCTGGTCCGTCCGGGGCGGGCACCGGTGGTGACGCGCTACTTCGAGCCGAAGTTCACCACTGTGCCGTTCAGGGCGGGCAGCGAGCAGGCCCGCTATGACGAGATCACCGCGGTGCTGGAGGACTCCGTCGCCAAGCACATGCGCGCCGATGTCACCGTCGGCGCGTTCCTGTCCGGGGGTATCGATTCCACGGCCATCGCGGCGCTGGCCATGCGGCACAACCCGCGCCTCATCACGTTCACGACGGGCTTCGAGCGGGAAGGCTTCTCCGAGGTCGACGTCGCCGTGGAATCGGCGAAGGCGATCGGCGCCCGGCATGTCACCAAGGTGGTGAGTGCGGCCGAGTTCGTCGCCGCGCTTCCCGAGATCGTCTGGTACCTCGACGAACCTGTCGCCGATCCCGCGTTGGTGCCGCTGTTCTTCATCGCTCGCGAGGCGCGCAAGCACGTCAAGGTGGTGCTTTCCGGCGAAGGCGCCGACGAGCTGTTCGGCGGTTACACCATCTACCGGGAACCGTTGTCGCTGAAGGCTTTCGACTACCTACCCAAGCCGGTGCGACGTTCACTGGGCAAGGCGTCGCAGCCGCTGCCCGACGGGATGCGCGGCAAGAGCCTGTTGCATCGGGGTTCGCTGACGCTGCAGGAGCGCTACTACGGCAACGCCCGCAGCTTCTCCGATGCCCAACTACGGGCGGTGCTGCCCGGGTTCCGCCCGGACTGGACGCACACCGATGTCACCGCGCCGCTGTACGCGGCATCGGAGGGCTGGGATCCGGTGGCCCGCATGCAGCATGTGGACCTGTTCACCTGGCTACGCGGCGACATCCTGGTCAAGGCCGACAAGATGACGATGGCCAACTCGCTGGAACTACGGGTGCCGTTCCTGGATCCCGAGGTGTTCGCGGTGGCCTCGCGGCTGCCCTATGACCAGAAGATCACCCGCACCACCACCAAATACGCGCTGCGCCGCGCGCTGGAACCGATCGTGCCCGCGCATGTGCTCAACCGGCCCAAGCTCGGCTTCCCGGTGCCCATCCGGCACTGGCTCAAGGCCGGCGAGCTGCTCGACTGGGCGCACGCCATGGTCGCGGCGTCCCAGACCGGTGATCTCGTCGACCTGAACGCGGTGCGCACCATGCTCGACGAGCACCGGGCCGGCGACAGCGATCACAGCCGACGGTTGTGGACGGTGCTGATCTTCATGCTGTGGCACGCCATCTTCATCGAGGGCAGCGTGACACCTCAGATCAGCGAACCGACCTATCCGGTGCAGATCTAGGTCGGGGCATGCCCGATCAGATGGCGGCGCCGATTTCGGTGCCGGCCTCCGCGCCGTAGGCGTCGGTCAGCCTCGTGACGGCCGCGTCGCGGTCCCAGGTCCATTCCTGCGGCCCGGGGGCCTCCAGCACCAGCGTGGCGACCATCGAGGCCAGCTGCGCGGAGCGTTCCAGGCTGAGGCCGGCGGCGCGGCCGGTCAGGAAGCCGGCGCGGAAGGCATCGCCGATGCCGGTCGGGTCCTCCTGATGGGTTTCCGGGACGATGCCGACGTGCACGAACGTGCCGTCGCTGCCCACGATGTCGACACCCTTCTCACCCAGCGTGGTGATGCGCAGCTTGATCTGGCTCATGACCTGCGCCTCGGACAGTCCGGACTTCTGCAGCAGCAGGTCCCATTCGTAGTCGTTGGTGAACAGGTACGCCGCGCCGTCGATCAGGCGGCGGATCTCCTCGCCGGAGAGCCGGGCCAGCTGCTGGGACGGGTCCGCGGCGAACGCCAGGCCCAGCGAACGGCATTCTTCGGTGTGGCGGAACATGGCGTCCGGGTCGTTGGCGCCGACGATCACCAGTTCCGGTGTGCCGCTGCGCTTCACCACATCGGCGAGATCGATGTTGCGGGCCTCGGACATGGCACCGGGGTAGAACGACGCGATCTGGGCCATTGCCTCATCGGTGGTGCAGACGAACCGTGCCGTGTAGGCGCTGTCGGAGACCAGCACGTTGTCGCAGTTCACGCCGTGATTGGTGAGCCAGCCGCGGTAGTCGTCGAAATCCTTGCCGACCGCCCCGACGAGCGCGGCGTCGCCGCCGAGCACCCCGATGGCGAAGGCCATGTTGCCGGCCACGCCACCGCGGTGGATGACCAGGTCATCGACCAGGAAACTCAGCGACACCTTCTGCAGGTGGTCCGGCAGCAACTGCTCGGAGAACTTGCCGGGGAACTTCATCAGATGGTCGGTCGCAATGGAGCCGGTCACGGCGATGGTCACGAATACAGCCCTTCAGTTCATGTACATAGCTAGGCGAACACTACAGACGCGTGGGTGCCGGCGCTTCGGTCCGCGGGGGCGCTGACCGGCGTGCGATAGCCTGCATGCGAGTCCGTCACCCGCCCCAACACCTGAGAAAGCACCGATGTCCGGTCCCGTGCCGTATCCCGAATCAACTCCCCCACAAGGGTTTCCGCCATTTCCCGGCGCGTATCCCGGCGCACTGCCGCCGCCGGTGCAGTACCCGAAACGCACGCCCTGGAAAGCGATCGCGGCCGTCGGTGCCGCGGTGGCGGTCGTCGCCGCCGTCGCCGGTGCCGTGCTGGTGTTCTCCGGCGGGGATGACGACGCGCCGGTGGCGATGGACGCCGACAACGTGCGACCGGCCATCCAGGGCTTCCTGGACGCGCTGACCGACGGTGATGACGAGGCGATCGCCCGGCACGCGCTGTGCGGGCTGTACGACGCGGTGGACGACCGGAATTCGGATCTCGCGCTGGCCGACCTGAGTTCGGACGCGTTCCGCAAGCAGTTCACCGAGGTCGAGGTGACCTCGGTGGACAAGGTGGTGCCGTGGTCGACGAATCAGGCCCAGGCACTGTTCACCATGACGGTGATCACCCCGGGCAGCGGACGCGGATCCGCCGACGCCGGTACCGAGATGCAGGTGGTGGCCCAGCTGCTGCAGTCAGACGACGAGATCCTCGTCTGCTCCTACGTGCAGCGCAGCAGCTGAGCCGTGACGATCAGTTGAACGAATCGCCGCAGGCGCACGAGCCGGTGGCGTTGGGGTTGTCGATGGTGAAGCCCTGCTTCTCGATCGTGTCGACGAAGTCGATGGTGGCGCCCTGGATGTAGGGCGCGCTCATCCGGTCCACGGTCAGCGCCACGCCACCGAAGTCGGAGGTCAGGTCACCGTCGAGGGTGCGGTCATCGAAGAACAGGTTGTAGCGCAGGCCGGCGCAACCACCCGGCTGCACGGCGATACGCAGGGCCAGATCATCGCGGCCCTCCTGGTCGAGCAGTGCCTTGGCCTTACTGGCGGCCGCGTCGGTCAGCACCGCACCATGGGTTTCGGTGGTGGTGTCCTGAACAGTCATTGCTTTTCTCCCTGACGTACCCGGAACTGCTAGTGCATTCGCGATCTAATCAACGGTACCTTGCTCGGGCGCTATTCCCGAGTTATGTCCTGGCCAGTCACCGGCCGTCCGCCGGGACAGCCCGGTGAGTTGGGCTTCGGCATCGTCCATGGCCCGCTGCACGGACCCGGCAAAGTCGGTGATCGAGTAGGCCGCGGCGATTCCCGCCGGTGCGAGAGCGGCCGGTGACAGCGTGACCTGCCCGGCAAGCACCAGCACCGGGGTGCCCCGCTCCCGCGCCCCGCCGGCCAGCGCGCTGACCACCTTTCCGTGCAGCGACTGGTCATCGAAGCGGCCCTCACCGGTGATGATGAGGTCGGCCCGCGCCACGTCGGCGGCCAGATCGGTGTGTTCGGCGATGACGGCCGCCCCCGGTTCGCGGCGTCCGCCCAATGCCAGCAGGGCCGCGCCGATCCCGCCGGCGGCTCCGGCTCCCGGCTGGTCGGCGATATCGTCACCCAGTTCGGCCGCCCATTCGGTCAGCCGGGCTTCGAGCAGCTCCACGGTGGCCGGGTCGGCCCCTTTCTGCGGCCCGAAGACCACGGCCGCACCCATCGGCCCCAGCAGCGGGTGCTCGACGTCACTGGCGGCGATCAGTTCGATGCCGGCCAGCCGGGCCCGGCCCGCCTCGAGTCCGCCCAGCGCCTCCACCAGGCCGCGCCCACCGTCGGTACAGGAACTGCCACCGAGCCCGACCACGATGCGCCGGGCCCCGGCGTCCGCGGCGGCGGCGATGAGCTCTCCGACTCCCCCGCTGTGCGCTGCCACCGCGGTGCGCACCGTGGGCGGTCCACCGAGCAGCGTCAGCCCACATGCCTGCGCGCACTCGATATACGCGGTCTGCCCGTGCAACACCCACTGCGCGGTCACCCGGATGTCCAGCGGGCCGCTGACGGTGGCGTTCTGCAGGCCGCCCAGCCTGCTGGCCAGCACATCGACGAACCCGGGCCCGCCATCGGATTGCGGGGCCAGGGTCAACCGGTCATCGCCGCGCGCCTGCCGCCAGCCGTCGGCGATGGCGCCGGCGGCCTGCACCGCAGTGAGGCTGTCTCCGTAGCAATCCGGCGCTATCAGCACTGCAAGGCCCGTCATTCCAGCAGCGTAGAGCCTCACTTTCCGAGGTGCATGGCGGGCGACCGCCGCCCGGGAAGTAATCTGGTCGGTGTGAATCTGCTCGGCCGCAAGAAGGACAACCCGCCCCCGGAGGATGACGATTCCGCCGGCACACCGGTGGATGCCGGCGAGGCCCGGGCGACTGCCCCGAAAGGCCGGCCGACCCCCAAGCGCAGCGAGGCGGCGCGCAGGCGCGGCCCGGTGGCGCCGGCGCCGATGACCACCGCCGAGGCGCGCAAGCGTCGCAAAGAGGTCGGTGGCCGCAAGCTCACCAAGGAAGAGCGCAAGGCCGAGAAACTGACCCGGCGCGCCGATATGGCCGATCGCCGTGAGCGGATGATGGCCGGCGAGGACGCCTACCTGCTGCCCCGCGACAAAGGTCCGGTCCGCCGGTACGCGCGGGATCTCGTCGATTCCCGCCGCAACCTGCTCGGACTCTTCATGCCGATCGCGCTGGCCCTCATCCTGGTCACGCTGTCCGTCCCGACCCCGGCGGTGCAGCAACCGCTGTCGTTCGCGATGCCGGTGCTGCTGATCGTGATGGCCATCGACGGCGTCATCCTGGGCCGCTTCGTGAACCGCCGCGTCGACGAGCGTTTCCCGGACAACACCGAAACCGGCTGGAAGCTCGGCTTCTACGCCGGCAGCCGGGCATCGCAGCTGCGCCGGATGCGCGCCCCCCGCCCGATGGTCAACCGCGGCGCCGACGTCTGACGCACATGCGCGTGCTGGTTCTCGGCGGAATCCGCTCGGGCAAATCGCACCATGCGGAGGGCATGCTCGCCGAGGCCGGCGCCGTGCGTTACCTGGCCACCGGACCGTCCCCCGACGGTGACGCCAGCTGGTCGGTGCGCGTCGACGCGCACCGCAACCGACGCCCACCGCATTGGTCGACCGTCGAAACGTCAGATGTCGCAACGCAATTGCACGCCGACGCCGTGACACCCACGATGGTCGACGATATCGGCGGCTGGCTCACCGCGGCCATGGACCGCCGGGCCGCATGGACCGGGGGTTCGGTCGCGGCCGAGGTCGAGGCACTGTGCCGCGCGGTCGACGGCTTCTCCGGGCCGCTGGTGTTGGTCAGCCCGGAGGTCGGGCTGACGGTCGTGCCCGCGACCGCGGCAGGCCGGCTGTTCGCCGACGAACTGGGCACGGTGAACCAGCGATTGGCCACCCTGTGCGAACGGGTGGTGCTGGTCATCGCCGGGCAGCCATTGGCCGTGAAGGAGATCAGGTGAGTGCGTTCCCCGCGGTGGTCGGCCCGGACCCCGAGGCCGAGCGCGCCGCCCGATCCCGCCAGCAGACCCTGACCAAACCGCCCGGATCGCTGGGCCGTCTGGAGGAACTGTCGGTCTGGGTGGCGGCCTGCCAGGGCGTCTGCCCGCCGCGGCAGTTCACCCGCGCCCGGGTCGTGGTGTTCGCCGGGGACCACGGCGTGACCGCCTCGGGGGTCTCGGCGTTCCCGTCCGAGGTGACCGCGCAGATGGTCGCCAACTTCGGCGCCGGGGGCGCCGCCATCAACGTGCTGGCCGACCTGGCCGGCGCCGGGGTGCGGGTGGCCGATATCGCGGTGGACACCGAATCCGGCGACACCGGCATCGGCGCGCACAAGGTGCGCCGCAGCAGCGGAAACATCGCCGTCGAGGACGCGCTGAGCGCCCAGGAGGCGCTGGCCGCCGTGCAGGCCGGGCGCGACATCGCCGACGAGGAGGTCGACGGCGGGGCCGATCTGCTGATCGCCGGCGATATGGGCATCGGGAATACCACGCCCGCAACGACATTGATCGCCGCGCTGACCGGCTCGGAACCCGTCGCGGTGGTCGGTCGCGGCACCGGCATCGATGACGAGGGCTGGGCCCGCAAGGCCTCGGCGATCCGCGATGCGCTGTACCGGGCCCGCAGCGTGGTCGCCGATCCGGTCGGTCTGCTGCGGGTGTGCGGCGGCGCCGACCTGGCCGCGATGGCCGGTTTTCTGGCCCAGGCCGCGGTGCGGCGCACCCCCGTGCTGCTCGACGGTGTCGTGGTCACCGCCGCCGCCCTGGTCGCCGATCAGCTGGCCCCCGGCGCGCGGGCCTGGTGGCGGGCCGGGCACCGGTCCACCGAACCGGCGCACACGCTGGCTTTGCAGCACCTGGACCTGGAGCCGATCCTGGATCTCGGGATGCACCTCGGCGAGGGCAGTGGTGCGGCGGTGGCGCTGCCGGTGCTGCGGGCCGCGGTGGCCACCCTGGCCTCCATGGCGACCTTCGACGCGGCCGGCATCTCCACCGCCCCGGCGTGAGCAGACCACGATGATCGGTTCGCTCGCTTCGGCTTTCGCGTTCGGCACGGTGCTGCCGGTGCGATCGGCGACGCCGTTCGGGCGCGGCGCGCTGACCGCGCTTCCGGTGGTGGGCGCCGTGCTGGGAGCCGTGGCCGCCGGGCTGGTCTGGGCGGGCGGGCAGCTGTTCGGGCCGGAGGCGCTGGCCGGCGTCCTGGCGGTCACGGCACTGCTGCTGCTCACCCGCGGCCTGCACACCGACGGCCTGTCCGACACGGTCGACGGACTGGGCTGCTACGGCCCGCCGGAGCGGGCGCTCGCGGTGATGCGTGACGGGACCGCCGGGCCGTTCGGGGTCGCGGCCGTCGTCATCGCCATCGCGGTGCAGGGCTTGACCTTCGGCACGCTGGAGCCGGCCGGGATCGTGGTGGCGGTGCTGGCCGGCCGGGTCGCGGTGGTGCTGACCTGTCGCCGTTCGGTGCCGGCCGCGCCGGGCAGCACGCTGGGCACGATGGTCGCGGGCTCCCAGCCGCTGCCGGTGGTGGTGGCCTGGACCGCGGCGCTGGCCGCGGCCGCCGCCTTCGCCACCCCGCGGCCGTGGCAGGGTCCGCTGGTGGTGCTGCTGGCGCTGGGGCTGTGCGCGGGGCTGGTCGCCCATTGTGTGCGCCGGTTCGGTGGGATCACCGGCGATGTGCTCGGGGCATCCGTGGAGGTCACGACGACGCTGACCGCACTGGGACTGGCCATCAACTAGCGTCGAGAAGATGACCACCTCGACCCTCTCGCTGGGCAACCGCTTCGCCACCGAGTTTCCCGAGCTGGCGATCAGCTGGCAGGCGCAGCACCCGCCGCAACCCACCCTGCTGCTGCTCAACGAACCGCTGGCCCGCGAGCTGGGACTGGACCCCGACTGGCTGCGCAGCCCGGCCGGTATCGGTCTGCTCACCGGGACGACGCTGCCCGCCTCGGCGACACCGGTCGCCCAGGTCTATGCCGGTCATCAGTTCGGCGGGCTGCAGCCGCGCCTCGGTGACGGCCGGGCGCTGCTGCTCGGTGAGTTCGAGGACGGCCGCGACCTGCACCTCAAGGGCTCGGGCCGGACCCCGCTGGCCCGCGGGGGTGACGGCCTGGCCGCGATCGGCCCGATGGTGCGCGAGTACGTGATCAGTGAGGCGATGCACGCCCTGGGGATCCCCACCACCCGATCGCTGGCGGTGGTGGCCACCGGGGCGACGGTGCACCGGGAGACGCCGTTGCCGGGCGCGGTGCTGGCCCGGGTCGCGGCCAGTCACCTGCGGGTCGGCAGTTTCCAGTACGCCGCGGGTACCGGGGACAACGCACTGCTGCGCCGCCTCGCCGACCACGCGATCGCCCGCCATCATCCCGGCTGCGCGCAGGCCGACAACCCGTACCTGGCGTTGTTCGACGCGGTGATCTCCGTGCAGGCCGAACTGGTGGCCCGGTGGATGCTGGTGGGGTTCATCCACGGCGTGATGAACACCGACAACGTGACCATCTCCGGTGAGACCATCGACTACGGGCCCTGCGCGTTCATGGACACCTTCGATCCGGCCACCGTGTTCAGCTCGATCGACAGCTGGGGCCGCTACGCCTACGGCAACCAGCCGGCGATCACCGGATGGAACCTGGCCCGCTTCGCCGAGACGCTGCTGCCCTTGATCGACGAGGATGCCGATACCGCCATCGAACTGGCCACCGCCACGCTCGGCGAGTTCGCCCCGCGCTACCAGGCGGCGTGGCGCGCGGGAATGCGCACCAAACTCGGCCTGGCGCAGGGGTTTACCGACGATGCCCTGATCGACGAGCTGCCCGCACTGATGGCGGAACACCGCACCGATCACACCTCGTTCTTCCGCGGGTTGGCCCACGGTGACATGCCGCTGGGGTTCATGGCGTGGGTGAAGCGCTGGCGCACGCACTCCCCGGACACCGCGGCGATGGATGCGGCGAACCCGGTCTACATCCCGCGCAACCACCTGGTCGAGGAAGCGCTGGCGGCGGCCACCGCCGGAGATGTCGGACCGGCACGCGCGCTGCTGGACGCGGTCGGGGATCCGTTCACCGAACGCCCCGGCCTGCAGCGCTACGCGCTGCCCGCATCGGAGGATTTCGCGGCCGGCTACCGCACCTTCTGCGGTACCTGAGACTCTCGGCTGGGATGTGTACCTGGCTTCAGTCTCGTTGCCCGTATCGGCCACGCGGCTGCACTGGTGTAGGCCGCCAGCCGCTTTCGGCTACCTGGCTTCAGTCTCCGGGCATCCTGCTCGTCGAGACTGAAACCTGGTAGCTCCGGGCAATGATCGCGGCCCGCGTTAGTTGAGCCGGGCCATCCAGCCGTGCGTGTCGGCGAAGGTGCCGCGCTGGATCCCGGTCAGGGTGTCGCGCAGCGCCATGGTGATCTCCCCGGGCTGACCGTCGGCGATGGTGAACTCACCCTCGCGATGCTTGACGTGTGACACCGGGGTGATCACGGCGGCGGTCCCGCACGCGAACACCTCGGTGATCTCACCGGCGATCGCCTTCTTCTGCCATTCGTCGACATCGATCTTGCGTTCCTCGATGGCGAAGCCGGCGTCGGTGGCCAACTGCAGCAACGAGTTCCGGGTGATGCCGGGCAACAGCGAGCCGGACAGCTCCGGGGTGACCAGGCGCGCCGACCCGCCGCTGCCGAAGACGAAGAACAGGTTCATCCCGCCCATCTCTTCGACGTAGCGGCGTTCGATCGCATCCAGCCACACCACCTGATCGCAGCCCTGCTCGGAAGCCTGGGCCTGGGCCAGCAGCGACGCCGCATAGTTGCCGCCGAACTTCGCCGCGCCGGTGCCGCCCGGGGAAGCCCGCACATACTCGTTGGACAGCCACACGCTGACCGGCTTGATGCCGCCCTTGAAGTAGGCCCCGGCCGGCGAACCGATGACCAGGTAGCGGTACTCGTCGGAGGGCCGCACGCCCAGTCCGGGTTCGGTGGCGATCACGAACGGACGCAGGTACAGCGATTCCTCGCCGCCCGCGGCGGGCACCCACTGCTCGTCGACCGCGATGAGCTGGCGCAGCGATTCCAGGAACAGCTCGGTGGGCAGTTCGGGGATGGCCAGTCGGTGCGCCGAGGTCTGCAGCCGGGCGGCGTTGGCCTCCGGCCGGAACGACACGATGGAACCGTCGGCCCACCGGTAGGCCTTCAGTCCCTCGAAGATCTCCTGCGCGTAGTGCAGCACGATCGCCGACGGATCCAGCTCGATGGGGCCGTACGGCAGCACCTGCGCGTCGTGCCAGCCGTTGGCGGTGGTGTAACTCAGCGACACCATGTGGTCGGTGTGGAACCGCCCGAAACCGGGATCGGCCAGGATGCCCGCTCGTACTTCATCGCTTGCCGGAGAGGTGTTGCGGGCAAGCGTGAATTCGAGGGGGCGGTCAGTCATGAACCGATTGTATAACCCAAGGCTAACGGGTTTTCGCCTGGACAAAGGGCGGGCTTACCACTTCGCATTCCAGGGCCCGCCCGCGCACATCGACGGTCACGGTCGCGCCGTCCTCGATCCCGGCGGCGGTGTCGATCAATGCCAGCGCGATGCCGACCTTCAGTGTGGGAGAGAACGTTCCCGATGTCGTGACGCCCACCGGGGTGTCTCCGTTGAGCACGGTCAGATCGGCCCGCAGCACCCCCCTGCCCAGCGCCTTCAGGCCGCGCAGCAGCCGGGTCGGTCCGGCCTGTTTCTCGGCCAGCAACGCGTCGCGGCCCCAGAACTGGTCCTTCTTCCAGCCCACCGCCCAGCCGGTACGGGCCTGCAGCGGGGAGATGTCCAACGACAGTTCGTGCCCGTGCAACGGGTAACCCATCTCGGTGCGCAGGGTGTCGCGGGCGCCCAGGCCCGCAGGCTCACCGCCCGCGGCACGCACGGCCTCGACCAGAACGTCGAACACCGCCCCGGCGCGATCCCATTCCGGTAGCAGCTCGAATCCGTGCTCGCCGGTGTAGCCGGTGCGGCACACCCGGGTGGGCACACCGGCCACCTCGCCGTCCGCGTAACCCATGTAATCCATCGTCGTCGGCAGCCCCAGTCCCGCGACGATCTCGGCGGCCTTGGGTCCCTGCACCGCCAGCACCGCATAGGAGCGGTGCTCATCGGTGATGGTCAGGCCGTCCGGGGCGTGGCGCGCCAACTCGGCGACCACGGCGGCCGTGTTGGCGGCATTGGGCACCAGGAAGATCTCGTCGTCCGCGACGTAGTAGGCGATCAGATCGTCGATCACGCCACCGGTCTCGTTGCAGCACAACGTGTACTGCGCCTTTCCCGGTCCGATGCGATTGAGGTCGTTGGTGAGCGCGCGGTTGACGTAGTCGGCCGCACCCGGGCCCTTCACCAGCGCCTTGCCCAGATGGCTCACGTCGAACAGGCCGACGGTGGTGCGGGTGGCGGTGTGCTCGGCGACGGTGCCCGCGTAGGACACCGGCATCAGCCAGCCGCCGAACTCGGCGAAACTGGCGCCCAGTGCGCGGTGTTGTTCTTCCAGCGGGCCGTGCAGCAGGTTCTCACTCACGAACACACCCTAGTGCGAGCCTCCCTGCTGTCACACTGACCCGGTGGTGGATTTCGACGCGCTCCAGGCCGCCGGGATCGCCGACGCGCGCGGCCGGGCGGCGCTGATCGAATACCTGGACGGGCTCGGCTTCAGCCCCGAGGAGATGGTCGACGCCGAACGGCGCGGCCGCCTGTTCGGGCTGGCCGGTGACGCGGTCCAGCTGACCGGTCCGCCGATCCACAGCCTGACCACCGCGGCGCACGCGCTGGGGCTCCCGGTCGCCGAGGTGGCGCGGGCCTGGGCCGCGCTCGGACTCACCGTCGCCGGTCCCGACGAGTTCGTGCTCAGCCAGGCCGATGTGGACGGCCTGGCCACCTGGGTCGATATGCGTGGGCCGCTCGGCGACGAGGCGGCCACCGCCCTGCTGCGGGTGGTGGGGGCCGGGATGGCGCGGCTGTCCGAAGCGGTGGCCTCGATGATCCGCGCCAACACCCCGGACATCCAGATCGAGCAGTCCCATGACGAATTCCGCACGGCCAGGGCCTACCGGGTCGCCGCGGAGTTCGTCCCGCGCCTCGGCGCACTGATGGACGCCGTGCACCGTCATCACCTGCGGACCACCCGGATGTATTTCGAGCAGGTGGCCCGCGAGGATCCGGCGACGGTGGTGTGCGGTGTCGGGTTCGCCGACCTGTCCGGTTTCACGTCGCTGACCCAGACTCTCGGCATCCCCGAGCTGACGGCGCTGCTCAACGAATTCAGCGCCGCCGCAGCCGATGTCATCCATGGCCTGGGCGGACGGCTGGTCAAGTTCATCGGCGACGAGGTGATGTGGGTGGCACCGAGCCCCGAGCAACTGGTGCGGGTCGCCGAGGACATCGTCGGGCATCCGCGCGCCGCCGAGGCCGGCCTGCTGATCCGGGCCGGCCTGGATTACGGCACGGTCTTGACCTTCGGCGGGGACTATTTCGGCAACCCGGTCAACCGCGCGGCCCGACTGGTGGCCGCCGCGGCACCCGGCCAGATCCTGGTCTCGGAGTCCGTGCACGAGCTCTCCCCCGGCCGCCAGACCGCCGCCGCGGCACCGTTGCGGCTGAAGGGCTTCGACGAGCCGGTCAACGCGTACGCGTTGACCGGATTAGGGTTGGGCGGGTGAGCAGCGCACCCGGATACCAGGCCCCCACCGTCACCGTCAGCTCGTCCCTGCCCGGCAGGGGCATCGCCGACGCCGTACTCGTCGTACCGGTGGTCACCGGCGACGCCGGTCCGGCCGTCATCGGCGTCGACGCCGTGCTGGACGCCGAAGCCATCGGGGCCATCGAGTCCGGTCTGCGGGCGCTCAACGGGACCGGCGGCGAAGGTCAGCTACACCGGCTGGTGATCGCCGCCCTGCCGGTGGCCAGCGTGCTGACCGTCGGCCTGGGTGACGCGAGCGACGAATGGCAGCCCGACACGATCCGCCGCGCCGCAGGGTCCGCGGCGCGCTCGCTGGACAAGGTCGGCACCGTCGTCACCGCGCTGTCCATCCTGGACCTGGAGGCCGCCATCGAGGGCCTGATCCTCGGCGGGTACCGGTTCACCGATTTCCGCAGCGCCAAGACCGCGCCCAAGGACACCGGCCTGACCAAGATCGTCGCGCTCGCGGGCGACGCGAAGGCTGTCACCAAGGCCGCCGCCGCCCGCGCCGTCGATGTGGCCTCCGCCGTCGGCACCGCCCGCGACTTCGTGAACACCCCGCCGAGCCACCTGTTCCCGGCCGAATTCGCCCAGCGGGCAAAGGCATTGGGCGAGGCCGTCGGCCTGGTGGTCGAGGTGCTCGATGACAAGGCGCTGACCAAGGCCGGTTACGGCGGCATCGTGGGGGTGGGCAAGGGCTCGTCACGGTTGCCGCGCCTGGTGCGGCTGACCTACAAGGGCGCCAAGCGGGGCGGCAAGCGGGTCGCGCTGGTCGGCAAGGGCATCACCTTCGACACCGGCGGCATCTCCATCAAGCCGGCCGCCAACATGCACCACATGACCTCGGATATGGGCGGCGCGGCCGCCGTCATCGCCACGGTGGTGCTGGCCGCCACGCAGAAGCTGCCCATCGATGTCATCGCCACCGTCCCGATGGCCGAGAACATGCCGTCGGCCACCGCGCAGCGCCCCGGCGATGTGCTGACCCAGTACGGCGGCATCACCGTCGAGGTGCTCAACACCGATGCCGAGGGCCGCCTGATCCTGGCCGACGCCATCGTGCGGGCCTGCGAGGACGACCCGGATTACCTCATCGAGACCTCGACGCTGACCGGCGCGCAGACCGTGGCGCTGGGCTCCCGCACCCCCGGCGTGATGGGCAGCGACGAGTTCCGCGACCGGGTGGCCGCGCTGTCGCAGTCGGTCGGCGAGAACGGCTGGGCGATGCCGCTGCCCGAGGAGCTCAAGGACGACCTGAAGTCGACGGTCGCCGACCTGGCCAATGTGAGTTCCTCGCGCTTCGCCGGCATGCTCGTGGCCGGGGTGTACCTGCGTGAGTTCGTCGCCGATGACGTGCAGTGGGCGCACATCGACATCGCCGCCCCCGCCTACAACACCGGCGCGCCGTGGGGTTACACCCCCAAGGGTGGCACCGGCCTGCCGACCCGGACCATGTTCGCCGTGCTGGAGGACATCGCCGCCAACGGCTGATCCTCAGCCCAGGTTGGCCCGCGCGGTGCTGCGCATCACCTGCGGCAGCGCATGCGCCACCCCGTAGACCAGGTACGCCTCCGGGGTGACCGGGCGGATCGGCTTGTTCTTCTGCACCGCCGACACGATGGCCTTGGCCACCTTCTCCGGGCCGTAGCGCCGCAGCGCAAATCCCTTCTTGATCTGTGCCCGTAGCGGTTCCACGTCGGCCCGCTTGTGGGTGGGCACATCGAAGCGGGTGGCGTCGATGATGTTCGTGTCGATGACGCCGGGGCATACCGTGGTGAGCCCGATCCCCGCCGAATCGAGTTCGGCGCGCAGGCAGTCGGAGAACATGAACACCGCGGCCTTGCTGGTGGCATAGGCATTCATCGCCTGGGTCGGTGAATACGCGGCCATCGACGCGACGTTGACGATGTGCCCGCCGGTGCCGCGCTCGACCATCGGTGCCCCGAATGCCCGGCAGCAGTTGACGACCCCGCCGAAGTTGATGTTCAGCACCCGGTCGAACTGGTCGGCCGGGGTATCCAGGAACAGCCCGGCGTGCCCGACACCGGCGTTGTTGACCAACACATCGGGCACCCCATGCGCGGAGCACACCTGCTCGGCGAACCGATCGACGGCCTCGCCGTCGGCCACGTCGAGCCGGTAGGCGTGCGCGGTTCCGCCGCCGGCCGTGATCTCCGCGACGGTCGCGGCCGCAGCCCCCTCATCGAGATCGCTCACCACGATCTCGGCGCCCAGTGCGGCGAAGGCCAGGGCGGTGGCCCGCCCGATGCCGCTGCCCGCGCCGGTCACCGATACCAGCTGATCGCCGAACGGCGCACGCTCCACACCCACCTCGGCCCGGGCGAGCTCACGGCAGGCAGGGGCGCCGCCCAGGTGATCGACGAACTCGGTGACGGCCCGGGCCAGCGCACCGGGATGCGACAGCGGCGCCCAGTGCCCGGCGATCAGGTCGCGGCGCCACAGCCGCGACACCCGGTTCGGGACGTCGGCATAGGCGTAGGGCCGCACGTAGGGATCCTTGGTGTTCACGATCAGCTGAACCGGGATGTCGACGTGATGGTCGGCGCGGGCGTGCAGCAACCCGTGGAAGAAGTTGGCCCGGTACACCTTGACACCGTTCACCGCGTCGCCGACGAATCCCCGGGAATGGTGGATGGCCTCCGGCGCGATGCCGTCCTTGAGCAGTCGCCGCCGCATTCCGCCGCGCGCGAAGGCGATTCGGACGGCGGCCGGTGCCAGCACCGGGGTGGAGAACACCGCCATGTAGGACAACCGAGCGAGTTGGCTGAGCCCGCGGACGAACCGGCGTGGCCGGTAGGGCTGGGTGAGTCCGTCGATCACGAAGCGATTGAGATGGTCGCTGCTGGGCCCCGAGACCGACGTGAACGAGGCCACCACGTCCGCCGCACCGGGTCGCGCCAGGTATTCCCACACCCCGACCGAACCCCAGTCGTGTGCCAGCACATGCACCGGCGCCCCCGGGCTGACCGCCGCGGCCACCGCGCCGAAATCATCGGCGAAACGCGCCATCGTGTAGCTCGAATGATGTTTGGGCACCCCCGATTGCCCGACGCCGCGATTGTCGTAGCGGATCACCCGGAAGCGTCCTGAGAGCAACGGCACGACGCTGTCCCACAGCACGTGGGAGTCCGGCCAGCCGTGTACCAGCACCACCGTCGGACCGTCCGGATTGCCCTGTTCGTAGACCGCGATGCGGGTCCCGTCGGCGCTGTCGACGAACCGTTCGGTGATGCCGGTCATGGGCCTACCCTTCGAGGTCTTTGCGCATCGCGCGGTCGCGCTCGATGCGGCGACGCGCATCGTAATCGCGCATGCGCTGCGGGTAGCCCACTTTCTGCACGTCGTAGACCGGGATGTCGAGTTGCTTGCTCAATCGGCGGGCCCCGGCGTCGCCGCCGGTGCGCCGTCGGGTCCATTCACCGTCGGCGGCCACCAGCACGACGGTGACCTCGGTGACGGTGGTCTGAGGTTCCACGAAGGCCTCAACCCCGATGTGTGTGGCCACCCAGTCACGCAGATACGCCACGTCGGCAGAAGCCTGTTTTCGGGTCTGTGATCGCGATCCGCCGCGCGGACGCCGCCACCTGTCGAACAGTCCCAACTGGGGTTACTCCTCTCGGACGCCTACTTCGATGGTGCCAGAGCATCGAGTGGGCGGTCCGCGACGACCGCACGCGACGGACGTGACAGGATAGAAGGGCATTTCATACGACACGTGACGATGACTTTCGAGGAGTCAAAACCCATGGCAATCTCCGTCCAGATGCCCGCACTCGGTGAGAGCGTCACCGAGGGGACCGTCACGCGATGGCTTAAGCAGGAGGGCGACGCCGTCGCCGTCGACGAGCCCCTGCTTGAGGTCAGTACCGACAAGGTCGACACGGAGATTCCGTCGCCCGTCGCCGGTGTCCTCACCAAGATCATCGCGGCCGAGGATGACGTCGTCGAGGTCGGTGGCGACCTCGCGTTGATCGGCGAAGAGGGCGAGTCGGCCGACTCCGGCGAGTCCGCTCCCGCCGAAGAAGCCGAGCCCGAGCCCGAACCCGAGCCGGCCGCCGAAGAAGAAGCCGAAGAAGAGGCGCCCGCCGCAGCGGCCGCGCCCGCGAAGCCCGCCGCCTCCGGTGGCGGCGATGCCACCTCGATCACCATGCCCGAACTCGGCGAGTCCGTCACCGAGGGCACCGTCACCCGCTGGCTGAAGAAGGTCGGCGACGAGGTCGCCGTGGACGAGGCGCTCGTCGAGGTGTCCACCGACAAGGTCGATACCGAGATCCCGTCGCCCGTTGCCGGCACCCTGCTGTCGATCACCGCCGAGGAAGACGATGTCGTCCCGGTCGGTGGCGAGCTCGCCAAGATCGGTTCGGCCGACGCCGCGCCCTCTGCGAGCGAGCCGGAGCCCGAGCCGCAACCCAAGGAAGAGCCGAAGGAAGAGCCCAAGCCCGAGCCGAAGGCCAAGCCCGCCGAGGAAGCCAAGCCGGAACCCGAACCCGAGCCCAAGCCCGAGCCGAAGCCGGCGCCGGCCGCCGAGAGCGCCCCGTCGGGTGACGGGTCGCCGTATGTCACCCCGCTGGTGCGCAAGCTGGCCACCGAGAACGGTGTCGACCTCAACTCGGTCAAGGGCACCGGTGTCGGCGGACGCATCCGCAAGCAGGATGTGCTCGCCGCGGCCGAGGACAAGAAGGCCCCGGCACCCGCCGCACCTGCCGCTTCCGCGCCCGCCGCTGCTGCGCCCGCCAAGCCCGCCGCGGCCCCCGCGCTGGCGCACCTGCGCGGCACCACGCAGAAGGCCAACCGGATCCGGCAGATCACCGCGAAGAAGACCCGCGAGAGCCTGCAGACCACCGCCCAGCTGACCCAGACCCACGAGGTCGATCTGACCAAGATCGTGGCGCTACGAGCCAAGGCAAAGGCCAGCTTTGCCGAACGTGAGGGCGTCAACCTCACGTTCCTGCCGTTCTTCGCCGTCGCGGTCGTCGACGCACTCAAGGCACACCCGAACGTCAACGCCAGCTACAACGAGGACAGCAAGGAGATCACCTACTACGACGCCGAGCACCTCGGCTTCGCGGTGGACACCGAGCAGGGCCTGCTCTCCCCCGTCGTGCACAACGCCGGCGATCTCTCCCTCGGTGGGCTCGCCCGCGCGATCGCCGATATCGCGGCCCGCGCGCGGTCGGGCAACCTGAAGCCCGACGAGCTGTCCGGTGGCACCTTCACCATCACCAACATCGGCAGCCAGGGTGCGTTGTTCGACACGCCGATCCTGGTCCCGCCGCAGGCGGCGATGCTGGGCACCGGCGCGATCGTCAAGCGTCCGCGCGTCGTCGTCGACGACAACGGCAACGAGTCGATCGGTGTGCGGTCGGTGGCCTACCTGCCGCTGACCTACGACCACCGGTTGATCGACGGGGCCGACGCCGGCCGTTTCCTCAGCACCGTCAAGCGCCGTCTCGAAGAGGGCGCATTCGAGGCCGACCTGGGGCTGTAGCCGGTGGCGGGCATGGTCGTCGCGATCGCGGGATCCTCGGGCCTGATCGGCTCCGCACTGACCACGGCGCTGCGCACCGCCGATCACCGGGTGATCCGGCTGGTGCGGCGGCGTCCGTCGAACGCCGACGAGGTGTTCTGGAATCCGGACACCGGTGAGTTCGATGTCGGCGAATTGGCCGGTGTCGACGTCGTGGTGAACCTGTGCGGGGTCAATGTCGGCGCCAAACGATGGTCGGGTGCGTTCAAGCAGAGCCTGCGCGACAGCCGGATCGATCCCACCGACGTGCTCGCCGCTGCGGTCGCCGAAGCCGGTGTGCCGCTTCTGATCAACGCCAGCGCGGTCGGCTTCTACGGTGACACCCGCAACCGGGTGGTCGATGAGAGCGCCCCGCACGGTGCCGGATTCCTGGCCCAGTTGTGTGTGGACTGGGAGGCGGCCACCACGGCGGCCGCCGATGCCGGTGCCCGGGTGGTGCTGCTGCGCACCGGGCTGGTGCTGTCCCCCAGCGGCGGCATGCTGAACCGGCTGCGCCCGCTGTTCGGGTTGGGCCTGGGGGCCCGGCTCGGCGATGGACGGCAGTACTTCCCGTGGATCAGCCTCGAGGACCAGGTGCGGGCGATGCTGTTCGCCATCTCGCACACCGGGCTGGCGGGGCCGGTCAACCTCACCGGGCCGGCACCGGTCACCAACGGCGAGTTCACCTCCGCGCTCGGTCGCGCGCTGAGCCGGCCGACCCCGATGATCGTGCCGGGCTTCGCGTTGCGGGCCGTGCTCGGCGAGTTCGCCGACGAGGGTCTGCTCGGCGGGCAGCGGGCCATCCCGGCCGCGCTGGAGGAGGCCGGGTTCGTGTTCCACCACAAGACGGTCGGCGAGGCGCTCGCCTATGTCACCGCGGGCGCGCCGCCCGCGTAGCGTGATGGTCATGGATTCCATCCGGTCATCCTCGGCGCCTCTGCAGGTCAAGCTGCTGGGCACGGTCGATTACCGCGAGGCCTGGCAGCTGCAGCGCGAGATCGCCGAGGAGCGGGTGGCCGGCGGTCCGGACACCCTGCTGCTGCTGGAGCACCCGCCCGTCTACACCGCGGGTAAGCGCACCCTGCCGGAGGAACGGCCCGCCGACGGTGTCCCGGTGGTGGACACCGATCGGGGCGGCAAGATCACCTGGCACGGCCCCGGCCAGCTCGTCGGCTATCCCATCGTCGGGCTGACCGAACCGCTGGATGTGGTGAATTTCGTCCGCCGTCTCGAGGAGGCGCTCATCACGGTGTGCGCGGATGTCGGGGTGGACGCCGGCCGGGTCGGGGGGCGCTCCGGTGTCTGGGTGGCCGGCGACGGCGGGCGGCCGGCCCGCAAGGTCGGTGCGATCGGCATCCGGGTGGCGCGCGGGGTGACCCAGCACGGGTTCGCCCTGAACTGCGACTGCGACCTGGGCGCGTTCGGCGGCATCATCCCGTGCGGCATCGCCGATGCCGGGGTGACTTCGCTGACCGCTGAACTGGGCCGACAGGTCGGAGTGAAAGATGTCACCACCGCCGTCGCCGACGCCGTCTCCGGTGCTCTGGACGGACAGATCCGCGTAGCATTGACCCGGTGAGTGTGGTCCCAGAAGGTCGAAAACTGCTGAGGTTGGAAGTCCGCAACGCCGAGACCCCGATCGAGCGCAAACCGCCGTGGATCAAGACCAAGCTGCGCACCGGCCCGGAGTACACCGAGCTCAAATCGCTGGTGAAGCGCGAGGGCCTGCACACCGTGTGTGAAGAGGCCGGGTGTCCCAACATCTATGAATGCTGGGAAGACCGCGAGGCCACCTTCCTCATCGGCGGTGAGCAGTGCACGCGGCGCTGCGACTTCTGCCAGATCGACACCGGCAAGCCCGCCGAACTGGACCGCGACGAACCGCGTCGCGTCGCCGAGAGCGTGCAGGCCATGGGGCTGCGCTACTCGACGGTGACGGGTGTGGCCCGCGACGACCTGCCCGACGGTGGCGCCTGGCTCTACGCCGAGACGGTGCGCCAGATCCATGCCCTGAACCCGAACACCGGCGTCGAGTTGCTGGCCCCGGATTTCAACGGGGTGCCCGCGTTGCTCGAAGAGGTCTTCGAGTCGCGTCCGGAGGTGTTCGCGCACAACGTCGAAACGGTGCCGCGCATCTTCAAGCGGATCCGGCCCGCCTTCCGCTACCAGCGCAGCCTCGATGTCATCACCGCCGCCCGCGACTTCGGTCTGGTCACCAAGAGCAACCTCATCCTGGGTATGGGCGAGACCCCCGATGAGGTGCGCACCGCGCTGGTCGACCTGCACGAGGCCGGCTGCGACATCGTCACCATCACCCAGTACCTGCGACCTTCGCCGCGGCACCACCCGGTGGACCGGTGGGTGCATCCCGACGAGTTCGTCGAGTTCACCTCGTTCGCCGAGGGCGTCGGATTCGCCGGCGTACTGGCCGGTCCGCTGGTCCGGTCGTCCTACCGCGCCGGCCGGCTCTACGAGCAGGCGGCACGGGTTCGGGCATCCGCCACACCACCCGTATCCTGATCCAATGGCGAAATCGCGTAACCCCGCCCAGACCAAGGCCGCCAAGGCTGAGGCGAAGGCCGCCCGCAAGGCGGCCTCGAAGCAGCGGCGCAGTCAGCTCTGGCAGGCATTCCAGATCCAGCGCAAAGAGGACAAGCGCCTGCTGCCGTACATGGTGGGTGCTTTCGTCATCATCGTCGCGGCGTCGGTCGCGTTGGGCATCGTCGCCGGTGGCTTCACCACCTACATGCTGATCCCGCTCGGCGTGATCCTCGGCGCACTGGTTGCGTTCATCATCTTCGGCCGTCGCGCGCAGAAGTCGGTGTACAAGAAGGCCGAGGGCCAGACCGGCGCGGCGGCCTGGGCGCTGGACAACCTGCGCGGCAAGTGGCGGGTCACGCCCGGAGTCGCGGCCACCGGGCACTTCGACGCGGTGCACCGGGTGATCGGCCGCCCCGGGGTGCTACTCGTGGGCGAAGGGGCGGCTTCCCGTGTGAAACCGCTACTGGCCCAGGAGAAGAAGCGCACCGCACGGCTGGTCGGCGATGTCCCGATCTATGACATCGTCGTCGGTAACGGCGAGGGCGAGATCCCGCTGGCCAAGCTGGAGCGCCACCTGAACAAGCTGCCGGCCAACATCACCGTCAAGCAGATGGATTCGCTGGAGTCCCGTCTGGTCGCACTCGGTTCCAAGATCGGCCCGGCCGCCATGCCGAAGGGCCCGATGCCGGGCAACGCGAAGATGCGCGGCGTGCAGCGCACCGTGCGCCGCAAATAGTCGCACACGCCCGGCGCGCGCCGCCCGGTGCGGTGCCGTCCTTCGACAGTGCCCGCGCCCACCGACACCGTGTTCGTAACGTGGTGGCGGAAAACCGGCCAGATTCTCGCCGTGGCGTTACGTACGGGACAGCTAGCGCCTCACCACGGCGGTCTTGGTGGCCAGATCGGACAGGCTGCGCTGATCGCTGTCGGTGAACAGCGGCGGGATCACCAACGCCACCAGCACGCCGCGGGCCAGCGCACGACCGATCCCGACATGTTGGCGATCGTCCACCGACACCACCATCAACCCGAGGGCCATCTGGCCGGGAGTGAAACCGAACAACCGCACCGATGCCGCGCCCAGCACCAGCCAGATGACCAGGACCGCGGTGGACAACGTCTGCAGCGACAGCAGCCCCAGGCTCATCGCCAGCGCCGCCAGTCCGTAGGCGATCAGCCAGTCGACCAGCAGCGCCGCGGTCCGTCGCCCGAATCCGGCGATCGACCCCGACCCGTGCTGCGGCAGGCCCAGCCGGTGCCCGGGGTAGTCATCGGGCCCGTCGGCGGGGTTGCCCGACCTTGAAGGTTCCGGTCCGGACAACCAGGATGAGAGCTCACGGGCCATACGACCAAGCATAGAGCGGAAGGCATTGCGTAACGTCCACGCAACATATGGTTGATGACCGTGCAACATCGTGTCCTTAGCGTCAACGCGCGGGTCACCAGAAAAGGAGAACTTGCAGTGGCAGAAAAGACCTCCGATGACATCTTCAAGCTGATCAAGGACGAGAACGTCGAGTACGTCGACATTCGGTTCTGCGATCTGCCCGGTGTCGTCCAGCACTTCTCGATCCCGGCAGCGGCATTCGACGAGAGCGTGTTCGAGGACGGGCTGGCCTTCGACGGCTCCTCGGTGCGCGGCTTCCAGTCGATCCACGAGTCCGACATGATGTTGCTGCCCGATCCCAACACGGCACGCATCGACCCGTTCCGGGCGGCCAAGACGCTGAACCTCAGCTTCTTCGTGCACGATCCGTTCACCCGTGAGGCGTACTCGCGCGACCCGCGCAACGTCGCCCGCAAGGCGGAGAACTACCTCACCAGCACCGGCATCGCCGACACCTGCTACTTCGGTGCCGAGGCCGAGTTCTACATCTTCGACTCGGTGAGCTTCGACTCGAAGATCAACGGCACCTTCTACGAGGTCGACTCCGAGTCGGGCTGGTGGAACAGCGGCGAGCCGTACGAGGCCGACGGATCCCCCAACCGCGGTTACAAGGTGCGCCCCAAGGGTGGCTACTTCCCCGTCGCTCCGTACGACCACTACGTGGACCTGCGCGACGAGATGGCCACCAACCTGCAGAACGCGGGCTTCATCCTGGAGCGCGGCCACCACGAGGTCGGCACCGCCGGCCAGGCCGAGATCAACTACAAGTTCGACACGCTGCTGGCCGCGGCCGACGATGTGCTGCTGTTCAAGTACATCATCAAGAACACCGCGTGGCAGAACGGCAAGACCGTCACCTTCATGCCCAAGCCGCTGTTCGGTGACAACGGCTCGGGTATGCACGCCCACCAGTCGCTGTGGAAGGACGGCAAGCCGCTGTTCCACGACGAGTCGGGTTACGCGGGTCTGTCGGATATGGCGCGCCACTACATCGGCGGCATCCTGCACCACGCACCGTCGCTGCTGGCGTTCACCAACCCCACGGTGAACTCCTACAAGCGCCTGGTGCCGGGTTACGAGGCTCCGATCAACCTGGTGTACAGCCAGCGCAACCGCTCGGCCTGTGTCCGCATCCCGATCACGGGCAACAACCCGAAGGCCAAGCGCCTCGAATTCCGTTGCCCGGACAGCTCGGGCAACCCGTACCTGGCGTTCGCGGCCATGCTGATGGCCGGCATCGACGGCATCAAGAAGAAGATCGAGCCGCTCGCACCGGTCGACAAGGACCTCTACGAGCTGCCGCCGGACGAGGCCGCCAACATCCCGCAGGCCCCGACGTCACTGGCTGCGGTGATCGACAGGCTCGAAGAGGATCACGAATACCTCACCGAGGGTGGCGTGTTCACCGACGACCTGATCGAGACCTGGATCTCCTACAAGCGGGAGAACGAGATCATGCCGATCCAGATCCGTCCGCACCCGTACGAGTTCTCGCTGTACTACGACGTGTAGACCCCCTAGGGAGCTGCACCAGAGACGACGCCACCCGCGCCGCGATCGCCCTGCCGATCGTGGTGCGGGTGGTGTCGTCTGTGCCCGTCCGCATGCAGTCGGTAGGGTCCGAACACATGATCAATCTGTCCGCTCGCCTGGACGCGCTGGCACCGTCGATACTGAGTCTCGTCCGGATCGTCTTCGGATTCCTGTTCACCGCGTTCGGCACCTCCAAGATGTTCGGTTGGCCCATCGCGATGACGATGCCGACCGGGTCCTGGCCCGCCTGGTACGCGGGGCTGATCGAGTTGGTCGCCGGGTTGCTCATCATGTTCGGCCTGTTCACCCGTGCCGCAGCGTTCGTCGCCTCCGGCACCATGGCCGTCGCCTACTTCTGGCAGCACCAGCCGATGGGCCTCTGGCCGATCGTCCCGCCGGAGTACGGCGGAAACGGCGGGCTCGACGCCATCGCGTTCTGTTTCGTGTTTTTCCTGTTGGTCTTCACCGGCCCCGGGCCGTATTCCGTGGACAGGTTGCGGACCCGGACACCCGAGCACTAGGAAATAAGCGGACCGTAGTCCTATTATTGGTGCATGGCCTCGCCCAATATCGACACCAAGCTGACGCAGTTCGCGCCCGTGGTCCTCTCGGTCTTCCGGATCGTGTTCGGACTGCTCTTCACGCTGCACGGCACCCAGAAGCTGCTGGGATTCCCGACCGCGATGGAAAGCGGCACCGTCCCGATGGGCACCTGGCCGTACTGGTACGCCGGGGTCCTGGAACTGGTGCTCGGCCTGCTCATCCTGACCGGACTGTTCACCCGCATCGCGGCCTTCATCGCCTCCGGGGAGATGGCCTACGCGTACTCCAGCGCGCACCTGCCGACGGCGTTCTGGCCCATCGACAATGGCGGCGAACCCGCGGTGCTGTTCTGCTTCGGGTTCCTGCTGCTGGTGTTTCTCGGCGGCGGTTCGATCGCGCTCGACACCATCATCCGAAGGAAGAGTTAAACAGCTTCCCGCGCCCACGCGGGCATGATGAAGATGCCCTCGGCCTCGACCGTCACGCCCTCGGCGTCCAAGATCTGCCCGCGCGCAAAGGCTTTGATGCCCTCGGTCCGATCCACCCAGGCTTCGGCACGCAGCGGCCCGAGCGGGGTGCCGCGCAGATATTTCAACGTCAGCGTGCCGGTGAAGCGCGGCTTGCGCAGACCCTCGCTGGCCACCTCGCCGAGAATGTGGTCGAGCACCAGCGCGCAGATGCCGCCGTGCACCCGCCCGGGCGGACCCTCGTAGGGCGCCCCGAGGTCGAATTCGGCCCAGCAGCGGCCTGATTCGGTGTGCTCGATGGTCAGCGGCGGCGCAATCGCATTGCGCAGACCGATCACCGGGTCGGCCCAGGTGATCGGCCGGCCGGTATCGGCATGCAGCATGGTCCGCGGACCGTCGTAGCGCCGCTGCTCCAGGGTGTCGGCGACAGCGTCCAGGGCGACCTGCGCCCGGCGGATCGTCTCGCTGTCGGCGCCGGTGGTGATGCTGGCCTCCACCAGTCTGCGCACCGCGGCGGCCAGCGGCCCGTGCAGCGCCTGCTGGCGGTCGTGCTCATCGGCGCTGATCTCGGAAAACGGCTGGCTCATCAGATGGTTCTATCATTAGCCGGTCTATCAGTAGCCGGGCCGGCACTCAAACGCGCCATCGTCTCCGGTCCGGGCGTTTTTGTGGTCTACTTCCAGGCAGTGTTGTCGTTGCCGTCAATTGTTCGGCCACAAGGCGGGGGCGTTATCGTGAGGGACTCGACGGCAGCGGGTTGCGCCCGTCACGTGGGCCGCGTCGGCGCGCTCGCGGTGGCCTTGGGAATCGGCACCGCCATCGCGGTCCCGGCACCGGCCTGGTCCGATCCCGGCGCCGGCGGCTCGGAGACCAGCCAGTCCGACAGCGCGACCTCCGCGTCCGAACCGACATCATCCGACCCGACAGCGACCGACACCACACCGGCGACCGCCGGGCCGGAGGCCGGCACCGCGGAGCCCAGCACCTATCCCGGACCGCCGGCCGCCACCGCATCCGAGCGTCCCTCGCTGCGGACCGCGTCGCCGAAGAAGAAACCCCGCACCGCCCTCACACAGCGGCGCACCGCGAAGACCGCCGCGGCACCGGCGCCGCGGCAGACCGTCGAGCCTGCGGCACCCGCCCTAGTGCAGACCGTGTCCTCAGAGCCGGCCGCCGCCGCGGCCCCGGTGATCGCCGCGGCCACCGCGAGCAGCACTGTCCCCCAGTCCGTTCCGAAGCCGACACTGCCGACACCGGCGAAGGTGATCAATACCCTGCTGTCCGCGTTGGCCGCACCGTTCCAGGGCAGCCGGCCCGGCCCGACGGTCGATTTTCCCGGCCTGTGGGTACTGCTGGCCGCGGCCCGCCGCCAGCTCGGCGTCACCCCCACCGCGACCGCGGCATCCGCCCCGGCAGCCTTGGCGGTCGCCGCGGCCACCGCCAACGTCGCGCCCGTCATCGGCGCACCGGTGATCGGCGATCCCGATCCGACCACCGGTGCGGTCGGCGGGCAGGTCGTGGCCACCGATCCCGAGGGCGCCCGGCTCACCTACGCAGTACTCACCCGGCCCGCCCAGGGCACCCTGACATTCACCTCCACCGGCGCGTTCATCTACACGCCCACCGCGGCCCAACGCGTCCAGGCCGGACTGGCGGCCGTTCCCGACGCCGTCTTCACGGTGACGGTGAGCGACGGCAAGACACCTAAGGTGATTGCGGCGGTGGCCATCCCGATCGACCCGACGCCGATACACCTGCTCGACCCGGTGCCCACCGCCGGCCGACCGGGCGCGGTGGCGGCCACCAACACCCGTGCCTACCTGGTCAATGCCGGCACCGTGACGGTGATCGATACCCTGGACGGCACCGTGGTCTCGACGATCCCGGTCGGCACCGATCCGGTGTCGGTCGTGGTCAAGGCCGACGGCAAGGCGGTCTATGTGGCCGACGCGGCGGGGCGCTCGATCGCGGTGATCGACACCGCCACCAACACCGTGCAGCGCCAGATCGCGCTGCGCTTCACCCCCACCACGCTGGCGATCAGCCCGTCCGGTGGCGCGGTGTACATCGGCAACGCCACCGGCAAGATGGCCAAGCTCAGCACGTCGACGAACCGCATCACCGCCTGGATCGCCAACACCACCGGCGCGACGACGCTGGTGGTCAGCCCCGACGGCAAGCGGGTGTACGCGAGCACACCTGCGGGCATCGCCGCCTACAGCACCTCCTCGTGGTCGAACTCTGCGAAACTGCTTGCCGGCACCATCGATTCAACGGTGCTCGCGGTCAGCCGAGATTCCGCAGCCCTCTACACGGTGACCGACGGCACCACCGTCAGGGCGCTCAGCGCGGCCAACTTCGGCGTCCTCGGCGAGTTCGGCACCGCCAAGACCACCACGAGCGCCGCGGTCAGCAAAGATGGATCGCTGCTGTTCCTGACGTCCGACGACGGCGATCTCGCGGTGTACGACACCATGACACGCACCCTGCAGACCACCCTGGACACCGGCAGCGGTATCGGCGGTCTGGCCGCCAGCCCGGACGGTATGCAGCTGTATCTGACCGATACCGCCGCCGGTGTGCTGCGGGTGGTTTCGCTGGTGCCGGCCAATCTGCGACCCGACGTGGCAGCACCGACCGGCGCCGGCAACGCGGTCACCGGCCAGGTGATCGGATCGACCGGTGTCACCGACGGTGACGGTGATGCCCTGACGATCACGGTCCTCACCAAACCCACCAAGGGCACCATCACGTTCGCCGCCGACGGCACCTTCACCTACACCCCCACCGCAACGGCCCGGCACACCGCAGCCGCCGACACCGCGACACTGTCCGCGCTGACCGACACGGTCACCATCACCGTCGACGACGGACGGCGCGGCGTGGTCCAGCAGACCATCACCATCGCGGTGGTCCCGGCGAACACCGCGCCGGTGGTGAAAGTGACGGTGAGCAAGCCCAATTCGACAACCGGCGTGATCACCGGCACCGTGAAGGGCACCGACGCCAATCGCGACCGCATCTACTACGACGGCACCGCCGCCACCCTGAAGGGCACCCTGGTCGTCGCCGCCGACGGCAAGTTCACCTACACCCCGACCGTCACCGCCCGACATGCCGCGGCGACCGCGGACCCGTCGGCCAAGACCGAGACCTTCACCATCACCGTCGATGACGGGCACGGTGGCCTGGTGACGGTGCCGGTGACCGTGAACATCAGTCCCCGCAACACCGCGCCGACCGCCGCGTCGATCAGCGGGCTGTCCGCCGATCCGGCGACCGGACGGGTCACCGGACTGATCGGCGTCACCGATGCCGACCTTGATCCGCTGACGTTCGTGGTGCCCACCGCTCCGGCGCGCGGCACCGTCATCGTCAACACCGACGGCAGCTTCGGTTACACCCCCACCGCCGACGCACGCGCAGCCGGCATCGGCACCGACTCGTTCACCGTGCGGGTCGATGACGGACACGGTGCGACACAGACGCTCACGGTGTCGGTCACCGTCGCGGCGTCGACGCCCGGCAACGACCTGCCCGTGGCGGGCACCGTCGTGTACACCGTGAACGCTGTGACCGGCGTGGTCAGCGGCCAGATCCAGGTGACCGACTCCTCACCGCTGAGTTACCTGCTCGCCTCGGCGACGCCGACCAGCGGCACGCTGACCCTCAACCAGAACACCGGCGCGTTCACCTTCACACCGAACACCGTTGCGCGCTACCGCGCCTGGTTCACCCCCGGTCCCGACGCACTGGACGTCACCGTGTCGGCGCTCGACGGCACCCACGGGATCCCCGTCGACCTCAGTATCCCGATCGCGGCGGTGCACCCCGACGTCGACGGCACCCTCACCCTGGCCGAACTGCGGAACCTGGCGTCGACCGGCCACCTCGATGTCGGCCGGAACGCGGCGGGCAAGGTACGCAATATCGACGGCACCTTCACCGTCGACACCGTCACCGATGCGGTGTCGGCCGCGGCCCTGCTGAACCGGATCTCCACCCTGCTCGGCGTGCCCACCGGGTTCGCCAAGGCCGGCGATATCACCATGTCCACCAACGACTTCGGCACGGTGTCCTACCGACTCAACCCGACGGTGAACGGGCTGCGGGTGCTGGGCAGCGAGCTGGTGCTCACCACCGACGGTACCGGCATGGTCACCAGCCTGATCAGCAACTACGACCCGGCCATCACCGCGGTCAACACCGTCCCGATCGGCACGGTGGACCGGGTCTCCAAGGTCATCGAGCTGATCAAGGCCGACCTGGTGTCCGATCTCGGCGGCAACCCCAGCCAGGCCACCAGGGATGCCTTCTTCGCGACACTGCACTACGACACCGAATTGGTGATCTACCACGAGGATCTGAACAACGAGCCCAGACTGGCCTGGCGGGTTGACGTGACCTCCGCGGCCGACAGCCGATACCCCTCGATCGGCACCCGCTACATCATCGCCGCGAGCGGGGCCAAACCCGGCGCCATCATCTCCGAATTCTCCGCCGCGCAGCACGCTGTGGCCCCGGTGCGCTCCTCGGGCACCGATCAGCTGGGCAAGGTGCGCACGGTGACCGCCGCCAACACCGGGTCCTCGATCGTGCTGACCGATATCGGCCGCAACATCACCACCTACGCGACCAGGTACCAGGCCACGTGGTCGGGGCTGCCCAGCATCCCCGGCGAGGTGGTGGGATATACGACGAGCTGGCTGCGGTCCGCGGTGTCGGCACAGGCGAACATGATTCGGGTCTTCGACTACTACGCGGGCGTGCTGGGCCGGGATTCGTTCGATGACAACGGCGCAGCGCTGGTGCTCAGCATCGACTACAACCCCGGCGGCGCGTCGGCGAGCGGCTGGCGCAATGCCGCCTGGTCCGGATCGGTGATGGTGTTCGGGGATGCCGGCAACACCCAGGCGGCCCTGGATCTGGTGGCCCACGAATACACCCACGCGGTCATCCAGTACATCAACGGGCTTGCCTACCTGGGTGAGTCGGGCGCCGTGAACGAGTCCTATGCCGACATCATGGGCGCCCTCATCGAGAACAAGACCGGTTCTGCCCGCTGGCTTTTCGCCGAAGACGCCGCGGGTAGCCCGTACCGCAACATGGAGGACCCGTCGGATTACCGGCAGCCCGAGCATTACGGCGGCCGCCTCGTCGACGGATGCGGATGCACCGCCAACGACGATTTCGACTATGTGCACAGCAACAGCGGCATCATGAACTTCGCCGCATACAAGATGATGGAAGCCACCAAGAATCAGGTGTCCGGGGAACAGTGGGCGCGGGTGTTCTACGACTCGCTGTACCGGCTGCCCTCGACGGCGAAGTTCGTCGACGCCCGGTACGCGATCATCTCCTCGGCGCGCGCCGAAGGGTTCGGCGCCGCCCAGATCGAAGCCATCAAGGCAGCTTTCGACTCCGTGGGGATCGTCGCCGACCGGCTGACCTGAGCGGGTCGGCCCCCGACCGGTTCAGCCCCCGAAGACGTTGAGCACCACGGCCTTCGCGCGCCGTGTCACCCGCAGGTAGTTGTCCAGGAACTCCCCGCCGTCGCCACCTGCCCAACCGGCTGCGGCCGCAACGGCATTGAGCTGACGCCCCGGGCCGGGCAGCTGGTCGGTGGGCTTGCCGCGCACCAGCACCAGCGCATTGCGGGCCCTGGTCGCGGTGAGCCAGGCTTCGCGCAGCAGCGCGACATCGCCCTCGGCGACCAGTTCGGCGGCACCGATGGCGTCCAGCGTCTCCAGTGTCGAGGTGTTGTGCAGCGACGGGATTTTGTGCCCGTAGCGCAGTTGCAGCAGCTGCACCGTCCACTCGATATCGGCGAGGCCGCCGCGCCCCAGCTTGGTGTGGGTGTTCGGGTCCGCACCGCGGGGCAGTCGCTCGGCGTCCACCCGGGCCTTGACCCGACGGATCTCCTGCACGGTTTCGGCCGACACCCCGCCCGCCGGATAGCGGGTCTTGTCGACCATCAACAGGAACCGCTCTCCCAGTTCGGCGTCGCCGGCCACCCGGTGCGCCCGCAGCAGGGCCTGGATCTCCCAGGGCTGGGCCCACTGCGCGTAATAGGCCTCATACGAGGACAGCGTCCGCACCAGCGGGCCGTTGCGGCCCTCCGGACGCAGGCCGATGTCCACCTCCAGAGGCGGGTCGGCGCTGGGGGTTCCGAGCAGCGCCCGCACCTGTTCGGCGACGGTCACCGACCACTTCACCGCGACGGCTTCCTCGACTCCGTCGGCGGGTTCGCAGACGAACATGACGTCGGCGTCGGAGCCGTATCCCAGTTCACGGCCGCCGAGCCGGCCCATCCCGATCACCGCGATGCGCGCCGGTGGCCCGCTCTCCGGTGACCTGTCCCGGACCACCACGTCCAGCGCGGCCTGCAGCACCGCGACCCAGATGGATGTCAGGGCGCGGCACACATCGGACACCTCGAGCATGCCGAGCAGATCCGCCGAGGCGACGCGGGCCAGTTCCTGACGGCGCAGGGTCCGCGCCGCCGCGATCGCCCGCGCCGGATCCTGGTGTCGTCCCGCCGATGCGACCAGCGCCCGGCCCACGGTGTCGGGGTCGACGTCGAGCAGCTTGGGCCCCTGCGGGCCGTCGGCGTACAGCTGGATGACCTCGGGGGCCTTCATCAACAGATCCGGCACGTAGGCCGAGATGCCGAGCACCCGCATCAGTCGTTTGGCGACCGCGCCCTCGTCGCGCAGCGTGGCCAGATACCAGCGCAGGTCCCCCAGCTCCTCGCTGATCCGCCGGTAGGACAGCAGTCCGGCGTCCGGGTCGGGGGTGTCGGACAACCAGTCCAGCAGCGTGGGCAGCAGCACCTGCTGCACCCGGCCGCGCCTGCCGCCCTCGCCGGCCAGCGCGGCCAGGTGGGTCAGCGCGCTCTGCGGGCCCTCGTAGCCGAGTGCGGCGAGCTGGCGCTCGGCGGCCTCGGTCGACATCCCCTCCGCGAAGCCCGGCTTGCCGACCGATTCCAGCAGCGGCTGGTAGAACAGCTTGGCGTGCAGGCGCGACACCCGCATGCTCTGGCGTTTGAGTTCCTGGCGCAACACCCCGAGCGCGTCGTGCTGACCGTCGGGGCGCATGTGCGCGGCGCGCGCCAACCAGCGCATCCCCTCCTCGTCATCGGACTCGGGCAACATGTGGGTGCGCTTGAGGCGCTGCAGCTGCAACCGGTGTTCGAGCAGCCGCAGGAACTCATAGGACGCGGTGAGGTTGGCGGCATCGTCACGGCCGACGTAACCGCCCGCGCTCAGGGCGGCCAGCGCGTCGACCGTGGAGGCCACGTGCAGCGAGTCGTCGTTGCGGCCGTGCACCAATTGCAGGAGCTGAACTGCGAATTCGACATCGCGCAGACCACCGGTGCCCAGTTTGAGCTCCCGCGCCCGCACCCCGGCGGGGACCAGTTCCTCGACGCGGCGGCGCATCGCCTGCACCTCGACCACGAAATCCTCGCGCTCGCAGGCGGTCCACACCATCGGCATGAGCGCCTCGATGTAGCGGGCACCGAGCTCGGGGTCGCCGGCGGCCGGTCGTGCCTTCAGCAGCGCCTGGAACTCCCAGGTCTTGGCCCACCGCTCGTAGTAGGCGATATGTGATTCCAGGGTCCGCACCAGCTGGCCCTGTTTGCCCTCGGGCCGCAGTGCCGCGTCCACCTCGAAGAAGGTGTCGCCGGCGAAGCGCATCATCTCGCCCGCCACCCGGGTGGTGATCGCATCCGCTTTCTCCACCACGAAAATGATGTCCACGTCGCTGACGTAATTCAGCTCGCGGGCACCGCATTTGCCCATCGCGATCACCGAGATCACCGGCGCGGGGGCGTCCCCGCACACCGTCTTGACGGCGATGGTCAGCGCCGCGGCCAGCGCGGCGTCGGCCAGATCCGAGAGGTGTTCGCCGACGGTGCTGAACTGCAGCACCGGTTCGTTCTCGACCGTCGGCGCCATATCGAGCGCGGCGAGCACCAACAGCCGGTCCCGGTAGAGGGTCTGCAGCGGCAGGCTCGCCGTGCGCGGGTCGGCGATACCCTCCGCTTCGGCGACGAACGCCTGCCGCAACTCCTCGACGGGCGGCAGCGTGACCGCACCCGCCAGCAGATGCCAGGACTGCGGCCGGGCGATCAGGTGATCGCCGAGGGCCAGCGACCCGCCCAGGATCGAGAACAACCGGCCGCGCAGCGCCTTGTCCTTCAACAGCGCCTGGTTGAGTTCCGTCCAGTCGGACTCCAGCGCGTCGGCGAGGCGCACCATGGCCCGCAACGCCACATCGGCGTCGGGTGCCCGCGACAGTGACCACAACAATTCGACGTGGTCATCGGTGGTCCAGCCGAGCCGGTCCAGGTCCTCCCGCGCGGTGAGCTCGACAAGTCCGAGCCGGCCCACACCGGGCAGTTTGGGGCGCTGCGTCGCGGGTTTGGCCACCCACCCACGCTACCTGGGGCGAGCGAAGCGACGGGGACCGGCTACAACGACAGGTAGTTCTTCAACTCGAACGGGGTGACCGTGCTGCGGTAGCTCTCCCACTCCGTGCGCTTGTTGCGCAGGAAGTAGTCGAAGACGTGCTCCCCCAACGCTTCCGCGACGAGTTCGGAGGTCTCCATCTCGGTCAGCGCCACCCCGAGGCTGCCCGGCAGCTCCTTGTAGCCCATCGCGCGACGCTCCTCGGAGGTCAGGCTCCACACGTTGTCCTCGGCCTGCGGGCCCAGCACGTAGTTCTTCTCGACACCGCGCAGACCGGCGGCCAGCAGCACCGCGTAGGTCAGGTACGGGTTGCAGGCCGAGTCCGGGCTGCGCACCTCGATGCGGCGCGAGGAGGCCTTGCGCGGGGTGTACATCGGCACCCGGACCAGGGCCGAGCGGTTGGCCGCGCCCCAGGAAGCCGCGGTCGGCGCTTCGCCGCCGTGCACCAGCCGCTTGTAGGAGTTCACCCACTGGTTGGTGACGGCACTGATCTCGCTGGCGTGCTCCAGAATGCCCGCGATGAACGACTTGGCCACATCCGAGAGTTGCAGTGGGTCGTCGGCGCTGTGGAAGGCATTGGTGTCGCCCTCGAACAGGCTCATGTGGGTGTGCATGGCCGAGCCCGGGTACTCGCCGAAGGGCTTGGGCATGAACGAGGCCCGCACGCCGTCGGCCAGGGCGACCTCCTTGACGAGGTAGCGGAAGGTCATCACGTTGTCGGCCATGGACAGCGCATCGGCATAACGCAGGTCGATCTCCTGCTGGCCGGGCGCGCCCTCGTGGTGGCTGAACTCCACCGAGATGCCCATCTGCTCGAGCGCATCGATGGCATGGCGGCGGAAGTTGGGTGCCGAGTCGTGGACGGCCTGGTCGAAATAACCGCCGTTGTCCGCGGGCACCGGCAGGTCCCCTTCACCACCCGGCTTGAGCAGGAAGAACTCGATCTCCGGATGCACGTAGCAGGAGAACCCGAGGTCGCTGGCCTTGGCGAGCTGGCGGCGCAGCACATGGCGGGAGTCCGCCCAGGACGGGGAGCCGTCGGGCATGGTGATATCGCAGAACATCCGCGCGGAGTGGTGCTTGCCGGCACTGTCCGACCACGGCAGCACCTGGAAGGTGGACGGATCGGGCCGGGCGACCATATCCGCCTCGGAGACCCGGGCGAATCCCTCGATGGAGGAACCGTCGAAGCCGATGCCCTCCTCGAAGGCGCCTTCGAGTTCGGCGGGTGCGATAGCCACCGACTTCAGGTATCCGAGCACGTCGGTGAACCACAACCGGACGAAGCGGATATCGCGTTCCTCCAGCGTGCGCAGCACAAATTCCTTCTGGCGGTCCATGCTGGAAGCCTAGGTACCGGCTGTTAAATCTGTGTTACACACGGGTCGCGGTTCCGGCGACCTCGACGTGATTCAGTGTTGCGGTGATCGAAGATGCCGACCGGGAGTCACAGTCACTCGCGGCCATCCAGGAATTACGCGCCCTGACCGGCGCCTTGCGGGCCGCCGAAGCGGCGGCCGCGGCCGCCGAATGGGGTGACGACGCCGCCCTCGCCGAGGAGGCCCGGCGAGCCCGCGTCGAGCTCGGGCGTGTCGTCGGCTCGGATGTCGGCGCGGCCGGGGCGTCCGAACAGTGGCTGGCCCGCGCGGCCGGGCACGCCCGCGCCGTCGACTCGACCCGGGACCTGCCGCAGACCCCGCTGCAGGCCGCGGCCAACGTCGTGGTGGCGGTGGGCCTGGCCCGGGCGGCGGTCGCCGAGGCGGTGACCCAGGTCGCCCTGGCCCGACAGGTGGCACCCGAGCCGACCCGGGCCGCGGTGGTGCGCGGTGTCCGGCCCCTGCTGCCCGGTCTGGCACGCCGGGTCGGCGCCGAACTGCGCCACGTCCTGTTCGACAGACCGCGGGCGATCCTGGTCCGCACCGCCATCACCCTGGGCATCGCGCTGTCACTGGTCGGCTTCTATCACTTCTCCGGCCTGGTCCGCTATGACGCCGGCCGGCTGACGCTCTATCTGTTCGCGGCCATCGTGGGCAGTGTGGTCTGCACGAACGCACTGTGTTTCGAGGCCGAACGGGTGCGCCGCGCGCTGGCCGCCGGCGAGCGCATCTGGCGCATCCTGGTGGTCAAGAACATCACCATCGCGGTGCTGGTGATCGGGGCGGGCCTGCCGGTGATCGGCGCCCTCACCGCGATCGGGGACGGTAATCCCGTCGCCATGATCGACCAGCTGGTGACGATGGTGTTCATCTGGCTGGGCGTGGCGAACGTGCTGTCGGTGCTGTATCCGCTTCGGCACGAACCGGTTTCGGCGCGCCTGCACGACGGCACCTGGAAGCCTTTCCTGTTTTCGTTCGCGCTGTCCTACGGGGTCGGGCTGACGGTCAACCTGATGATCTACTGGCGGCTCTGGTCCCGGCAGTACGCGGCCCGTGAACTCGCCGGCGGCGATTGGGCCGCCTTCGGGCTGGTGCTCGCCAGCGCGCTGAGCAGCTGGGTGTTGCTGACGGTGTTCGCGGTGGCGTGCAGCCGCGATCCCCGGGTGCGGGCGCTGCTGTCCCGCGAGATGATCCCGTTCCGGCGGGCAGGAGCGAAGCGACCCGGGAAATAGTTCCGGAAGCCGTCTTCTCAGCAGCGCAGCCCGGGCGGCGGCTGAACCAGGTCCTGCAGGAACGCCAGCACCGTGGTGTCCACGCACTCGTCACCGTTGAACACCACGGTGTGCTGGGTGCCCTCGAAGGTCACCAGCGGCGCGTCGAGCTGGCGGGCCAGTTCCACACCGGCCTCGTACGGTGTGGCGGGATCGCGCGTCGTCGACACCACGATCACCTTCCCCGGGCCGGGCGAGGTCGCGGCCGCCGGTACCGACGTGGACGGCACCGGCCACAGCGCGCAGGTGTCGCGCGGCGCGTAGCCGGTGAAGGTGCCGTACTCCATGAACGGCGCGGCGGCGCGGGTGCGCCGGTCGGCATCCACCCAGGCCGCCGGGTCCGTCGGGTACGGCGCGTCGACGCAGCGGATCGCGGTGAACGCGTCCTGCTGGGTGCGGTAGCGCCCCGACGCATCGCGACGCCAGTAGTCATCGGCGAGCTGCAGCAGGTCGCTGGGATCTGTCCCGCGCTGCAGACCGAGCAGCCCGCTGGTCAGGTACGGCCAGTAGCGCTGGCTGTAGAGCGCGTTGGCGGTTCCGGTGATGGCATCGGCGTAGCCGAGTCCGCGCGGATCCGGGGTCGCCGCGGGCCGCTGCACCAGCGGGTCGACGAGTTGGTGGTACCGCGCGACGGCCTGGGCGGGGTCGGTGCCCAGCGGGCAGTCGGCCGATTGCGCACAGTCCGCGGCGTAGTCGTCGAAGGCCCGCTGGAATCCGGTCAGCTGCCATACGCTCTCGCTGATCGGATCCGTGCCGGGATCCAGCGCCCCGTCGAGCACCATGGCCCGGACCCGCTCCGGGTAGCGGTGCGCGTAGGCCGTGCCGAGTTCGGTGCCGTAGGAGAAACCGAGATAGCTCAGCTGTTCCTCACCGAGGGCCGCGCGTACCGCGTCCATGTCCTGAGCGGCCGAGTCGGTGCCGACACTGGCCAGGAACTCCCGCCCCACGTTGTCCAGGCAGGATTGCGCGAACGACCGGTACCTGCCTTCGATATGGGCCACCCCGGCCGGGCTGTAGTCGGCCATCGGATCGCTGCGGTAGGAGTCGAATTCGGCATCGGTGCGGCAGCGCAGCTGCGGGGTCGAGTAGCCGACCCCGCGCGGATCGAAGCCCACCAGGTCGAACTGCTGCCCGATCGGGGAGGCAGCCAGGGCGGTGCCCATCGAGGCGACGGTGTCCACCGCCGACGCACCCGGGCCGCCGGGGTTGACCATCAGCGTCCCGATCCGGTTGCCCGCCGCGGGAATTCGGATAACGGCCAGTTGTGCCTGGGCGCCCTCGGGATTGGCCCGGTCGACCGGAACCGCGATGGTGGTGCACTGCGCGGTGGTGATCACCGGAGCATCGCCGAGGAATTGCGCGCAGCCACCCCAGGACACAGGTGCCGCCTGCACCGGTGCGCAGAGCATGCCGGCCGTGGTGAGCAGGGCCAGCAGCACCGCGAAAATCCTGCCCGCCAGCCACATGGCCCTCATGTTTGCACGCGAGCCGGGTCGAGTTCGCCGGCGGATCCAGGCAGAGACCACCCGGGAACCAGACGGTGACAGCGCCGTTATCTGCAGCGGGTGCCCTCGGGCGGAACGACTCCGTCGATGACGTACTTCGCCGAGATGTCGTCCACGCAGGCGTTGCCCTGGAACACCACGGTGTGCTGGGTGCCCTCGAACGTGAGCAGGGTGCCGCCGAGCTGTTCGGCCAGGTCGACACCCGCCTGATACGGGGTGGCCGGGTCGTTCGTGGTGGACACCACCAAGGTCGGGGGCAGCCCGGGCACGTTCAGTTCGTGGGGTTCGGAGGTGGGCGGCACCGGCCAGAACGAGCAGGTGCCCATCGGGGCGTTGCCGGTGAACTCGCCGTAGCTCAGGAACGGGGCCACCTCGCGGGCCCTCCGGTCCTGTTCGATGACGGTCTCCCGGTCGGTGATGGGTGGCTCGTCGACACAGTTGACGGCGACCCGCACATCGGTCGAATTGTTGTAGTGACCGTTGGCATCCCGGCCCATGTACAGGTCGGCCAGCGCCAGCATGGTGTCGCCGCGGCCGTCGCGCAGCTCGGTCAGGCCGTCGGTGAGGTGGCGCCACAAGTTGGGTGAGTACAGCGGCAGGATGGTGCCGACGATCGCATCGCTGTAACCGAGGCCACGCGGATCGTTGGTCGGCGCCGGGTTGTCGACCAGCGGGTAGACCAGGTCGTGATACACGTCGGTGGCCTTCGCGGGGTCGGTGCCCAGCGGGCAATTCGGGTCCTGCGCGCAGTCCGCGGCGTAGTCGTTGAAGGCGGTCTGGAAGGCCTCGGCCTGCCGGATATCGGCCTCCACCGGGTCGGCATTGGGATCCACCGCCCCGTCGAGGATCATCGCGCGCACCTTGTCACCGAAGAGCTCGGCGTAGGTGGCGCCGATCCGGGTGCCGTAGGAGTAGCCGAGGTAGGTCAGCTTCTCGTCGCCGACGGCCTCCCGCATGGCATCGAGATCTTTTGCCACGCTTTGGGTTCCGACATTGGCGAGGAACTCCTCGCCCATCTTCTCGACGCAGCGGTCGATGAACTCCTTGGTCTGGGTCTCGATGTGCTCGACGCCTTCGTCGGTGTATTCCACCGTCGGATCCGCACGCAACTTGTCGTTGTCCTCATCCGAGTTGCACCACAGCGCGGGTTTGGACAGGCCGACCCCGCGCGGATCGAAACCGACCAGGTCGAATCGCGCCCGCACCGACTGCGGCATGGTGCCGACGATGTTGACCGCGGCCTCCACACCCGATTCGCCGGGACCGCCGGGGTTGACGAACAGCGAGCCGATCTTCTCGCCGGTCGCCTTGATCCGGATCATCGCGATCTGCGCCACGTCGCCGTCGGGGTTGTCGTAGTTGACCGGCACCGAGAGCAGCCCGCATTCCGCGCCGGAGGGAAGCCGCGACTCCCCCGACGCGGCCTCACACGGCGCCCACTGCACCGGGGTCCCCGGCCGGGGAGCCGAAATCACGGCGCGGCCGTCGACTGCGTTGCTGCATCCGGCGACCAGAAGCAGCACCATGGCGGCCGCGGGGACCCCGCGCGTGAGGTTCATGGCTGACCATGCTGCCATGTGCCGACATCGGAGCAGGTGAGGCTATCCGCTGACTGCCACCAACTCGGCCAGTTCGACGGCGAAGTCGTCGGCCATCTCCCACAGGTCAGGCAGCAGTTCCGGGCATGAGATGAGCCCGACGTCGAGCTTGCCCGTCAGCGACATGACGGTGATGTTGAGCCCGGAGCCGTGGAAGATCGGGCCCAGCGGGTACATGGCCTTGACCTCACACCCGAGCAGGTACAGCGGCACCTGCGGGCCCGGCACGTTGGAGACCACCAGGTTGTGCACCGGCGCGGCCGCCGAGAGCTTGCTGCGGGCATAGACCCGCATCGCGACCCCGAACACCGCGGGTGCGGCGAACTGAGTCCAGTCCTGCAGCAGGGTCGCGCCGATGGCCGAACTGTGTTGTTTGGCAACCGAGTTGGCCGACGCGATGGCCATCAGCCGTTCGGCGGGATCTTCGATGTTGGTGTGCAGCGCGGAGAACATCCCCGACACCTGGTTGCGGCCGGGCCGATCGGACTTGTCGTGCACCGAGACCGGGATCATGGCCACCAGAGACGATTCCGGCAGTTCGTCGCGGTCGAGCAGGAAACGCCGCAGCACTCCCGAGACCAGGGCCAGCACGACATCGTTGACCTTCACCCCGAAGCGGTCCTTCACCGTCTTGATGTCGGCCAGATCGAGCTCGGCGAAGGAGATGTTGCGGTGCCCGGTGACGTTGGCGTTGAACGCCGTCTTGGGGGCGGCGAAGGGCGCCGCCATGGTCAGGCCCTTGGTGGCCCGGCGCGCCGTGTCGACGACCGTGGAGACCGTCGCGGGCAGCATGTTGACCAGCTTCAGCGGCCGGGTGACGAACTTGACCGCGCCGCCCACCGCGATCTCCAACTCGGATGCTCCCCCGACGCCGTCGACGGCGTCGGGGGGCGGGGCGTCGGGCTCGGTGGTGCACAGCGTGGACATCAGGTTAGCGCCGGTGACGCCGTCGACCGCCGCGTGGTGCACCTTCGTCAGCAACGCCAGTCGCCCGCCGGAGTGTGCGTCGGTGCCCGCGACGTTCTCGATGACCCACATCTCCCACAGCGGCCGGCTGCGGTCCAGCGGCAGCGACGCGATGTGCCCGCAGATCTCGGACAGTTCGGTGCGCCCGCCCGGCGACGGCAGCCCGATGCGGTGCAGATGGCGCTGTACGTCGAAGTCGGTGTCCTCCACCCAGACCGGGTGGTCCAGATTCAGCCGGCTGTCGGCGAGCTTCTCCCGGAATTCCGGCATCGCCTTGATCCGCATGGTCAGTACGTCACGCAGCCGGTCGAACGTATAGCCGCCGGGCATCGTCGAGGTGTCCAACTCCAGGATCGAGCAGACGTGCAGAGGCTGGGCCGCGGTTTCGAGATACAGGAAGCTGGCGTCGAGCCCGCTCAGACGTTGCATGGTGCCGATGGTAGGACCGCGCGGTGTCGATGTGAGGAAATCCACTTAACCGGCCGTTCACCTTCACGCCCAGGGGTGGCACACTGGTAGCCGTCAGATGACCCGGGGACCCGGATGGGCCACGAGGATCAACCCGACAACCACACATCGAGGGACAATGATGTCTGAGCAGTCCGTTTATGGTGCCACCAAAGCGCCCGTGAAGGTCCGCACCCACCACCTGCAGAAGTGGAAGTCCGAAGGCCACAAGTGGTCGATGCTCACCGCATACGACTTCTCCACCGCCCGAATTTTCGATGACGCCGGCATCCCGGTGCTGTTGGTCGGCGATTCCGCCGCCAACGTCGTGTACGGCTACGACACCACCGTGCAGGTCACCGTCGACGAACTCATCCCGCTGGTCCGGGCCGTCGTCCGCGGCGCCGAGCATGCCCTGGTGGTCGCCGATCTGCCGTTCGGGAGCTACGAGCGCAGCGCCGATCAGGCGCTGGAGACCGCCACCCGCTTCATGAAGGAGACCGGCGCGCACGCGGTCAAGCTGGAGGGCGGCGAGCGGGTGGCCGCCCAGATCGCGGCGCTGACCCAGGCCGGCATCCCGGTGATCGCGCACATCGGCTTCACCCCGCAGAGCGTGAACGGCCTCGGTGGATTCCGGGTGCAGGGTCGCGGCGACGCCGGCGATCAGACCATCCACGACGCGATCGCGGTGGCCGAGGCCGGCGCGGTCGCCGTCGTGCTGGAGATGGTGCCCGCCGAGCTGGCCACCCAGATCACCGGCAAGCTGACCATCCCGACCGTCGGTATCGGCGCCGGCCCGAACTGCGATGCCCAGGTGCTGGTGTGGCAGGACATGGCCGGGCTGACATCGGGCAAGACCGCGAAGTTCGTGAAGCGGTTCGCCGAGGTCGGCGCCGAGTTGCGGCGCGCCGCAACGCAGTACGCCGATGAGGTGGCCAGCGGGGTCTTCCCCGCCGAGGAGCACTCCTACTGACCCCCTCCCCGGGTCGCTTCGCTCCAGCCCGCCGGATCTAACGGAATACCGGGGCGCGCTTGCCCAGGAATGCGGCGATGCCTTCCTTGCCGTCGGCGCCGGCGGCGTTGCGGGCGATGAACCGGCCTTCCAGTTCGAGCTGCGCTTCGTAGTCGGCGCCGTAGGTGTTCAGCAGCAGCTGCTTGACCGCCGAGTTGGAACCCTTTGCGCCCGCGGCGACCTCGGCCGCGAGCTCCGCGAGCTTGGCGGGCAGGTCGGCGTCGGGAACCACGGTGGTCACCAGGCCCCATTCCAGCGCCTGGGCGGCCTTGAGCACCCGGTTGGTGATCATCAGTTCCTGGGTGCGGCGCAGGCCCACCAGCCGCGGCAGCACATAGGAGGCGCCGCCGTCGGGGCTCAGGCCCGCCTTGGTGTACGCCATCGTGAACGACGCCGACTCCGCGGCGAGCACCAGGTCACCCGAGACGCCGAGGGAGAATCCCGCGCCGGCGGCCACACCGTTGACCGCGGTGATCAGGACGGCGTCCATCCGGGCGAAGGTGGACATGGCGCGGTGCAGATCGTTGGCGATGCCCTTGACGAAGACGCCCGGGTCGTCGGCCGCGGCCATCGCCTTGAGGTCACCGCCGGCGCAGAAGAACCGGCCCGCGCCGGTCAGGGTGACCACCTTCGTCTCCGCGGTGTCGCACAAGGTTGCCGCGTCGGCGAGGTCGCGCGTCATCGCGGCGTTCATCCCGTTGGCGGCGTCGGGCCGGTCCAGGACGATGTTGACGACGGATCCGGCCCGGGTGAACTTCAGCGTCTCGAATGCGGTCATGGCGCTCACCGTATTACGGCGGGGCCATCGTGTGTAACACGCGCCCCCGGATTCCGGTGCCCGCTACGCCCGGAGGTTGTTCACCTGGATGTGGCACGCTGTTCACAACGTCTGACAGATGCGGTACCGAACAAGGGTGAACATGCCTGCTGAGAAGCCAAAAGCGTCGCGCCACACCGAGGTTGAGCGGAAGTTCGACGTGGTCGAGACCACCGTCACGCCGTCTTTCGAGGGCCTGGCCGTGGTGTCGAGGGTGCAACACGCACCCACCCAGACGCTGGAAGCGGTGTACTTCGACACACCCAACTACGACCTGGCCGCCAAGCGCATCACCTTGCGCCGGCGTACCGGAGGGGGCGACGCCGGCTGGCATGTGAAGCTGCCCGCGGGCCCGGACGCCCGCACCGAGGTGCGCGCACCGCTGGCCGACTCGGTCCCCGAGGAGATCCGCGACGTGGTGGCGGCGATCGTGCGGGACCGGCCGCTGGGCGCCGTGGCTCGCATCACCACGCAGCGCACCGTGTCGTTGCTGTTCGGCGCCGACGACTCCCCGGTCGCGGAGTTCTGCGATGACCAGGTGACCGCGGCCGCGCTGCGACCGGACAGCGAACCGCAGGCCTGGCGGGAATGGGAGCTGGAACTGGCCGAGGGCGCCGGCTCCACCGACATTCTGGACCGGCTGTCGAACCGGCTGCTCGACGCGGGCGCGGTACCGGCCGGGCACGGCTCCAAACTGGCCAGGGTGCTCGCCACCGCCGAACCGGAGGCGGCGGCGGTGGAGGCCTCCGACCCGGTGCGGCGGGCCGTCGCAGAGAACGTCGAGGAGCTGATCGCATGGGATCGGGCGGTGCGCGCCGATGTCTGGGACTCGGTGCACCAGATGCGGGTCACCACCCGCAAGATCCGCAGCCTGATCGCCGATGAGTCGTTCGGTCTCGCCGACGACGCCTGGGTGCTCGATGAACTGAAACTGCTGGCCGGCATCCTCGGGGTGGCCCGCGATGCCGAGGTGCTGGCCGAGAAATACGAGAAAGCACTGGACGGGCTGGCGCCGGAGTTGGTGCGCGGTCCGGTACGCGAGCGACTGGTCGAGGGCGCCAAGCAGCGCTATGCCGGCGGGTGGCGGCGATCGCTGCTGGCCATGCGCTCGGAGCGCTACTTCCGGTTGCTCGATGCCCTGGATGAGCTGGTGGCCGCGCCGTCGGCGACTGCGGAGAAATCCGGCGAGGAATCCGCTGCGGCGAGTGTCGCTGCGGCCTACAAGAAGGTCCACAAGGCTGCCAAGAAGGCCGAAGAGGACGGCACCGACGAGTCCCTGCACCGAATCCGCAAGCGCGCCAAGCGCCTTCGGTACACCGCCGCGGCGACCGGGAATTCCGCGGTGGCCGATGGCGCCAAGACCATCCAGAGCCTGCTCGGCGATCACCAGGACAGCGTGGTCAGCCGGACACACCTGCTTGAGGAGGCCGACGCCGCGCACGCCGCCGGTGAGGACACCTTCACCTACGGACTGCTCTACGAGAAGGAGGCCGAGGTGGCGTTGCAGGCCGAGGACGGCATCGACGGCGCCCTGAAGGCCCTGAAGAAGGCCGTCAAGAAGTAGGGCGGACGAGCTGGCCTGTAAGCCGGATTCTGTTCCTCACCGGAGTGTCCGGCGAGGCGGCGACCATCCATCTGGACACACCGTTGCCGGGTGCCTCAAGCGGCCTACCCGCAAGCTCGGGCGAGCAGCCCTCGGACGCTTGCGCAGCCACAACCAGGTTGCGGCCTTCTTGGCCTTGCTTCGGGTGGGGTTTACCTAGCCACCCCGGTCGCCCGGGATGCTGGTGCGCTCTTACCGCACCGTTTCACCCTTACCTTCGCTGTCACGAGGACAGCGGAGGCGGTCTACTTTCTGTGGCACTTTCCCGCGGGTTTCCCCGGATTGCCGTTAACAATCACCCTGCTCTGTGAAGTCCGGACTTTCCTCGACGCCCAGGTGGAAACCTGAACTCCGCGGTCGCCCGGCCAACTCGTCCGCGCCGATCACCGTACCCTTAGGGCCATGGCGCAGGTGCCCCCAGCCCGATATTTGCTGCGCGCGAAGGATCTCGTCGATGCTCGCTACGCCGAGTCGATCACGGTGGACGACCTCGCCGCGGCCGCCGGACTGTCCCGGGCGCATTTCAGCCGGATGTTCGCCAGGACGTTCGGCGAGTCGCCGCGAGCGTATCTCCAGAGCCGACGGTTGGAGCGCGCCGCCGCGCTACTGCGCAACACCGACAGGTCCGTGGCCGACGTCTGCGCGATGGTCGGCTTGACCAGCGTCGGTTCGTTCACCACTGCGTTCGCCAGGGTGTACGGAAGGCCGCCTGCCGCTTATCGGGCCAGCCTGCCGCCCGCGAGCGTGTACGCCCGGGTGCCCAACTGCATCGTCAAGCGCGATACCCGGCGCGCCCCGGCCAGCCGGTCCAAGACAGCACACGGGGAGAAGACGGCACCCGGCGAGCGGCCGTAGCGTCATCCGCATGATCAAAATCGCAAGCGCGCACCTGTGGGTGCACGACCAGGACGCCGCTCTCCGCTACTGGACCGAGAAGGTCGGATTCGAAGTCCGCCAGGACGCTTCACTACCCGATCTCGACAACACATTCCGCTGGCTGACGGTCGGTCCGCGGGGCCAGGACGATGTCTCGATCGTGCTGATGGCGGTGCCCGGTCCGCCGGTCATGGATGCGGTCACCCAGCAGGAGGTCCGCAACCTCACCGCGAAGGGCTTTGCCGGGACGGTATTTCTCACCACCGATGACTGCCAGGCTTCATTCGAGGAACTCCGTTCCCGCGGAGTGGAATTCACCGAGGAGCCGCATCAGATGCCGTACGGCATCGATTGCGGGTTCCGTGACCCGTCGGGCAACAGCGTCCGGCTCACCCAACTGGCTGACGTCAGCGCCTTCAACTGACCTCAGAACGGTGGTGGGTCGCTGTCGTTGTCGGCGAGTTCGAGGGCGCGCTCCAGTTGGTTCCGTTGGCGTTCGGCTTTGATGCGCTGCGCCCGGTCCTGGGCGCGGGTGCGTTGCCGGAGCGGCATCTTGGTGTCGCGGTCGGTGTCGTCGATGAGACTGATCGCCCGTTTTCGCGGGATGGGCGTGTCAATGTTCCAGTGCGGGAACAGGATTGCCGCGCCGGGGGCTTTCTGGTAGCTGTGCCCGGTGGGTGCTGTCCATTGGATGCTGCCGTCGGGTTTCGCTGCCGGTTCCCAACCACCGAAAGTCTTGACCAAATGGTGCAGACGGCACAGCGGCCCGAGGTTGCCCGGATGCGTCGCCCCGGCCGGCCACGGGATCAGATGATCCAAGTCGCAGCGGTGTGCCGCCCGGTTGCAACCGGGGAAGCTGCAGGTCATCGAGCGCATCCGGACGAACGCGGTCAGCGCGGCCGACGGCCGGTATTGGCGTTCGGCGGGTAGATCGGCGATCTCGGCGAGGGGTTTGATGGTGGCGCCGGCGGCGATGAGTTCGGCGAGCATGGCGGCCGGGATGATGGCGCCATCGAGCATCACCCCGGGGCTGGGGCTGCGGGCCGCGGGTGCTGCAGGCTCGGTGCTGGCCGCGGGTGCGGCGGGCGCAGGGGGCTTGGTGCTGGCAGCCGGCGCGGCAGGCTCGGATGGTCCAGCGGGTTCGGACTTCGCGGCCGGTGTCTGCGGCTCGTGCTCGGGCGCAGCGGGTTCGGATTCCGCGGCCGGTGTCTGCTCCTCTTTCTCTGGCGCAGCCTCGGTCGCGGCGGGCTCGGAGTCCGGGGCGCCCGCACCGCCGGGCGTGCTCTGCGGCGGGGTGTCTTCACTGGCGGCGGGCGCCTGGTCGGTGAGCGCGTAGATGGTGATCGCGCCCGCGCGCGGATCCTTCCCGCTGCCCGCACAGCCGGTATCCCCGCACTCGCAGGTCAGTCGTTCCAGGGCGGGGCCCACCACACCCAACGCGGCCAGCGCGGCGGCGCGCAGTTCCCCGCGACGGCGCGGATCATTGGGGCAGACGGTGTCGGCCAGGGCGTCGAGCCGTTGTTCCAGGATCTTTTTGTCGGTGATACGCAGCCGTCCCCAGAACGAGGCCACCCCGTTGGGGTCGTCCTTGTCGTCGAACTCCACGTAAAGGTCTTTGGCCGCCCGCCGGGAGCGCACGACGGCTTCGGGGTCGAACTTCTCCACCCACAGATCAACCGCGCCGATCAACTGTTTCTCCGAATGCGCCCCATACTCGCCCGCTTCACCAGAGATCGCGGTGTCGATCAACACCAGCGCGTCCTCGTCGACGACCAGATGCGTGCGCCAGGTGATCGCATCGATCACCGTCGCCGAGATCGCGCCGGTGGCGAACAGGGCCGCGGTGCGGGGCAGCCGGTCACGCAACGCTTGGGCGATGCGCATCTGCTTGGACGCGGCATAGGGGTTGAGGTTGCAGGCCGCAGCGACCGCAGCCTGCGCCCACGCCCAGCCATCGATCACCTGATGAGCAACAGTGTCATCCTCGTCATCACACTGGCGGGCCACCACTTCGCCGATCAACGCCAACCGCGCCGCGGCGGCCTTCGCCTCGGTCTGGGTCATCGTCGTGACCGCGCTGATGAGCGCCTCATCGCTCAGCTCCGCGAGTGAGCCACGATCCAAACCTTCGAACATGTGTTCTATATTACTCGCGCCCCCGACATCGCAAAGCGGGAACTTCGCGGCTGTGGATAACTTTCATCAGAACTGGCAAGGAAGTGCCGGGCATCGTTACGTTGGCGCCCAGCAGCGTGATCCACGCTCAACCTCTGATGGCCGAACCCAGCGCCGCCACCACGCGAGGCAATGGGACTCGTTCTCGGATCGACAGAATCACCTCGACACCGGAGCCGAGAGCCCGCAACAACCCACCGTTCGACGACCCCTGGACGGCCGACAACACGTTCCGACCGTCCGGGGTGACGTCACTTCCGCCGTAACACCATCACGTTGTCGATCAGATGCCCCGGCTGCCCATCGGGTCCGGTGGCCTCGCGCTCGACCGGGCCCACCCGCACGCGTTCCCAGCTGTCGTCGAGGTCGAGCGATCCGACCACTTCCTCCGCACTGGGAAACTCGACGTGGCGGTGGTTCGACCAGGGCGGCGCCTCACCGTGATCGACGATCACCATTAGTCCCCCGGGCGCGACCGCAGCCGCCGCCCGCTTCAGCACCCGCGCCCGGTCCAGTGGAATCTTCGAGTGCAGGAACTGTGCGGACACCAGATCGAATTCACCGTCCGGGAAACTCACCTCGAGATCGTGGTGCTGAAAGTCGATCTTGCTCAACAACTCCCCCGCGTCGGCCGCCGCGCGGTCCAGGGCCACTTGTGAGACATCGGTGGCCACCACCGACCATCCCCGCGACGCCAGCCAGCTGGCGTCTGCGCCCTCACCGCATCCCAGGTCGAGGGCACGCCCGGCCGGCAGCGACTCCGCAACCTCGGACAACCGCAGGTTCACCCGCCCGCTCCACACCCGATCGCGCTGCCCGTAGTGCTCGTTCCAGTGCTGCTGGACATCGGGTGCCGGCCACGGCGGGACGGGCAGGCCGACGTCATCGGCCAGCAGGCTCTGCACCACGGCGGCCGCCGCGAGCGACCCACTGGCCACCGCGGCCGCCACCTGGGGCATCTGCACGCTGACGTCACCGGCCGCGAACACTCCGGAACCGTGGTCCGCTGGAACTGGTCGACGACGATGGCATCTGCCGCAACGGGACTCGCCGGCGCGAATGCCACGCCGAGATGGGCGGCCAGGTGTGAACGCTGATGCAGCACCGCCGCCACCAGTACACCGCGTCGCGGCAGCGGCGCACCCTCGGTGAATCGCACTTCGGTCAATACACCACCCTCGGCATGGAATTCGCTGACCTGGCGGTCGTCCACCGCAATGCCGGCGGCCGCCAGCAGGTCATTCTCCAGGCCCGCGCCGTTGCTGAGCACGACGACATCGTCGGTCCAGCCCTTGAGCATCAACGCCATGTGCACAGCCCGCTCCCCGTCGGCGAGCACGGCCAGCGGCTGGTCGCGAACCTCCCAGCCATGGCAGAACGGGCAGTGGAAAGCCGAACCACCCCACAGCGCCTCCAGACCGGGGAGCTGCGGCGGCCGGTACTGCATACCGGTCGCCAGCAGGATCCGGCGCGCGTGTTCGTGGCCCCCGTCGGCGAGTTCGACGACGAAGTCCGGCCCGTCCGCCTTGGCGGCGGTGACCCGCGCCGACCGAAAGGTGACGTTCGGGTATTCCGTGAGCTCCGCACGGCCCGCCTCGTACAGCTGGGCGGGCGGCCTGCCGTCGTGCCCCAGCAGCCCGCCGATACCGTGGGCGGCCAGATTGCTCTGCTCACCGTCGTCCAGGATCAAGGTGCGCCGCCGCGCGCGGCCGAGTACCAGCGCCGCGCTCAGACCGGCCGCGCCGCCACCGACGATGATGCAGTCCCATTGGTTGTTCATGTCATCGAGCTTGCCGATCGCCGGACAAAATGCCAAGCTCGTTTGCCATGGAGGCAAAGAGTGTCGATGACACCGTCCGCAAGCGGCTGCGGGATCTGCGCACCCAACAAGGCCTGACGCTGCAGGATGTGGCCGCCCGCGCCAGCATCGACGTGTCGACGCTGAGCCGGTTGGAATCCGGCAAGCGCCGGCTGGCGCTGGATCACCTGCCCCGGCTGGCCCTCGCGCTGTCGGTCAGCACCGACGAACTGCTGCGCGAGCCGGAGTCCGAGGACCCGCGTGTCCGCGGCAGCTCGCACACCCGCAACGGGGTGACCTACTGGCCGTTGACCCGTCAGGGCCCCACCGGCGGACGGCACACGTTCAAGGTGCGGGTCAGCACCAAACGCAACACACCGCCCACCGAACTTCCGGTCCATGAGGGTCAGGAATGGATGTACGTGCTCTCCGGGCAGCTGCGCCTGGTCTTGGGAGAACGCGATTTCATCATCAAACCCGGTGAGGCTGTGGAATTTTCAACGTGGACGCCGCATTGGTTCGGCACCGTCGACGGGCCGGTCGAGGCCATCATGATCTTCGATGTCCACGGTGAACGGCTGCACCTGCATTCCAGCTGAATCAAAGGTAGGAGGTTTGGTTCACCAACCGCACCGAGGCGAGCCCGTCGGGATAGAACTCGGCGATGCTCAGCGATGCGAGATCGAGGTGCAGCCGGTACAGAATCCCGGCGCTACCATCGAGCGCCAGTCGCAACATGGTCTTGATCGGCGTGACATGCGATACCACCAGCACCGTCGACCCCGCGTACTCCTCGACGATCCGGTTGCGGGCCCTGCGCACCCGCTCCGCCACCGCATCGAAGCTCTCACCACCCGGCGGGGTCACACTGGTATCACGCAGCCACCTGCCGTGCAGGTCCGGATCCCGTTGGGCCGCCTCAGAGAACGTCAAGCCCTCCCACCCACCGAAATCGGTCTCGATGAGATCGTCGTCGATGACCACGTCGAGGCCGAGTTCCTTCGCGGCAGCACCGGCTGTCTCCCGGGCGCGCCCCAAGGGCGAGCAGACGACCGCGTCGATACCGCCCTTCTCCCCCAGGTAGCGAGCCGCCGCCGCGGCCTGGTTGCGTCCGAGTTCGGTGAGCGACGGGTTGCCCCGCCCGGAGTACCGGCGGTCCACCGAGAGCTCGGTCTGCCCGTGGCGCAACAACATCAGCCGGGTCGGTTCGCCACGAGCGCCGCTCCAGCCCGGCGAGGCCGGGGCTGGGGTCGGCGCCGACACGGGAGCCGCCGCAGCATCCATCGCCGCGTTGGCCAACCGGTCGGCATGCGAGTTCTCCGCCCGCGGTATCCAGCCGTACTCGATCTGTCCGAATTGCCGGGCCAGTTGCGCGGCTTCCCGATTGAGCTCCAGCAGGTCGGGATGCTTGACCCGCCAGCGCCCCGACATCTGTTCCACCACCAGCTTGGAGTCCATGAACACCACCACCTCGGTGGCACCCAGTTCGGCCGCCGCGGTCAGTCCGGCGATCAATCCGCGATACTCGGCGACGTTGTTGGTGGCCCGCCCGATGGACTCCTGACGCTCGGCGAGCACCGCCGAGCGGTCCTCGCTGAACACCACCGCGCCGTAGCCTGCCGGACCCGGATTCCCCCGCGATCCGCCGTCGGCTTCGACGACCACCTTCACTGTTTGACCCGCAACAGGATCGCTCCACATTCCGGGCACCGCAGCACCTCGTCGTCATCGGCGGCCAGGATCCTGGCCATCTCGCCCCGGTCGATCTCGATACGGCATGCCCCGCAACGCTTTCCCTGCAACAGGCCGGCTCCGGCACCGCCACCGGCGCGCTGCTTCTCGTAGAGGGCGACCAGGTCTGCATTCAGCAGCGACGTCAACTCCGTGCGCCGCCCGGCGGACACCTGGCGGACGTTCTCGATGTCCACCAGTGCCGCGTCGCGCGCGAGCTGTGCCGCCGACAACTCGTTCTGCAGGGCGTCGATGCGGGCCAGGTGCTCGGACTGCTGCCGCTGCAGCTCCTCGCGGCGTTCCATCACCTCCAGCAGCGAATCCTCCAGGGAGGACTGGCGGCGCTCCAATGTCTCCAGCTCGTGCTGGAGTTCGCTGAGCTGCTTGGCGTTCACTGTGCCGCCCTGCAGCAGTGTGCGGTCACGGTCCTCGCGCTGGCGCACCGAATCGATCTCGCTCTCCAACTTGGTGATCTCGCCGTCGAGGTCCTCCAGGGCGATCCCGACCACCGCAAGCTGGTCGTTGGCCTCCTGGTACAGCGCCTGCACCCGTTCGAATTCCTGTTGCTCGGCCAGATTGGCGGCACGATGGTCGACGCGACGCAATTCGGCATCGACCTCGGCCAGGTCCAGTAGCGAACGTTGCTGACTCACTTCGGCTTTCATGATTGGGAACCTCCATCGATATTCCACGGATCGGTGCGCACGGTACTCACGCGCACCGGTAATGCCTCGCCGAAACTGCCGCGCAGCAGCGTTGCCGCCTGGTGACACCAGGGGAACTCACTTGCCCAATGCGCGACGTCGACCAGTGCCACATCAGAGATCCGGCCGTGCTCATCGGCCGGGTGGTGCCGCAGATCTGCGGTCACATAAGCCTGTACCCCGGCGCCGTCGACCGCGCCGAGCAGCGAGTCGCCCGCGCCGCCGCAGACGGCGACCCGGGACACCACGGCGTCGGCGACGCCGGCGGCCCGCACACCCCAGGTGGTCGCGGGCAGCGCGGCGCGCACCCGGGACACGAACGCCGACAACGGTTCCGGCTGGGGCAGTGTGCAGATCCGGCCGATCCCGACATCGGCGGGCAGCGGTGCCAGCGCGAAGACGTCGAAGGCGGGTTCCTCGTAGGGATGCGCGGCGCGCAGCGCGGTGAGCACCCGTGCGCGCAGCCGCGCCGGCGCGATCACCTCGACGCGGTCCTCGGTGACCTGCTCGACGGTGCCCACCTCACCAATGGCCGGCGTGGCACCCGCGTGCGGCAGGAACTGGCCGGTGCCGGTGACACTCCAGCTGCAGCAGGAGTAGTCACCGATCTGCCCGGCACCCGCGGCGAACATCGAATCCCGCACCTGCGCAGCCTGTTCGACCGGAACGAACACCACCCACTTGTCCAGTTCGGGTCCGGAAGGCCCGCGCGACAGCACGTCCTCGACCACCAGGCCCAGCGTCTCGGCTAGCGCATCGGAGACACCCGGCGAGGCCGAATCCGCGTTGGTGTGTGCGGTGAAAAGCGCCTGCCCGGAACGGATCATCCGGTGGATCAGGGCGCCCTTGGCGGTCGAGGCGGCCACCGTGTCCACACCGCGCAGCAAGAGCGGATGGTGCGCCAGCAACAGTCCGCCCTCGGGCACCTCGGCGACCACGGCGTCGGTGGCGTCCACCGCCACCGTCACCGAGGTGACCGGCTCTGCCGGGTCACCGGCCACCAGCCCGACCGAGTCCCAGTCATGAGCCAGCGCAGGCGGATACGCCGCGTCCAGGACGTCCATCACCTCGGCGAGCGAGACACTCATCTCAGGGCCTCCAGCAGCAGCGGCCATTCGGGACGCACCGCCGCCCGCAGATACTCGCCGTCCAGACCGACGAAGGTGTCGCAACGGCGCACCGCAATCCCCCTGGTTTCCAGTTGCTTTCGGGTCAGCTCGGCATCGTCGACGCGCAGCAGCACGAACGGTGCGCAGCCGTCCACCACGTCGACCCCGACGTCGCGCATCCCGGCGACCATCTCCGTACGCAGGGCGGCGAGCCTGCGCGCGCCGGCATCCGCCTCGGCCACCGCTTCCGGGGAACAGCAGGCCGCGACGGCTTCCAGTTGCAGAGTGCCCAGCGGCCAGTGTGCGCGCCGGGCGGTCAGCCGGGCCAGCACCTCCGGCGCCCCGAGTGCGTAGCCGACCCGCAGGCCGGCCAGCGACCAGGTCTTGGTCAGGCTGCGCAGCACCACCACATCGGGCAGCGACATCCCGGCCAGCGATTCGGGCTCGCCGGGTACCGCATCGGCGAAGGCCTCATCGACGACGACGATCCGGCCGGGCGCGCGCAGCGCGAGGATGTCACGCACCGGGTGCAGCACCGAGGTCGGGTTGGTGGGGTTGCCGACCACGACCAGGTCGGCCCGAGCGGGTACCGCCGCGCCGGCCAGCCCGAACGGCGGGTCGAGGACCACGTGCTGGATCGGCACCCCGGCGGCGCTCAGCACCGCCTCCGGTTCGGTGAACGACGGCGCGATCAGTGCGGCCAGCCGCGGGTCCAGGTTCGGGAGCAGCGCAAATCCCTCGGCGCCGCCGGCCAGCAGCGCCACCTCGCCGACCTCGCGTCCGTGCCGCGCGGCCACCGCCTCGGTGGCTCGGGCAACGTCGGCCGCGCTCGGGTAGTGCCCCAGGTCGCTGAGCCGCCCGCCGAGGCGTTCGACCAGCCAGGACGGCGGTCCGGCAGCGCGGACGTTGACGGCGAAGTCCAGCATCCCGGACGTGACGGCCTGGTCGCCGTGATAGCGCGCCGCCTGCCGAACCTCATGAACCACAGCACGACAGTAGTGCGCCGACCAGCGGCACCGGAACATCGGCGACAATGGTGGGGTGACTGAAACCGTGACCCGAGCTCCCCAGTTGGTGCTGTTCGACCTCGACGGCACCCTGACGGACTCAGCGGACGGCATCGTCGCCAGCTTCCGGCATGCGCTGGAGAGCATCGGCGCCTCCGTCCCCGACGGCGATCTCGCCGGCCGGATCGTCGGCCCGCCCATGCATCACACGCTGACGTCCATGGGCCTCGGTGACCGCGCCGACGAGGCCATGACCGCCTATCGCGCCGACTACACCAGTCGTGGCTGGTCGATGAACCGGCCGTTCGATGGCATCCCCGAGCTGTTGGAGGACCTGAAGCGCGCGGGCATGCGGCTCGCGGTGGCGACGTCGAAGGCACAGCCCACCGCGCAGCGCATCCTGGCCCACTTCGGGATGGACGGGTATTTCGAGGTCATCGCCGGCGCCAGCCCGGACGGCAGCCGGGCCGCCAAGGCCGAGGTGATCGCGTACGCGCTGGCGCAGCTGGGCCCGCGGCCGCAGCGGGTGCTGATGGTGGGTGACCGTAGCCATGATGTCGAGGGCGCCTCCTTCCACGGTATCGACACCGTGGTGGTCGACTGGGGATACGGCGGCACCGATTTCGACGGGCCCGACGCCCCCGCACCGCTGCACCGGGTGGCCACGATGGCCGAACTGCGGAGGGTGCTCGGTGTCTAGTCGGCCGGCTGGGGGCACCTCCCGCTTGCGGGGGAGAGCGCAGCGACCCGGGGAACAGTCGGTGCATGTGACGTTCGTCTGCTCGGGCAACATCTGCCGGTCCCCGATGGCCGAGAAGATGCTGGCCCACCAGATCGCGGGCCGCGGTCTGGCCGAACAGGTGCGGGTGACCAGCGCCGGGACCGGCGGCTGGCATGCCGGTGACGGCGCCGATCACCGCACCAACGCCGTTCTGCTGGCGCACGGCTATCCGACCACTCACCGCGCGGCCCAACTCGACGAGGACCATCTGGCTGCCGACATGGTCGTCGCCATGGGGCGCAACCACGCCCGCATGCTCGCCGACATGGGTGTCCCGCCGGAGAGGTTGCGGATGATGCGTTCCTTCGACCCGCGCTCGGGCGCGTTCAGCTTGGACGTCGAGGATCCCTATTACGGTGGTCCGGAGGATTTCGAGGCCGTCTTCACCGTCATCGAGGCCGCGCTGCCCGGCCTGCACGGCTGGATCGACCAGCAATTGGGACGGCACCGATGAGCACGTGCGCGAACGGGAAACAGCCATGAAGCGTTTCGGATTTCTGTTCCGGCCGCAATGGCTGGCGCTGTATGTCGTCGTGGCGGCCTTCGCCTGGTTGTGCTTCACCGTGCTGGCGCCCTGGCAGCTCGGCAAGAACACCACGACCTCACGCGAGAACGCCCAGATCGCCAACTCGCTGAACACGGATCCGGTGCCGCTGACAAACTATCTGCCGCAGCAGGATTCGTCGGCACGCGAGCATCAGTGGCAGCGGGTCACAGCCTCGGGCCGCTACCTGCCCGAGGCGCAGGTGCTGGCCCGTCTGCGGTCGGTGGACGGTGCGCCGGCCTACGAGGTGCTGGTCCCGTTCGTCGTCGACGGCGGACCGACCGTGCTGGTCAACCGCGGCTACGTCAAACCCGAGCAGGGCACCGCGGTGCCGACCATCGCGCCCGCGCCGGTGGAGCCGGTCACCATCACCGGGCGGCTGCGCGACGCCGAGGGGGTGTATCCCGGCAAGGACCCGCTCATCGCCGAGGGGACGCAGCAGGTCTACACCATCAACCCGGAGCAGATTTCGGGGCTGACCGGTGTCCCGCTGACGGGCTCGTATCTGCAACTGGTCGAGGACCAGCCCGGCGGGCTCGGCGTGATTCCGCTGCCCGTGCTGGATGCCGGCCCGTTCCTGTCCTACGGAATTCAGTGGATCGCGTTCGGCATCATCGCCCCGATCGGTGTGGGGTATTTCATCCTCGCCGAGGTGAAGGTCCGGCGCCGGGAGAAGGCTCTGGCTAACCCGCAGACCGATTCCGAGCCCGACCAGGCTGCGGCCCCGAAGCCGGTCAGCACCGAACAGAAGCTCGCCGACCGGTACGGCAAGCGGCACTGACGGCCACCGCCAGCACGGTCGCCCCGGCCTGCACCGCCCGCGACAGCCGCACCCCACCACGCAGGTCGGCCGCGTCGGGGGCCGGGCCTTCACCCAGGGTGGGACGCATCTCGAGGCGGTGCGAATACTGGGTGGGGCCACCGAGCTGCACCCCCAGCGCCCCGGCGAAGGACGCCTCGGCGACACCGGCGTTGGGGCTGGGATGTTTGCCGGCGTCGCGTTGCCAGGCTCGCCAGGCGGCGCCCGGCGCGCCGCTGACCGCCACCACGACCAGCCCGGTCGCACGCGCTCCCACATAGTTCACCACATCATCGAATCGAGCTGCCGCCCAACCGAACTGCAGATATCTGGGCGACTTGTGGCCGATCATCGCGTCCAGGGTGTTGGCGCCTCGGTAGACCAACAGACCGGGCACGCCCGCGACCGCTCCCCACAGGATCGGCGCGACCTGCGCGTCGGAGGTGTTCTCGGCGACCGATTCCAGGGCGGCACGGGCCAGACCGTCGGCGTCCAGGGCCGCCGGGTCACGACCACACAGCGACGGCAGCAGCGAGCGGGCCCCGTCGATATCGTCGCGCTCCAGGGCGTCCGCCAGCCGGGCACCGGTACGGGCCAACGATGTTCCACCGAGCACCACGTAGGTGCTCACCGCCGTGGCCGCGGCCACCCACACCGGGCCGCGCCGGCGCGCGGTGCGCTCGACGGCCACCCCGAGCACCCCCAGGGCGCCGAGCAGCGCGGCGGTGTGGGCGGCGCCGGCGGCCCGGTTGTCGGCGTAGGTGCGGCGCTCCAGCGCCGCAGCGGCGGACCCGAATGCGGCGACGGGATGGCCGCGTTGCGGGTCGGCCAGGAACACGTCGGCCAGGTAACCGGCCGCCAGGCCGATCGCGCGGGCACAGCCATTGGGCGCAAACACGTCGGCAGCGTCTCACAAGGTGGTGTACTCGGTTCCATGAGGCTCGGTCCCCCACGGAATCCGAGGCGTGTCGCCGATCTGATCAATCCGGCCGCGGCGCTGGCACCTGCCGCGAACGTCATCATGCAACTGGCTTCCCCCGGCGTCGGGTACGGCGTCCTGGAGAGCCCGGTGGACCGCGGCAACGTCTATCGGCATCCGTTCAAACGGGCCCGCACCACCGGCACCTATCTGGCGGCGGCCACCGTGGGAACCGACGGCGACAGGGCACTGATCCGCGGGGCCGTCGACACCGCGCACCGCCAGATCCGGTCCGGTGCGAACAGCCCCGTGCGCTACAACGCATTCGATCCCGCGCTGCAACTGTGGGTGGCGGCCTGCCTGTACCGCTACTACGTCGATCAGCACGAGTTCCTCTACGGCCCACTCGATGACGAGTCCGCCGATGCGGTGTACCGGGACGCCGCACGGCTGGGCACCACGCTGCAGGTACGCGAGGGCATGTGGCCGGCGGACCGCGTCGCGTTCGAGGAGTACTGGAATCGATCACTGGACGATCTGCGGATCGACGAGCCGGTGCGCAGGCATCTCCACGGAGTGGCGGCGCTGGTGTTCCTGCCGACCCCGCTGCGCCAGGTGGCCGGCCCGTTGAACCTGTTCGCGACGACCGGATTCCTGCCCGCCGAGTTCCGCACCCTGATGCGGTTGCGCTGGACCGGCCGCCAGCAACGGGCGTTCGACGCCCTGATCGCCGCGCTGCGGATCGCCGACCGCGTCGTCCCGCGCGATCTGTGGTTGCTCGGCTATCAGCTCTATCTCTGGGATATGCGATCGCGTGCGCGACGCGGCAAACCGGTGGTGTGAGGGGCGCGCGAGCGGGTACTTGGTAGGTCATGCTGACGAAGATCGCAGGTACCGCCACCCAGTTCATCGAGGGAGTCGGGGGTGTCTTCGGTATCCGTGCGGGCACCGAAGAACCGCTCTACGTTCACGAGGACAACATCGGTGAGATCGAGATCCGTCGGTACGGTCCGCGCGTGGCGGCGCAGACCAGCGTCAAGGGCGACGGTCAGGATGCGCGCAGCGAGGGCTTCCGGAGGCTGGCCGGCTACATCTTCGGCGGCAATCACCGCAAGACGAAGATCGCGATGACGGCCCCGGTGGCGCAGCACGGGGAGAAGATCGCCATGACGGCCCCGGTCGCGCAGACTCACGCCGGGGGCACCGGCGATTCGGTGATCCGGTTCTATATGCCCTCGAAGTGGTCGATGGAGACGCTGCCCGAACCCGACGACAGTTCGGTGACGGTGGTGGAGGTGCCATCCGAACGCTTCGCCGTGCTGCGCTTCAGCGGTGACCGCAGCTCGACGGCCGTCACGACCAAATCGGCCGAGCTCCTGACGGCCCTGCAGGGCACCGACTTCACGACCGACGGGCAGCCGGTGGCATGGTTTTACGACCCGCCATGGACGCTGCCCTTCCGGCGCCGCAATGAGGTCGCGGTGCCGCTCACGGGGTGAGCGGCACCGGCGACCCAGTGCGATCAGTACTGGTACTCGGCCGGGCAGGACAGGTCCACGTAGACCGTCGCACCCGGAACGGCAGCGTCGGACGCTCCGCGCACGGAGTCGACCGAGCAATTGGACAACGGCCCGTTGCGGGTGCCGTTCAGCTGCACGTTGTAGCCCTGAGTGCGCAGGTCATAGATCGTTTCCTCGACCGACGACGCTCCGGCTGGGGCCGCCGACGCGGTGGCCGCCAACCCGAATGAGCCGCCCGCCAATGCCATGAAGGCTGCCGAGGCCAAGAGAATTTTCTGCATTTTCGTGTTCCTTTCGGGCAGAGTTGAACCACCCGGCGGCGCGCAGTGGACACCCGGGGCGGGACTCTGTGATTTCTGAAGTTGTGACGTGTGGGTTCTAGGAGTTATCTATCGGCATATCAGTAGGTTTCAGGCACGTGACCCGCCTTCCGCTGAACCAGACCTGTGCTGTCTCTCAACGTATGAGCACGCGTCATCACTGGCACCGCACTCACACCCATCACCAACACTTCTCGGCCGGTGGACATTCCACATCTATGGTCGAATTTCACGAAGGTGGTTGTCCAGGTGGGAATCCCGCGTGTCCTCCGGGGGTTATCCCCAGGACCGACGGAGTCCAGGCCCGGGCATGCCGTCGGGGATGGCCCGTTTTGTCCGTCGACAACAAATGTCACGGATCCGATATACGGCCACTTAATCCAACTCTGACCGCGCCAATTCACCCGCGCGGAGCACGGGATAGGGAATGTACCGATGCAGGTGCTGCGTTACAGTTTGTGACATCGGATCGCCGGTTTTCGCAGACCATCGCGCCGACCCACGTTTCACTACACGTAAAGGACACGAAGATGGCAACAAATCGTCTGGCTCGTCGTCGGATTTCGGCAGCGGTTGGCGGTGGCGCCATCATCGCGATGATCGGCTTCACCGCAGCGTGCAGCAGTGACAGCGACAAGCCCGAAGAGTCGCCCACCACGACTACAACCACCACCGAGGTCTCGCTGACCCCCACCGAAAAGTCGCTCAACCCCGGCGGTGGTGTATTCACTCCCCCGGTGACGGCGCCTCAGCAGACCGTCGAAGGACCGAACGACTGACGCATTTCAATTAGGTACGGGCGGGTCCGAATATCATTCGGGCCCGCCCTGCTTTTGTGTTCGGCCCGGTGCGGCGCCAATGGCGGGCGCGGACGGATTCACACCCTTTGCGTCGATCACTGCACGAACTGTGGGGCCTCATTGCAGGTGCGAGATCCGCGGATAGTTTGTGGCGGGATCACCGCGTTTCACCGCGGCGCCCAGACCGTATCGAGATCTTTTCGTGGGCAGCCTCTTTGACGGTCGCATGCCCAGGGCGCCCCTGGACGCCCGATATGCGGCGACTGCTCAGCAGGGCCCCTCGACGGGCTCCGTCCGGCACGGCTACCGCGGGCAGCTCGCCGAACCTACTTACCCGGGAACTTGATGGTGGGCGCGGACGGTATCGAACCGCCGACCGCTGGTGTGTAAAACCAGAGCTCTACCACTGAGCTACGCGCCCCGTCGCAGGCAACTTACACGTCGCGCCCGCGTGCGGTGAAATCCTCAGCCGCCCCGCAAGGCCGCCAACGCCTGCCGCCAGACCAACTGGTCGCGAAGCTCGCCGGGTTGCATCATCTCGGCGAAGCCGATGATGCCGTCGCGGTCGATGGCGAACGTGCCCCGGTTGGGGTAGCCGGCGTCGGCATTGAACACGCCGTAGGACTGCGTCACCGCGCCGTGTGGCCAGAAATCGGACAGCACCGGGAAACCGAAGCCGTTGTCGGTGGCCCAGACCTTGTGGGTGGGTGGCGGTCCGACGGAAATGGTGAGCACCCCGGTGTCGTCGTTCTGGTACTCGGGCAGCTGGTCGCGGATCTCCCCGAGTTCGCCCTGACACACCCCGGTGAACGCCAGTGGGAAGAACACCAGCAGCACGTTCTTGCCGCGCAGCGCCGAGAGCGTCACGGCGCGGCCGTGTTGATCCTTGAGCGTGAAGTCCGGCGCGCTGTCGCCGACAGCGAGCATGCCTATCGGCTTTTCGCGACGGCCTTGGACTTCGGCTGCACCAATCGGCTGGCGATCCAGTCCCCCAGATTCGCCGACGAGGTCTGCATGAGTCCCGCGGTGGGCGCGGACTCGGCGATCTCGGCCGGTTGCACGTGGCCGGGCTTGCCGGTCTTCGGCGTCACCACCCAGATCACGCCGTCATCGGCGAGCGGGGTGATGGCGTCCATCAGTCGGTCCACCAGGTCACCGTCGTCATCGCGCCACCACAGCAGCACCACGTCGACAACCTCGTCGGAGTCCTCGTCCAGCATTTCACCGCCGCACGCATCCTCGACGTCGAACCGGATATCGTCGTCGGTGTCCTCGTCCCAGCCCAACTCCTGGACGACCTGACCCTTTTCGATACCCAACTTCTGGGCGTAATTCGGGTCGGATTCCTTCCCCGCCGCGACCACCTTCTGTCCTCCCTCATCCTGCTTCGTATGCGCCTCCGAACTTCTGGAGCCTTATCGTCGCACGTCGTGTTGTGGTAGCCGCCCCCTGGCGGCAAGTTTGACCCAGTTCGTCAGTAAGCCGCGTCGCACAGATCCAGTGCCACCGTCCGGGAATCGTTCAATTCGTTGATGGCGTCATTGAACGGACTCGGCCCGATATCTGTCGCGATCGCCGAGGCCACCGCCCGCGCGGCGTCGACCCAGCGGGTGAGCGCACCGCTCAATTCGGGCCCCAGCGGATCGGACAGACTGCCCGCGACCAGGTCCGCGCTGCCGTTCAGCGCGTCGATCGCCGGCCCTGAGGTGGCCGCCGCGTCGGCGTTCTGGTTGTACGCGTCGACGTAAGCGTTGACCGAACTGATGGCGTCCGCGCTGCTGTTGCTGATCGCCTCGCATGAGGAGTGCACCGCGCTCTTGGTGATCGACACCTGGCGCTCGGACTCCCTGGCGCTGGAACTTGCCGCCGACTCGGCGGCCGACGCTGACACCGACGCCTGATAGATCGGCGCGTCGGCCGTGTTCACCGTGGCGGTACCGCTGGTGACACTTGCGCATCCCACCACGATCATGGCCAGGCCGGCGGGCACGCCGAGTGCCAGCGCGGCGGTGCGCGTCCGCCCCGGTGCTGCGGACCTCCGCCAACTGTTCAGCATCGTCGCCAAACTTACCGGTTCGCCGCCGCGATGGGCAGATCATTGCAGTAGGCAACCCCGCCCGGTGATCTGCGGCAGGATAGGGGGACGATAGAGGGTGCCACAAGCATCCGTCATCCGACACCAAGCACCTTTCAACCGAGGAGCCGTAGTTGACCACCGAGTTCGCGCGCCAAGACCTGGCCCAAAACTCTGGCACCACAGGCGAACCCGACCGGGTTCGCGTGATCAGGGAGGGCGTTGCCTCCTATCTGCCCGATATCGATTCCGAGGAGACCGCGGAGTGGATGGAATCGTTCGACCAGTTGGTTGAACGGTCCGGTCCCGCTCGGGCGCGCTACCTGATGTTGCGCCTGCTGGAACGCGCCGGCGAGCAGCGTGTTGCCATTCCGGCCTTGACCTCCACCGATTACGTCAACAGCATCCCCACCGAACTGGAGCCCTGGTTCCCCGGTGACGAGGACGTCGAACGACGCTACCGGGCCTGGATCCGCTGGAACGCCGCCATCATGGTGCACCGCGCGCAGCGTCCGGGAGTCGGTGTGGGCGGCCATATTTCGACGTACGCATCGTCGGCGTCGCTGTACGAAGTGGGGTTCAACCACTTCTTCCGCGGCAAGTCCCACCCCGGTGGTGGCGACCAGATCTTCATCCAGGGCCACGCCTCCCCCGGCGTCTACGCACGCGCCTTCCTGGAGGGCCGGCTGTCCACCGACCAACTGGACGGTTTCCGCCAGGAGCACTCCCATGCCGGCGGCGGACTTCCGTCCTATCCGCACCCGCGGCTGATGCCCGACTTCTGGGAGTTCCCCACGGTGTCGATGGGCCTGGGCCCGATGAACGCGATCTATCAGGCGCGCTACAACCATTACCTCAACGACCGCGGCATCAAGGACACCTCCGATCAGCACGTGTGGGCGTTCCTCGGCGACGGTGAGATGGACGAACCCGAAAGCCGCGGCCTGATCCAGGTGGCCGCCAACGAGGCGCTGGACAACCTGACCTTCGTGGTCAACTGCAACCTGCAGCGCCTGGACGGCCCGGTCCGCGGCAACGGCAAGATCATCCAGGAACTGGAATCGTTCTTCCGCGGTGCGGGCTGGAATGTCATCAAGGTGGTGTGGGGCCGCGAATGGGATGCGCTGCTGCATGCCGACCGTGACGGCGCGCTGGTGAACCTGATGAACACCACGCCCGACGGCGACTACCAGACCTACAAGGCCAACGACGGCGCCTACGTCCGCGATCACTTCTTCGGTCGCGACCCGCGCACCAAGGCACTGGTGGATCCGATGACCGACAAGGAAATCTGGAACCTCAAGCGCGGCGGCCACGACTACCGCAAGGTGTACGCGGCCTACCGGGCGGCGATGGAGCACAAGGGCCAGCCCACGATCATCCTGGCCAAGACCATCAAGGGCTACACGCTGGGCCAGCACTTCGAGGGCCGCAACGCCACGCACCAGATGAAAAAGCTTGCCCTGGAAGACCTCAAGGCGTTCCGCGATGTCACCCGGGTACCGATCAGCGATGCCGATCTGGAGAAGGATCCCTATCTGCCGCCGTACTACCACCCCGGGCCCAACGCCCCCGAGATCCGCTACCTGCTGGACCGGCGGCGCACCCTGGGTGGATTCCTGCCCGAGCGCCGCACCAAGTCCAAGGCGCTCAAGCTTCCGCCCAGCGACACCTACAAGGCCTTGAAGAAGGGTTCGGGCAAGCAACCGGTGGCCACCACCATGGCGACCGTGCGCACCTTCAAGGAACTGTTGCGCGACAAGAACATCGGGCCGCGCATCGTGCCGATCATCCCGGACGAGGCACGCACGTTCGGGATGGACTCGTGGTTCCCGAGCCTGAAGATCTACAACCGCAACGGGCAGCTCTACACCGCGGTGGACTCCGAGCTGATGCTGGCCTACAAGGAATCCGAGATCGGCCAGATCCTGCACGAGGGCATCAACGAGGCCGGCTCGACCGCGTCGTTCACCGCGGTGGCCACCTCGTACGCCACGCACAACGAGCCGATGATCCCGATCTACATCTTCTATTCGATGTTCGGGTTCCAGCGCACCGGTGACGGGTTCTGGGCGGCTGCCGATCAGATGGCCCGCGGGTTCGTCCTCGGTGCGACCGCGGGCCGCACCACATTGACCGGCGAGGGACTGCAGCACGCCGACGGGCACTCGCTGCTGCTCGCCTCGACCAACCCGGCGGCGGTCACCTATGACCCGGCGTTCGCTTACGAGATCGCGCACATCGTCGAGAGCGGCCTCACGCGGATGTACGGGGAGAACCCCGAGAACGTGTTCTTCTACATCACCATCTACAACGAGCCCTACGTGCAGCCCGCCGAACCGGAGAACTTCGATCCCGAGGGTGTGTTGCGCGGGATGTACCGGTTCCGCAAGGCCCCGGAGAAGCGCAGCAGCACCGCGCAGATCCTGGCCTCGGGGGTATCGATGCCCGAAGCCATCAAGGCCGCCGACATGTTGGCCGAGAAGTGGGACGTGGCCGCCGATGTCTGGTCGGTGACCAGTTGGGGCGAGCTCAACCGCGATGGTGTCGCGGTGGAGAAGCAACGGCTGCGCCATCCCGACCAGCCGGCACCGACGGCGTACGTCACCCAGGTGCTCGCCGATGCCACCGGACCGGTGGTCGCGTTCTCGGATTGGATGCGTGCGGTGCCCGAGCAGATCCGTCCGTGGGTGCCGGGCACCTATGTGACGCTGGGGACAGACGGATTCGGCTTCTCCGACACCCGTCCGGCTGCGCGCCGCTATTTCAACACCGACGCCGAGTCGGTGGTGGTGGCCGTGCTGGAGGCACTCGCCCGCGACGGCGAGATCGATCCGTCGGTGTCCATCGCCGCGGCCAAGGAGTACCAGATCGACGACGTCAAGGCCGCCGGCGTCTCCTACGCCGACACCGGCAGCGCCTAGCGAGTTGTGGAGCGTCAGCCGCCCCGGTGACGGCTGACGCTCCACAAACCTCTACAAAAATCAGGCGTATCTTTTGGGGATGCCCGACAATCGGTTTGCCCCGCCTCCGGCGTCGACGCTGGAAGTGCTGCAGAGCGTCCCCGAGTCGGCGCTGCGCCGCCTCAAGCAGTATTCCGGCCGCCTGGCAACCGAGGCGGTGCACGCCCTGGAGACCCGGCTGCCGTTCTTCGCCGACCTGGAGGCCTCCCAGCGCGCCAGCGTGCAGCTGGTCGTACAGACCGCGGTGATCAACTTCGTCGAGTGGATGCGGGATCCCAACAGCGATGTCGGCTATACCGCCCAGGCCTTCGAGGTGGTGCCCCAGGACCTGCGCCGCCGCGTCGCGTTGCGCCAGTCGGTGGAGATGGTGCGGGTCACCATGGAGTACTTCGAGGAAGTCGTACCCCTGCTGGCCCGCAACGAGGAACAGCTCACGGCACTGACCGCGGGCATCCTGCGCTACAGCCGCGACCTGGCGTTCGCCGCCGCCACCGCCTACGCCGATCAGGCCGAGGCCCGCGGCGCCTGGGACACCCGGATGGAAGCCAACCTGGTCGACGCCGTGGTGCGCGGGGACCTGGGACCCGAACTGCAGTCCCAGGCGGCCGCATTGAACTGGGACGCGACGGCGCCGGCCACCGTCATCGTCGGGCTGCCGCGCCCCGATCGCCTCGAGCAGACCGGTGACGACGTGCACGCCGCCGCCCGCAAGTGCGGCCGTTCAGCCCTGTCGGATGTACACGGCACCTGGTTGGTCACCATCGTCACCGGTGGACTGTCGCCGACCGAACGGTTCCTGTCGGAGCTGATGAACGTGTTCGGCGACGGGCCGGTGGTCATCGGACCGACGGTGCCGACGTTGGGGGCGGCCCATCGCAGCGCCGCCGAGGCCATTGCCGGTATGAACGCCGTCGCAGGCTGGAGCGGCGCACCGCGTCCCGTGTCGTCACGCGAGCTGCTCCCCGAGCGCGCCCTGCTGGGCGACCCCAGCGCTGTGGCCGTGCTGGCGACCGAGGTGATGCGACCTCTCGCCGATGCCGACCCCGCGCTCACCAAGACGCTCGACGCCTACCTCGACTCCGGCGGCGCCATCGAGGCGTGCGCGCGGAAATTGACGGTTCATCCAAACACCGTGCGATATCGCCTCAAGCGAATCACCGATTTCACGGGCCGGGATCCGACGGTCCCCCGAGATGCGTACGTGCTGCGGGTCGCCACCACGGTGGGACGGCTCAAAGGTGACGCAAGCCACTTCAGCTCGCCAAATGGCTATTCCGGCGCGTCAGGTGGACAACAGCTCACCCGGTGGGGCGGATATAACCCGTGAGCCCAGGTTGCGGCCAGGTCTCGGCGCGGTCGCTTCACGTGCGCTTTTGTGGAAACTCCACAAAAGAATAAGACAAGGTTCATAATCTCTTACACCGCACTATGGGCCTCTCACAGTGTTTTCTTAATCCGTGCCCCAAAAGAATGTGCTTGCGCTGCTTGCGCCCGGACAGGGCTCGCAGACCCCCGGCATGCTCACCTCGTGGTTGGAGCTGCCCGGGGCGGCCGACCGACTGAACGTGTGGTCGGAGATCAGCGGACTGGATCTGGCCCGCCTGGGTACCACCGCGACCGCGGAGGAGATCACCGATACCGCGGTGACCCAGCCGCTCGTGGTGGCCGCGACGCTGCTGGCACACGAAGAACTGACCAAGCGCGGCCTCATCGCCGATAAGTCCGCCGCCGTCGCCGGACATTCGGTCGGCGAGATCGCGGCGTACGCCATCGCCGGCGTCATCTCCGCCGATGACGCGGTGAAACTGGCCGCCACCCGCGGTGCGGAAATGGCCAAGGCCTGCGCACTGGAGCCGACCGGCATGGCCGCCGTGCTCGGTGGTGACGAGGCCGAGGTGCTGGCCCGCCTGGAGTCCCTCGATCTCATCCCGGCCAACCGCAATGCCGCCGGCCAGATCGTCGCCGCCGGAGCGGTCGCGGCGCTGGAGAAGCTCGCCGAGGATCCGCCGGCCAAGGCCCGGGTCCGCGTGCTGGCCACCGCCGGGGCGTTCCACACCCATTACATGGCGCCCGCCGCCGAGGGTTATGCCGCGGCGGCCGCCACCGTGGCCACCAACGAGCCCACCGCGACACTGCTGTCCAACGCCGACGGCAAGCCGGTCGAGTCGGCGGCGGACGCGATGACCAAGCTCGTCGCCCAGATGACCCGGCCGGTGCGCTGGGATCTGTGCAACGAGACGCTGCGCGGCCTGGAGGTGACGGCCATCGTGGAGTTCCCGCCCGCGGGAACCCTGGTCGGCATCGCCAAACGAGAACTGAAGGGCACACCGACACATGCGGTGAAGGCCCCGTCAGACCTGGACGGACTCGCCGAGCTCTGAGTCCGGGTAGCACCGATAAAAGACGTTCAACCTCACTCCGACAGCCGGAGTGCCGTAACAAGAAGGAGCCATTGTGGCCAACCAAGAAGAAATCATCGCCGGCCTCGCCGAGATCATCGAAGAGGTCACCGGCATCGAGCCGTCCGAGGTCACGATGGAGAAGTCCTTCGTCGACGACCTGGACATCGACTCGCTGTCGATGGTGGAGATCGCCGTGCAGACCGAGGACAAGTACGGCGTGAAGATCCCCGATGAGGATCTGGCCGGCCTGCGCACCGTCGGTGACGTCGTCTCCTACATCCAGAAGCTCGAAGAAGAGAACCCCGAGGCCGCCGCCGCACTGCGCGAGAAGTTCGCACAGTGACACGTCCTTCCACTGCTAATGGCGGTTTCCCCAACGTCGTCGTGACCGCCGTCACGGCGACCACTGCGCTCGCGCCGGACATCGAGAGCACGTGGAAGGGTCTGCTGGCGGGCGAGAGTGGCATCCGAGTCCTCGAAGACGACTTCGTGGGCAAGTGGGATCTGAGCGTCAAGATCGGCGGGCACCTCGCGGAGCCCCTCGATCCGCTGATGTCCCGCCTGGAACTGCGACGCATGTCGTACGTCCAGCGCATGTCCAAGTACGTCGGCAATCAACTGTGGGAATCCGCCGGTAAGCCCGAGGTCGATCCCGACCGTTTCTCGGTCGTGATCGGCACCGGCCTCGGTGGCGGCGAGAAGATCGTCGAGATGTATGACGCGATGAACGAGGGCGGACCCCGCAAGGTGTCCCCGCTGGCCGTTCAGATGGTCATGCCCAACGGTGCCGCCGCGGTCGTCGGTCTCGAGCTCGGCGCCCGCGCCGGGGTCATCACCCCGGTGTCGGCGTGTTCGTCGGGTTCGGAGGCCATCGCCCACGCGTGGCGTCAGATCGTCATGGGCGATGCCGATATCGCGGTCTGTGGTGGCGTGGAGGGCATGATCGAGGCACTGCCCATCGCGGCGTTCTCGATGATGCGGGCCATGTCGACCAAGAACGACGACCCGGAGGGGGCGTCGCGGCCGTTCGACAAGAACCGTGACGGCTTCGTGTTCGGCGAGGCCGGGGCGATGATGATCATCGAGACCGAGGAGCACGCCAAGGCTCGCGGCGCCAAGCCGCTGGCCCGTCTCATGGGTGCCGGCATCTCGTCGGACGCCTTCCACATGGTGGCGCCGGCGCCGGACGGTCTTCGGGCCGGCCACGCGATGAAGCGCGCCATGGAGACGGCGGGGTTGTCCCCCTCGGACATCAGCCACGTCAACGCACACGCCACGGCAACCCCCATCGGTGACACCGCAGAGGCCAATGCGCTGCGCGTCGCCGGAGTCGGTCATGCCGCGGTGTACGCGCCCAAGTCGGCGCTGGGCCACTCGATCGGTGCCGTCGGCGCCCTCGAGTCGATCCTGACCGTGCTGGCACTGCGTGACGGTGTCATCCCGCCGACCCTCAACTACGAGACCCCCGATCCTGAGATCGATCTCGATGTTGTTGCGGGCGAGCCTCGTTATGGCGACTACCAGTACGCCATCAACAACTCGTTCGGTTTCGGTGGCCACAATGTGGCATTGGCGTTCGGACGTTACTGAGGATTCAGGGGAGAGTCCTCCAAGCAATGCGGCAGTAAAGAGGTGGGGAACAGCGTGACTGGGCTCTCGACGGGGAACGGTCTTCCCAACGTGGTCGTCACTGGCGTAGCCATGACGACCGCGTTGGCGACCGACGCCGATACGACGTGGAAGAAGCTGCTGGCGGGTGAAAGCGGCATCCGGACACTCGAAGACGATTTCATCGAGATGTACGACCTGCCGGTGCGTATCGGCGGCCATCTGCTCGAGGACTTCGACAGCGAGCTGACCAGGGTCGAACTGCGTCGCCTGTCATACCTGCAGAAGATGTCGACGGTCATCGGCCGTCGGGTATGGGAGAACGCAGGCTCCCCCGAGGTCGACCCCAAGCGGCTGATGGTCTCCATCGGCACCGGCCTGGGATCGGCCGAGGAGCTCGTCTTCGCCTACGACGGCATGCGGGCCAAGGGCCTGCGCGCGGTCTCGCCGCTGGTGGTGCAGATGTACATGCCCAACGGCGCGGCCGCTGCCGTCGGCCTGGAGCGTAAGGCCAAAGCCGGTGTCACCACCGTGATCTCGGCGTGCGCGTCGGGTTCGGAAGGTATCGCCAACGCCTGGCGCAACATCGTGTTCGGTGAGGCGGATATCGCCATCTGCGGCGGCGTCGAGACGAAGATCGAAGCCGTGCCGATCGCGGGCTTCGCCCAGATGCGCATCGTGCTCTCCAACACCAACGACGACCCGGCCGGTGCCTGCCGGCCGTTCGACCGGGACCGCAACGGTTTCGTGTTCGGCGAGGGCGGCGCCATGATGGTCATCGAGACCGAGGAGCACGCCAAGGCCCGCGGCGCCAACATCCTGGCCCGCATCATGGGTGCCAGCGTCACCTCGGACGGCTTCCACATCGTGGCGCCCGATCCCAACGGCGAGCAGGCCGGGCACGCGATGTCGCGGTCCATCCAGCTCGCGGGCCTGCAACCGAGCGATATCGACCACATCAACGCGCACGCGACGGGCACCAGCGTCGGCGACGTCGCCGAGGGTGTGGCGATCAACAATGCGATGAAGGGCCACAAGCCCGCGGTGTACGCACCGAAATCGGCGCTGGGCCACTCCGTGGGAGCCGTCGGCGCAGTGGAGTCCATTCTCACAGTGTTTGCCTTGCGTGACGGGATCGTCCCCCCAACCCTTAACCTTAAGAATCTGGACCCCGACATCGACCTGGACGTGGTGGCTGGCGAGCCCCGTACCGGTGACTACAAGTACGCGATCAACAACTCGTTCGGATTCGGTGGGCACAATGTGGCGCTCACCTTCGGAAAGTACTGACAGAAGTACCGAAGGCGCCGGTCACCATTCCGACGCGTAACCAGGAGGACTGGATGACCACGATGGCTCCCGAAGCAGCAGCTGAGTCGCTCGACCCGCGCGACCCACTGCTCCGGCTCAAGACGTTCTTCGACGACGGCAGCGTGTCGGTGCTGCACGAGCGTGACAAGTCCGGTGTGCTCGCCGCCTCGGGCACCGTCAACGGTGTGAAGACCGTGGCGTTCTGCACCGACGGCACCGTCATGGGTGGCGCGATGGGCGTCGAGGGTTGCGCGCACATCGTCAACGCCTACGACCTCGCCATCGAGGAGCAGAGCCCGATCGTCGGCATCTGGCATTCCGGGGGCGCACGCCTGGCCGAGGGCGTCAAGGCCCTGCACGCGGTGGGCCTGGTCTTCGAGGCGATGATCCGTGCCTCCGGGTACGTCCCGCAGATCTCGGTGGTCGTCGGCTTCGCCGCCGGTGGAGCCGCCTACGGTCCCGCGCTGACCGACGTCATCGTGATGGCGCCGGAGAGCAAGATCTTCGTCACCGGACCCGATGTGGTGCGCAGCGTGACCGGCGAGGACGTCGACATGGTGTCCCTCGGCGGCCCGGAGGCCCATCACAAGAAGTCCGGTGTGTGCCACATCGTGGCCGACGATGAGCTCGATGCCTACGAGCGCGGTCGCCGCCTGGTCGGATTCTTCTGCCAGCAGGGCCATTTCGACCGCGCCAAGGCCGAGGCCGGCGATACCGACCTCAAGGCCCTGATGCCCGCCTCCGCGCGGCGCGCCTACGACGTGCACCCGATCGTCGAAGCGCTGCTGGACAAGGATTCGCACTTCGAGGAATTCCAGTCCCGCTGGGCCCCGTCCATCGTGGTGGGCCTGGGCCGGCTGGCCGGTCGCACCGTCGGCGTCATCGCCAACAACCCGCTGCGCCTGGGCGGCTGCCTGAACTCCGAAAGTGCGGAGAAGTCGGCGCGTTTCGTGCGCCTGTGTGACGCCTTCGGCATCCCGCTCGTCGTCGTCGTGGACGTCCCGGGTTACCTGCCCGGTGTGGACCAGGAATGGGGCGGCGTCGTGCGCCGCGGCGCCAAGCTGCTGCACGCGTTCGGTGAGGCCACCGTCCCGCGCGTCACGCTGGTCACCCGCAAGATCTACGGCGGCGCCTACATCGCGATGAACTCGCGCTCACTGGGCGCTACCAAGGTCTTCGCCTGGCCGGACGCCGAGGTCGCCGTGATGGGCGCCAAGGCCGCGGTGGGCATCCTGCACAAGCGCAAGCTGGCCGCCGCCGCCGATCACGAGCGCGACGCCCTGCACGAGGAACTGGCCGCCGAGCACGAGCGGATCGCCGGCGGCGTGGACAGCGCCATCGACATCGGCGTGGTGGACGCGAAGATCGATCCCGCCCACACTCGCAGCGTGATCACCCAGGCGCTGGCCGAGGCGCCCGCACGGCGCGGTCGCCACAAGAACATCCCGCTGTAAGCCCGCACCTCCCGCACCTCCCGCGAAACTGTATTCCAGACGGCCGTCACTCGACATTTGCCTTCTGGAATACAGTTTCGGCGTTTCTAGACGAACTCGCGGGCCACTGCCTCGGCCCGCCCACGATCGGCGGCCACCAGTCCGATCCGGGTGCGCCGGTCCAGGATGTCCTCGGCGGTCAGCGCGCCCTCGTGGCTCACGGCGTACTCGAATTCGGCACGCAGGACGTCGATTCCCTCGGCGACCCGCTCCGCCGGCCGGTCGCAGGTGGCCCGGGCGATCACATTCGGCGCCTCCGCACCGTAGCGGGCCACCAGTGAGGACGGCATCTCCACCGACTCGCGCAGCGTGGCGACCGGGTTGGCCGGTGCCCCGACCAGCGGCAGGTTGCGGGTGCGGCACTGCCCGGCGGCCAGCCCACGCAGCGCCACCGCCCGGTCCAGCACGTCCTCGGCCATGTAGCGGTATTCGGTGAGCTTGCCGCCGATCACGCTGATCACGCCGTTGGGTGACTCGGTCACCGCGTGTTCCCGGGACACATCGGCGGTGTGCCCGCCGGATTCGATGAGCGGGCGCAGCCCGGCGTAGGACCCGCGCACATCGGCCTTGGTCAGCGCGGTGTCCAGGGCGGTGTTGACGGTGTCGAGCAGGAACGACACCTCGGCCTGGGTGGGTTGCGGCACATCGGGAATGGGCCCGGGCGCATCCTCGTCGGTGAGTCCGAGATAGACCCGACCCAGCTGCTCGGGCATCGCGAAGACGAACCGGTTGAGCTCCCCCGGTATCGGGATGGTCAGCGCCGCAGTGGGATTACCGAACGCGGCGGCGTCGAAAACCAGGTGGGTGCCGCGGCTGGGCCGCAACCTGATCGACGGGTCCACCTCCCCCGCCCACACGCCGGAGGCATTGATCACCGCGCGGGCGCGCACGTCCACCGATTCACCGGTGAGCTGATCGACGAGGCGCACCGAATCCCCCTGTGCGGCCTGTGCGGACACTCGGGTCAGCACGGTGGCTCCGTGCTGGGCTGCGGTGCGGGCCACGGCGGTGACCAGCCGGGCATCGTCGATCAGCTGACCGTCGTAGGCCAGGAAGGCGCCGTCGAGTCCGTCGCGGCGAACCGTCGGCGCCAGCTGCACCGCGCGGGCGGCATCGATCCGGCGCGATCGCGGCAGCGTCGCCACCGAGGTCCCCGCCAGCCTGCGCAGCCCGTCGCCGGCCACGAAGCCGACCCGGACCAGGGCGCGGGAAGCGCGGTTCATCCCGGGCAGCAGTGGCACCAGCTGCGGCATGGCCGACACCAGGTGAGGTGCGTTGCGGGTCATCAGGATTCCGCGCTCGATGGCGCTGCGGCGGGCGATGCCGACATTGCCGGTCGCCAGGTAGCGCAGCCCGCCGTGCACGAGTTTGGAACTCCAGCGGCTGGTGCCGAACGCCAGATCGTGTTTCTCGACAAGCACGACACGCAGCCCGCGGGTGGCCGCGTCCAGCGCGATACCGGTGCCGGTGATCCCGCCGCCGATCACCAGCACGTCGACGGGTGTGCCGTCGGCCAGGGACTCGAGTTCGGCGCTGCGGCGCTCGCGGTTGAGGGCGCTGTCCTTGAGGGGCGCGGGGTTCATGGCTGCAGGTATCCGTTCAGGGCGTGGGCCAGTTCGGCGGCCAGGTCGGCGGAGCTGAGGATGGGCTCGACCATCTGCGCGGACTGCACGGTCGACTGGGTGATGAGCAGGCACATGGCCGCCAGCCGGCGCGGATCGCCGGCGCGCACGCTGCCGTGCTGCTGCGCCAGTTCGATCTGGGCGGCGGTCGCATCGATGAGGATCTGCTGGCTGGTGCCCAGCCGTTCGGCGATGTAGACCATGGCCAGTTCGGGGGCACTGTGCAGCACCGACATCACGATCTCGTCGTGCTGCAGCCGTGCGGCGACCGCGACGATCCGGGCCACCAGCGCCTCCCGGCCGATCTCGCGGTCACCGGCCTCGTCGAGCACGCGGGTGACCCGGGACGTGAGCAGCGCGGCCAGGATGGACGGGGTGTCCGGCCAGCGCCGGTACACGGTCGGGCGGCTGACGCCGGCGCGGCGGGCGATTTCGGCGAGCGTGACGCGGTCGATGCCGTAGGCGAGCACGCAGGCGGCGGCGGCGTCGAGGATCCGGTCTGCCACCGACGCTTCGGCGTCATCGTTACTGATTGACATGATGTGTAATACTGTAACGCATGACGCACGCTGATGCAGCCCTGCAGCCCCCGATGAAGTGGAATGCCTGGGGCGACCCGCACGCCGCCAAGCCGCTCTCCGACGGCATCAAGGCACTCCTCAAGCAGGCGCTGGGCATCGAGGGCCCGGCCACCCCCGAACTGGCGATCACCGAGGTGCAGGTGCGGCCGTCGGCGCTGACCGACAGCGACCGCGCGGCCCTGGAAGCCGTTGTCGGGGCGCAGTTCTGCCGCACCGACGACGCCAGCCGGCTGCTGCGTGCCGGCGGCAAGTCGACCCTGGACCTGTTGCGTCGCAAGGACACCGGTGTGCAGGATGCCCCGGACGCGGTGCTGCTTCCCGGCAGCGAGGATGGCATCGTCGAGCTGCTGCGCATCTGTTCGCAGCGCCGGATCGCGGTCGTCCCGTTCGGCGGCGGTACCACCGTGGTGGGCGGTGTGGATCCCGAGCGCGGCGGATTCGCCTCGGTCATCTCACTGGACCTGCGACGCCTGGACGCCCTGCACAGCCTCGACGCGGTCTCCGGGGAGGCCGAACTCGGCGCCGGAGTCACCGGCCCCCGGGCGGAGGAACTGTTGGGCGCACACGGGTTCTCACTCGGGCATTTCCCGCAGAGCTTCCAGTTCGCCACCATCGGCGGGTTCGCCGCCACCCGATCCTCGGGGCAAGATTCCGCCGGCTACGGCCGATTCGACGATATGGTCCGCGGACTGCGGGTGGTGACACCGGCCGGCGTGCTCGACCTGGGCCGCGCCCCGGCCTCGGCGGCCGGCCCCGACCTGCGCCAGCTGATCGTGGGATCCGAGGGCCTGTTCGGCATCATCACCAGCGTGCGGGTCCGGGTGCACCCGGTCTCGGAGTCCACCCGCTACGAGGCCTGGTCCTTCCCCGATTTCGCCACCGGCGCAGACGCATTGCGTGCCGTCATCCAGACCGGCACCGGCCCCACGGTGATCCGGCTGTCCGATGAGGCCGAGACCGGCGTCAACCTAGCCACCACCGAGAACATCGGCGAGCAGACCATCACCGGCGGTTGTCTGGCGATCACCGCGTTCGAGGGGACACCGGCCCATGCCGAGAGCCGCCACGCCGAGACCGCCGCGCTGCTGCGGGCCCACGGCGCCACCTCGCTGGGGGAAGCGCCGGCCAAGGGCTGGGAGCACGGCCGGTTCGGCGCTCCGTACCTGCGGGATTCGCTGCTGGCGGCCGGCGCGCTGTGCGAAACCCTGGAGACCGCGACCAACTGGTCTCATGTGCCCGCCCTCAAGGCCGCCGTCACCGCGGCGCTGTCCGAATCGCTGGGACAGGCCCTGGTGATGTGCCATATTTCGCATGTGTACCCCACCGGAGCGTCGCTGTATTTCACCGTCGTCGCCGCCCAGCAGGGCGACCCGATCGAGCAGTGGCGCCGGGCCAAGACCGCGGCCTCCGATGCCATGGTGCGCACCGGCGCGACCATCACCCACCATCACGCGGTCGGCACCGACCACCGGCCATGGATGCGCGCCGAGATCGGCGATCTCGGCGTGGACATCCTGCGCGCGGTCAAGGCGACCCTGGACCCGGCCGGAATCCTCAACCCCGGCAAGCTGATTCCGTGATCAACCGGGTCACCGTTCTGACCAACCCAGCGTCGGGACACGGTGGCGCCTCCCATGCCGCGGAGCGCGCCATCACCCAGTTGCACCGGCGCGGTGTGGATGTCGTGGCCATTGCCGGGCGCGACTCCGCGCATGCCCGCCAGCTCGTCGAAGGCGCGCTGGAACGCGGCATGGACGCGCTCGTGGTCGTCGGCGGTGACGGCATCATCTCACTGGCGCTGCAGGTGCTCGCCCAGACCGATATCCCGCTGGGCATCGTGCCGGCGGGCACCGGCAACGATCACGCCCGCGAGTTCGGTATCCCGGCAAAGGATCCCGAGGCCGCGGCCGATGTCATCGCAGAGGGCAACATCAGCGAGATCGATCTCGGCCGGATCTCGGGCGCCGACGGCACCGATCGTTGGTTCGGCACCGTGATGGCCGCCGGGTTCGACTCACTCGTCACCGACCGCACCAACCGGATGACCTGGCCACACGGCCGGATGCGCTACAACCTCGCCATGGTGGCCGAGATCTCCAAGCTGCGACTGCTGCCGTTCCGGTTGTCCTTCGACGGCGGCGAGGAACTGACCACCGAGCTGACCCTCGCCGCGTTCGGTAACACCCGCAGCTACGGCGGCGGGATGAAGATCTGCCCGGGCGCGGACCCACGGGACGGTCTGCTCGACGCGACGATGGTGGCCTCGGCATCCCGGATGAAGCTGATCCGCCTGTTCCCCACCGTGTTCAAGGGCACCCATGTCGATCTCGACGAGGTGCGCACCGCACGCGCGAAGACGATCACCGTCGATTCCCCGGGTATCAACGCCTACGCCGACGGTGAATACGTGTGCCCGCTGCCCGTCACCGTCACCGCGGTACCGAACGCGCTGAAGATCCTCACGCCCTAACATCGAGCCGTGGACTGGGAGTTCGACGGTGCGGTGTTTCAGTGGCGCGGCCCGGCGCCGTACTTCTTCGTCGCCACCCCCGCCGAGGTCGACGACTTCCTGCACGCGCATCTGGGCGAGCTGACCTACGGCTGGGGTGTCATCCCGGCACGGGTGGGTATCGGCGCCACCACGGTGAGCACATCGCTGATCCCGAAGGACGACGTGTACCTGGTGCCGCTGAAGCTGGCGCTACGCCGGCCCGAGGGTATCGACGACGGCGATGTCGTGCGGGTGCGCCTCAGCGTCGGTGGTCAGCCGACGCCCCGGTTGAGCCAGCTGACCTCGCCGGTGTCGCCACCGCCGCGGTAGGGCTCCAGCGATTCGTCCCATGCGGTGCCGAGCACCGAGTCCAGATCGGCGGCCAGCGCGTCGGCGCCGGAGGCCATCAGGGTGCGCAGCCGCTGCTCACCGACCATCACGTCCCCGTTGGCGCTCATTGCCCCGCTCCACAGACCGAGTTGCGGGGTGTGGCACCAACGGTGTCCGTCGACGCCCTCACTGGGGTCCTCGGTCACCTCGAAGCGGAGCACCGACCAGGACCGCAGGGCGTTGGCCAACTGCGCACCGGTACCCACCGGACCCACCCAGTTGGTGACGGCACGCAGTTGTCCGGGCATGGCTGGTTGGGGCGTCCACTTGAGGTTCGCCCGCGCCGACAGGGTCGACGAAAGGGCCCACTCGACATGTGGGCATACCGCCGCGGGCGAGGCGTGAACGTAGACCACGCCAGTTGTCGCCTCGGCGAACTGGTTCGACGCACGCATACTTCTGCTCCTTCGGCTCCACTAGGGACGTCTTCCCCAACGACCTGGTGTTACCGAACTGTGCAGCTGTTTCGTGCGTGTCTATTGTGCCTCGTGGGACGCGTGTTGCGCTAGTGTGCGCCGAATTCTCTCAGGACTCCATCAGAGATGGCCGGCCACAGCGGATACGTCCACTCCCCGAAGTCCCGGTCGGTCAGCACCACAAAGGCCAGGTCAACAGCAGGATCCACCCACAGGAACGTCCCGGACTGGCCGAAATGCCCGTAGGTCCGGGCCGAGTTGGATGTGCCGGTCCAGTGCGGCTTTTTCTCCGCCCGGATCTCGAACCCGAGCCCCCAGTCGTTCGGGCGTTGCGATCCGAACCCGGGCAGTACCCCGTTCAGGCCGGCGAACTGCACCGTCGTCGCCTCGGCGTGCAACTCGGGCGTCACCAGCGCCGGCCGCAGCAGATCGGCGGCGAAACGCACCAGATCGTCCACCGAGGACTCGCCGCCGTACCCGGCGGCCGGCGCTCCCCCGGCCAGCGTCGAGGACGTCATGCCGAGCGGTTCGAACACGGCCTCGGACAGGTAGGTCTGCACCGAGATGTCGGTCGCCGCTTCCAGCGCCTCGGCGAGCAGGGTGAACCCGTGATTGGAGTAGATGCGCCGAGTCCCGGGAGCGGCGAGCACGTCAAATCTCCCGTCGCTTCGCTCGCCCCGGACACCGGATTGCATGGCCACCCCTGACGCATGTGCCAGCAGATGGCGCACCGTCGAACCCGGCGGGCCGGCCGGCGTGTCCAGTTCGAAGGCGCCCTCCTCCACCGCGACCTGTGCGGCGCGAGCGACCAGCGGCTTGGTGACCGAGGCGAGCCGGAACCGGTGGGTGGTGTCACCGTGGGCGGCGAGCACGGCAACTCTCCCGTCGCTTCGCTCGCCCCGACCGGCCGGCCCCACCACCGCGGCGGCAACTGTAGAGACCGGCCAGTCGTCGAGAAGCTCGAGTGCGCCCACCGAGCAGATGCTACTTATGCGCGACGTAGTAGTAGTTGATCGGATCGGACTCGATCTCGCGCACCTGCACATCGTCGAATCCGGCGTCGGCGAGCATCGCGGTGGCGAGCTCGCGCCCCCAGCAGGTGCCGAGTCCGTCGCCGTCCAGCCCCAGCGACACGCTCATGCAGTGCATCGTCGACACGGTGTACAGGTAGGGCGCGAACGGCACCCCGATGTTGTCCTCCACCCGGCTGGACGACTTGATGTCGACCATCAGGAAGGTGCCGCCGGGCCGCAGGGCGCGATGGATGTTCTGCAGGACGCGGCCCGGATGAGCCTGGTCGTGAATGGCGTCGAACGCCGTGATGACATCGAAGGCCTCCGCGACGTCGTATCCGGCGACATCGGATGCCTGGAAACGCACGTTGCCCAGCCCGCGCTGTTGCGCCTCGCGGGTGCCCACCGACAGCCCCTCCTCGGAGAAATCGATGCCGACGAACCGGCTGCCCGGGAAAGCAGCGGCCATCACGTTCACGGCGTGGCCACTGCCGCAACCGAAGTCGGCGACATCGGCTCCGTCGCGCAGCCGTTGTGGCAGCCCCTCGACCATCGGCAGGATGCCGTCGACCAACGCGGCGTCGAAGACCTCCCCGCTCTCCTCGGCCATCAACCGGTGGAAGCGGGGATATTCGGCGTAGGACAGTCCGCCGCCGTGGTGGAAGCAGCCGATCACCTGTTGCTCGACCTCGGCGAGCAGTGGGATGAACTGCGCCACCCGGGCCAGGTTGTCCGGACCCGCGGCGCGGGTGAGGGCGGCCGCACGGTGCTGCGGGAGCGAATAGGTCTGGGTGGCCGCGTCATAGTCGACGATCTGGCCGGCCGCCACGCCACCGAGCCACTCGCGCACATACCGTTCGTGGAGTCCGGCCGCGTCGGCGATCTGGGTGCTGGTGGCCGGCGGCAGGCTCGCCAGCGTGTCGAACAACTTCGTCTGGTGCCCGATGGACAGCAGAAGCGCGGTACTCGCCGCGTCGATGGTGCCGACGATGCGTCCGGCGAATTCTTCGGTGGCCTCCGACGTGATGGTCGGATCCTCGTTCAATGTGGTCATGGACGCAACGCTAGGCCGCCTCAACGGTATTGCCCATCGGGCAGACCATGTGTTTCACCGGGTGCACTGTGGTGCACATGATGTAGATCAGCTTCCTTCGGCGAGCACTCCCTGTTGGAATGCCCAGCTCGCCGCCGCTGTACGGGTCGAGACCCCGACCTTGGCGTAGATGTTCGCCAGGTGCCTGCCCACGGTCTTGTCCGAGAGGTGGAGTTGTTGGGCCACCTGACGATTGGTGGCACCGCCGGCGATGGCGCGGAGCACTTCGACCTCCCGCCGGGTGAGCCCACCGGGAACCTCACGCCCGCACATCCCGGCAGGCTGCACCGCGAGTTGCTCGTAGATGCTGTCCGCGGTCGCGAGGTCGGCGCGGGCGGCCTGCTCCTCACCGAGACCACGGTGCGCCAGAGCCATCCACTCGTACACTTCGGCGGTCTCGTAACGGGACCGCTGAGTTCGATATTCACGCAGCGCCGACTCCAGAGACTTCAGAGCTGCGGCGTGCTCACCGCGTCGGACCAGTACCGCGCCGCGGGCGTGCGCCGCCCAGGCGCGGTAGCCGGGTGTGCCGTAGGCCTCGGCGCTCGTTTCCAGCTCGCGGCAGTGCTGTTCGGCTTCATCGAATGCCGCCCGCGCCAAGGCGATCTCGACCGCAGCCCGAAGCATTCGAATCCTGTCCAGTCCCCCGACACCGGCCATCGCGACCCGCAGGTCGGCCCACGCCGCCTCGGTCTGGCCCAGTCGGCACCGCACCAACGCCTCACCCGGCTGCGGGTCGGCACCGAGACTGCGCGCCTTGGCGAACGCCACGAGCGCACCGTCGCTGTCACCGCGCAGCCGGCGCACCTCGCCCAGCTGGTAGTAGCCCTGGGCCCCGACCCAGGCGTTGACACCTTCCAAAGCCACACTGGCGAGCAGCAATTCGTCCTCGAGCCGACGGTAGTCGTCGTCGGCCGCGGCAAGTTGCAGGCGGTGCACATCGCACACCCGGTAGTAGGTGGTGGTGCCCTCAACCCCACACCAGCGATGCATGGCCTCGGTCCACGAACGCATGCGCGGCTGGTCGGCGAGCTTGTGGCACAGGTTGAGCACCACGCAGTAGATGTCGCCTGCCCACTCGGCGCGGACTTCGCCGGTCAACAGTGTCAGGATCGCCTCGTCGACAAGCGCGTACCCGTCGGTCACCCGGGCCTCGTGAAACGCGGCCATCGCCTGGGCGATCAAACACAGCGAGGTCAACGACGGGTCATCGAGCGGGTCGCAGATGATGCGCATTTCCTGCACGAGACGGTTCAGTTCGGCGGTGTCCTGGACCGCCGATGCCGCAAGGGCCTCAAGGTAGGCGAGATATCCGTGCGTGGCACCGGGTGGGCTGCCGGCGAGCAGGCGACGTGCGCGATTCATCCACCCGTTGGCGATGTTGACATCGCCGCGGGTCAACCATTCCAGTCCGATGTCGACGGCCTTCATCGACGCAGCCGCCGGATCGCTGCGCACCAACTGGACGTACACCCGCTCTGCGAGGCGGACAGCCTCTTTGATGTGACCCAGCCGCCAGGCACATCCGGAGTAGGCGTCGAGGTCGCCCATCGCCATCGGCCCCAGGCCATCGGCGCTCACGAATGCGTCGTAGGCCGCGCGCCAGTCGCGACGCCCGTACGCGTCGCGCGCATCGTGCAGCAGATCCTCGACACTGCGGAAGGCCGTCATTTGTCCTCAACGGTATTACGGCGCGGCGCGTGAAAACAGATCCCGAGCGGGACACCTGCGCCAAACTGGACACCTGTCCGGCGCACCCGGCGGGCGGGTATTAGGTTATAGGCATGAGTCAGACAGTGCGAGGTGTCATCTCCCGGTCCAAAGGTCAGCCCGTCGAATTGGTCGACATCGTCATCCCCGATCCCGGTCCCGGCGAGGTCGTGGTGGCGATCCAGGCCTGCGGTGTCTGCCATACCGATCTGACCTACCGCGAGGGCGGCATCAACGACGAGTACCCGTTCCTGCTCGGCCACGAGGCCGCCGGCATCGTGGAGACCATCGGCGCCGGAGTCACCCACGTCGAGGTCGGCGACTTCGTCATCCTGAACTGGCGCGCGGTCTGCGGCGAGTGCCGGGCCTGCAAACGCGGCCGCCCGCACCTGTGCTTCGACACCTTCAACGCCACCCAGAAGATGACCCTGACCGACGGCACCGAGCTCTCCCCGCACTGGGCATCGGCGCCTTCGCCGACAAGACCCTGGTGCACGAGGGCCAGTGCACCAAGGTCGATCCGGCCGCCGACCCGGCCGTCGCCGGTCTGCTGGGCTGCGGTGTGATGGCCGGCCTCGGTGCGGCGGTCAACACCGGTGCGATAAGCCGCGATGACACCGTCGCGGTCATCGGCTGCGGTGGTGTCGGAGATGCCGCCATCGCCGGTGCCGCCCTGGTCGGCGCGCGCCGCATCATCGCCGTCGACGTGGATGACCGCAAGCTGCACGTGGCCCGTGAATTCGGCGCCACCCACACCATCAACGCCAAGGACCTCGACGCGGTGCAGACGATTCAGGACCTCACCGACGGTTTCGGCGCCGACGTCGTCATCGACGCCGTCGGACGTCCCGAAACCTGGAAGCAGGCGTTCTACGCCCGCGACCTGGCCGGCACCGTGGTCCTGGTCGGGGTGCCGACCCCGGACATGAAGCTGGAGATGCCGCTGGTCGACTTCTTCTCCCGCGGCGGCTCGCTGAAGTCCTCCTGGTACGGCGACTGCCTGCCCGAACGCGACTTCCCCACCCTGATCAGCCTCTACCTGCAGGGCCGGCTGCCGCTGGAGAAGTTCGTCTCCGAACGCATCACGCTGGACGCCGTCGAGGATGCCTTCCACAAGATGCACGCCGGCGAGGTCCTGCGATCGGTGGTCGTGCTGTGAGCGTCCAACGCGTCGTCACCAGCGGGAAGTTCGAACTCGACGGCGGCAGCTGGGACGTCGACAACAACATCTGGCTCGTCGGCGACGACAACGACGTCATCGTCTTCGACGCCGCCCACACCGCGGCCCCGATCATCGACGCCGTGGCGGGGCGCAACGTCGTCGCGGTGATCTGCACCCACGGGCACAACGACCACATCACCGTCGCCCCCGAACTCGCCGAGACCCTCGACGCCCCGGTCTTCCTGCACCCGGCCGACGAGATGCTCTGGCGTGAGATCCACCCGGACAAGGACTTCCACCGCGTCGAAGACGGCCTGGTGCTCACCGCCGGCGGTATCGAACTGCACGCCCTGCACACCCCGGGGCACTCGCCGGGTTCGGTCTGCTGGTCGGCTCCCGAACTGAATGCCGTCGTGTCCGGCGACACCCTGTTCCAGGGTGGACCGGGCGCCACCGGGCGGTCCTACTCCGACTTCCCCACCATCCTGGACTCCATCTCCAAGAAGCTGGGCACCCTGCCCGGTGAGACCGTCGTCTACACCGGCCACGGCGATACGACGACGATCGGCGGCGAGATCGTGCACTACGACGAATGGGTGGCACGCGGCCACTAGCCATGCACGCCGTTGACGCCGTCGCGACGATCCTGCTGTTCGTCGCCCTGCTCGGCTGGGTGGGCCTGTCGGTGTACGCCGGCGCCATGAGCGTCACGCTCAGTGACAGCGGTGCGCCCGGCGTGGCGGTGGTCGGCGTGCTGCTCGCCGTCATCGGGATACCGGCGTCGGTGATCGCCGTCTATGTGGCGGCGATCGTATATGCCTGGCAGGCAGACGGTTACACCTTCTTCTATCCCCTGGTGGCGCTTGCCGCAGGAACGTTGCTAGCCGCACTGGTGGCCGCCGTCGCCTTCGGGTTGGTGCGGCTGGGGCTCCGGCTGCACGGCACCGATGCCGACACCGACAAAGGCTCGGAGGTGGTGACCGCACCCGCGGTCTACGCCTTCGACACGGTGCACGAGTTGCGCGACGGCGCTCTCGTGATCGAACTCGGCATCGAACGCTCCAGCGGTCGGCGGTACCTGAGAACCCCGATGCCGCAACGGGACGGTGAGTACCGCGAGTTCTTCGGCATCGACATCGCGATGTACGACTTGTTCTCCGATGACCGTGGCGCGGCGCTCGCCTTCGCCGAGCAGTGCCGCGCCGGGCGGCACGAGGATCGTTGGCTGCCACCGCCCGGGGCGCCGGCGGCCATTCCGCCCTCCCCCGAGCGCAAGCATCTGGCGCGAAAACGGGCGATCCTGCTGACCGATCACCCCGTCGACGCCTCGGGTGCCGCGGCCCCCGGGCTACCGGTGGGCATCGCGTTCGTCCGGATCGTCGGCAACCGCGTCGATGCGGACGGCAACCTCGCGGTCCGGCTACCGGGCGAAGGCTCCGACGTCGTGTCGGTCGACGCCCGCCTGTTGGGTGTGCACTGAGCCTGCCGGGCATTAGGCTCTGCCCATGTCGGGGCGGCAATTGCTCACCATGGTCCTGGGGGTGGCGATGATGATCGCCGCCATCGCGTGCGCGTCCCCGCTGCCGGACAACCCGCAACGGGCACCGGCGAGGACGACGGCGGCGCCGGAGATCCCTGAACTCGGGGTGTCGGGGACGTCCCTGACGTTGGACGGCCAACCCTGGTGGCCGATCGGCATCAACGCCTACCAGCTGGCCACCGACTGGTCGGTAAATGCCGGATGCGGCGCCCAGGTGGATCTCGACACGTATTTCGGTCAGCTGCAACCACATTCGCTGACCAGGTTCAATGCGTTCGCCAGCCTCGCGGTGAACAGGCACACCGGGCTCCTCGACTTCAGCGCGCTCGATGCGGTGGTCCGCGCCGCCGAACGCCACGGCCAGCTGCTCATCGCGGTGCTCTCCAGCAGCGAGGGCAGCTGCGAAGGCGACTCCTTCAAGGACTACGGCTGGTACGCAGGGGGCTGGCACACCGAGAACGCGCCCGGCCTGCCGATGACCTTCCGGGCGTGGATGGACGCCGTGGTGCGACGCTGGGCCGATTCACCGGCGCTGGCCGGCTGGACGGCCGTGGGCGAACCCGAACCGTCGGATTGCCGGGATCCGCAGTGCGACTGGACCCGGCGCTACTGTCACCCGGACTCGGCGGAGGTGCTGCGCGCCTTCTTCGACGCCACCGGCGCCCGAATCCGCGAACTCGATCCCGGCACAACGATTTTCAGCGGGCACGCCGGTGGCGGTCAGTGCGGTTCGGCCGGTGCGGCGTTCGGGTACGTGAATTCGTCCCCCGGGGTCGACGTGCTGGAATATCACTTCTACCACGGCATCGACTACCTGCCGGGGAACGCGTTCGACGGGCTCGCGCGGCGCGCCCAGCAGGCCCGGGCGTTGAACAAGCCGCTGCTGATCACCGAGATCGGGATGGCGGCCGGGTCCTGCGGTTCGTTGGACGAGCGGGAACGGGTGCTCCGTGACGCCTTCACCGAGATGCGCAGACAGGGCACCGCGGGGGCGATGTTCTGGGCCTTCGTCCCGGACCCGCGTCCCCGGGAATGCACCCTCGACATCGGGCCCGCCGACCCGCTGATGAGACTGGTCGGAACCGCCCCCGGCTGACGCGTCCGGCGCATCACCGGCCGCCGAGCAGCCTGCGCTTCTCGGATTCGAACTCCGCGTCGGTCAGCGCGCCGCAATCACGCAGGGCGGCCAGGTTTTTCAGCTGCTCGATGCGGATACCGTCCTCGGTGGGGATGTAGGAGTGCGGCGCCGCGGGTGTGTCGCCGATCGTGAAGGTCGGCGGCGGTGGGCCGGTGGGTACCGGGCGCGGGGCGCGGCGCACCCTGGCGGCCCAGATCCGCGCGATGACCAGCCCCACGAGGGCGAGCCCGAACGCCGCCGCGCACCACCACGGCAGCGCGCCCCATTGACTGCCGTGACCGAAGGCCAGCCGCGGGCTCAGGTATGCCCCGACATTGCCGTCGGTGCGGATCCGGTAGGCGCCGTCCTCGGCGATCCGGGCCACCCACACCCGGACCCGGGCGTCGTTGTTCACCGTGGTGGTGCCGCCGATGCTCTCGGTGATCACGGGTTCGGGTGCCCCGGCGGGTGGGTCGATGCCCAGCTGCAGGTCGGGTATCGGCAGGCCACCACCGCTGGTGCTGCCGATGATCTGGGTGTGAAAGCTGATGGTGACCTCGCCGGCGGGGAGCTGCAATGTCGCCGCACCGGGGATGGGCACCTCGCCGTACGCGTTGTACCTGTCGAAGACGAACGCGTTGAGAATCAGTGCCACGATGAACCCGATGCCGGCCACCACCATGCCCATCCCGGCCAGGAGGGTGAGCACACGCGGAACCGTTGCCGGACTCATGGCTGGAAGTCTGGCACGACGCCGGCTTTGACGGCGCGTACCGCGGGACGGGACTACCCTCACGGCATGCCCGAATCAAGCGTGGTGGTGCGTCCGGTGCCGGTCGGCAGCGGTGACTACAGCGCGAGTGCACGGCTGCAGGCCGCCGGGCTGACGCAGGCCATCGCGTTGTTCGAGGAGGCCGCCCGGGCGATACCGATCCCGGCTGCGCCGTTGCCGATCGTGATCGCGGACTACGGCGCCGCCAACGGTCACAATTCGCTGCTGCCGATCAACGCGGCGATCTCGGCGCTGCGGAAACGGACCCGTCCCGATCAGTCCGTGCTGGTCACGCACACCGATGTGCCGGAGAACGACTTCAGCGCCCTGTTCAGCACCTTGCGCGAGGATCCCGACAGCTATCTGCGCCACGACCAGGCGGCGTTCTCCTCGGCGGTCGGCCGGTCGTTCTACAGCCAGATCCTGCCATCCAACACCGTCAGCCTGGGCTGGTCCTCGTGGTCGGTGCTGTGGCTGAGCAGGCTACCCGCGCCGGTCACCGATCATGTCCACGCCTCGTTCAGCGCCGACGCGGAAACGCGTGCGGCCCACCAACGGCTTGCCGCCCGCGACTGGCATGAGTTCGTCGCCTACCGGGGGCGCGAGCTGTGTCCGGGCGGACGGGCGGTGGTGATGACGATGGCCGTCGCCGAGAACGGCGAGTTCGGCTATCGACCGTTGTTCGCGGCGCTGATGGCCGAACTGGCCGAACTGGTGCAGCGCGAGGTCATCTCCGCCGACGAACTGACCGGGATGTGCATCCCGATCAGCGGGCGCCGGGCGGTCGACTTCACCACCCCGTTCGCCCCGTCCGGGCGCCTCGAGCAGCTCACCATTGAGCACCTGGAGGTGTTCGACGCCGAGGACCGGTTCTGGAGGCAGTACCAGAAGGACCGGGATGCAACGGCTTTCGGAGACCAGTGGGCCTCGTTCCTGCGAGCCGCGGTGTTCCAGACGCTGGCCGGCGCCCTCGCCGCCGATCGGCGTGCGCCGTTCTGTGATGCGCTCGAAGCCGGGGTGGCGGCCCGGTTGGCAGACGCCCCGGAACAGATGCAGATCCCGATGGCCCAGGTGGTGTTGCACAAGCGGCCCCGGCCGCCACGCTAACCCCAGGCGGGAACGGCGGCGTCGATCAGATGCGGGCCCGGTTCGGCCAGTGCCGCACCGAACTGCTCGGCGAGCTCCTCGGCTGTGGTGGCCCGCGTCGCCGGCACGCCGAAACCGTGGGCAATGGCCACGAAGTCGATATCCGGCCGACCGATGTCGAGCAGCGACCTGGCACGGTCGCCATCGCCCGTCGCGCCGACGCGGGCCAATTCCAGCTGCAGAATCGCATAGGCATGGTTGTTGAGGATGACCACGGTGATATCGAGGTGTTCGCGCGCCATCGTCCACAGCGCCGAGATCGTGTACAGCGCGCTGCCGTCGGCCTGCAGCGCGATGACCGGCCGGTCCGGGGCGGCCACCGCGGCACCGACGGCCACCGGCAGACCTTGACCGATCGCACCGCCGGTCAGCGTCAACACATCATGGGCGGGCGACGCGGCGGTCGCCGCGGGCAGCAGCACACCGCTGGTATTGGCTTCATCGGAGATGATGGCGTTCTCCGGTAGCAGCGCACCGATGACCTCGGCCCAATTCGCCACGGTGAGTGCGCCTTTCGGCAGCGCGGGCGGCGCCGCCTCCGCGGTCGGCACCGGGGGTGCACCGAGATGCTCGGCGAGCGCGTCGAGGTCGGCGGGGTCCAGCGTGTGCACCTGCGCACCGCTGGGCACCAGGCCGCTGGCCCGGCCCGGGTAGGCGAAGAACGCCACCGGGGCGCGGGTACCGACCAGGATCAGTTGGGTCGCACCGGCGAGCTGTGTTTCGGCCTGCTCGGCCAGGTAGGCCAGCCGCTCGGTGGCCGGAATCCCGCGGCCGCGTGCGAGCCGGGCCGGGAATGTCTCCACCAGGAGCCGCGCCCCCGTCGCAGCGGCTATCCGGGCCGCGGCCCGCAGGCCTTCGGCGGTGGTGGCCGAGCCACCCAGCAGCACAACGGTGTTCGCTGCGTACTCGCGCAGCATCTCGGCCACCGCCGGTACCCCGATCCCTCCGTGGCCGGCATCCGGCGGTGCGGGTTCGGACAGCGGTGCGCCCGGCTCCGCCGGACCCCATGAGTAGTCGGCGGGCAGGATCACCGTCGCGACCCGGCCCGGCGGGCCGAGGGCACCGGCGATCGCCGCGTCGACGGATGCGGCGAGCCCGGATGCCGAATGCGGCCGGAAGACCAGGCCTTCCGGCCAGGTGGCCAGGGCCTCGATATCCGATTCCAGCGGGGCATCGAACTCCACGTGGTGGGTGGCGTGATCACCGACCACGTTCACCACCGGGGTGTGCGCCCGCCGGGCGTTGTGCAGGTTCGCCAACCCGTTGGCCAGTCCCGGGCCCAGGTGAAGCAGGGTGGCCGCGGGCCCGCCGGCGATGCGGGCGTAGCCGTCGGCCGCGCCGGTGGCGACCCCTTCGAACAGGCACAGCACCGCGCGCATCTGCGGGCTGTCATCCAGTGCGGCAACGAAATGCATTTCCGAGGTGCCGGGGTTGGCGAAGCACACCGACACCCCGCCCGCCAGGAGCCGCTGCAGGACGGTGCTTGCTCCGGTGGTCATCAGCGAATCGTGCCGGCACCCGGGATGAGCGGCAGATCCAGCGCGGTCACCCAGCCCGGCGGCAGATCGTTGACGGCGGGTACCGCGTTGAGCGCGCGCAGCCCGGTGGCCAGACAGCCCGCGGCGGCGGCGTCACGCCCGGAACCGTCGGTGAACCGGAAGGCGGTCTCCTGCGAGATGCTGGGCGTGCCTTCGATATCGACGCGGTACACATCGTTGTCGTTGCCGGTCGGCCAGTCCGGGGCGGCGTCGAGCCCGATCCGGTTGACATGCTCGAGCTGGATGCGGGTCTCACCGTGGAACCGGCCGTTGATGGTGAACCGGACCGCGGCCACCTTGCCCGCCTCGATGACTCCCTTGGCGGACTTACGGTCCTCCGGGGTCACCCATTTCTCCCAGCTGGTGGTGATGTCATCGAGCGTGATGCCTGCCGCGTGCGCAATCATCGGAACCGTGGCGCCCCAGGCCATGATCAGGATCTCCGGGCTTTCCAGCAGCGGCCGGTACTCCGGTGGCCGACCGATGCCCATCTCGAACTCATAATCGCCCGTGTAGTTCGTGTAGTCGAGCAACTCCGAGGCCCGCACCGTCTGCACTTCCGAGCACAGGCCCATCAGCGTCAGCGGGAACAGATCGTTGGCGAACCCCGGGTCGATACCGGTGGTGAAGCACGACGCTCCCCCGGCCTCGCAGGCGTCGGTGATCGGCTGGATCCAGTTCGGCGGGTTGAGGTGCATCTTCGGCCACACCCACGGTGTCATCGCCGTCGAGCTGACATCGATACCGGCCCGCAGGAACCGGCCGATCAGTTCGATGTTGGCGTCGGCCTGCGCGGCCGTCGGTCCGTAGTGCACCAGGGCATCGGGTTTCAGGGCGATCAGCGCGTCGATGTCGTCGGTCGCCGTCAGCCCCAAGGGTGCACCCAGAGAACAGATCTCGCCGACATCGCGGCCCACCTTGTCGGGGTTGCTCACCCCCACCCCGACGAGCTCGAAGTGCGGGTGTTTCACGATCTCGGCGATCACCATTGTCCCGACGAAACCGGTACCCCAGACCACGACGCGTTTGGTCACGAACTTCCTCTCGGAGAAAACGGCGGAGCTACCAGCAGCGCTTCAGGCCGCCGGGCTCGCAGACCAGGGGGTACTCGTTGACCGGGATCGGCAGCGGATCGCGGAAGCTGATGGAGAACGGCTTGGTGTCCAGCGTTGCCGGCAGCCCGCACACCTGGCTGTGCGACATGGTGCGGGTGCCGGTCATGGTCCTGGTGTCGAACTTGAAGGTCTCGTCGATCGGCGCCGTACCACCGTCGGGGCAGGTGAGCCCGTCCACTGTTCTCACGCTGTAGGCCCACACGCCGCCGGTGAGCTTCGCGTCGCCACCCCGGGCCACCGCCGACGGGGTCGAAGCGACGTGCAGGATGCAGGCGACCGGATCCCGGATCTCGGCCCGCAGGTCACCCACCACCGGCACGCAGACCGGGAAGATCGTCCAGTTCGCGTCCGGCAACCCCTCCTGCTTATAGGTGTAGTTGCCCTCCAGCACCTGCTGCTGCGGGTTCGCCTGGGCCGGTGCGGCAAAGCCGACCATGCCCAGGGTGAGCAGCACGACACTGAACAACCCGCGAAGTATGTTCACACCTCGCAGTATTGCAGCACGCCTCTGGCACGTCCGCGGTTTGCCCCGTGAGAGAGTCACGAACATGACCTCATTGGACGGAAAAGTGGCATTGGTGACGGGCGCGTCGGCCGGGCTCGGCGCGGCGACGGCAAAGCTGTTCGCCGAACGCGGCGCGACGGTGTACGGGGTGGCCCGTGACGGTGACCGGATGGCCGACGTGTTCGCCGAGGTGCCCGGCGGCCGGTTCGGGTCCTATGACATCGGCACCGCCGACGCGTGCAAGCAGGCCGTCGAAGACTGCGTCGCGGCGTTCGGGCGCATCGATGTGCTGGCCAATGTGGCGGGCTTCCACCAGATGCGGCGCACCGCGTCGGTGACCGACGCGGACTGGGATCTCGATCTGGCGGTCAACCTCAACGGGCCGTTCTATCTGAGCCGGGCCGCGCTGCCGCATCTGCTGGAATCCGGCGGCAACATCGTCAACGTCTCCTCGGTGGCCGGCGTCGAGGGCGAGGTGTATTCGGCGGGCTACTGCGCGGCCAAGCACGGACTGATCGGGTTGACCCGCGCGATGGCCGTCGAGTTCACCAAGGAGACGCTCCGGGTCAACGCGGTGTGCCCGGGCGGGATGCTGACCGCGCAGGTCACCGAGTTCTCCGCACCGGAGGACGCCGACTGGGAGCTGATCATGCGGATCGCCGCCCCGCGCGGAATGATGGATCCGGTCGATGTCGCGAAGACCATCGCGTTCCTGGCCAGCGATGACGCGGCCGCGATCCACGGCGCGGTGTACCGCGTCGACAACGGGAAGGGCGCCGACTGATGAACGAGATCCGCTCCGAGACAGGCTCGGTCGGCACCGACTCTGTCGCGACCGTGGGCAGCATCGCGGTGCAGGGTTCCATCGCCACCGTCGGCAGTGCGGCGGTGGCCGGTTCGATCGGCACCGTGGGCAGCGCCGCGGTCGCCGGGTCGATCGCCACCGTGCAAAGCGCCGGTGTCGCCGGCTCGATCGGCACCGGCGGCAGCGCCGGGGTCGCCGGTGGTTTCGCCGTGGTGGGCAGCGCGTTCCTGCTGCTGTGCGCGGCGCTCGTCGGGTGCGTGGCCTGCATCGGATGCGTGGCCTGCCAGCAGTGCCGGGCCTGCATCGGCTGCGTGGCCTGCACCGACTGTGTGGGTTGCGTCGGATGCGTCAACTGCTCGGGCCTGCGCGGGGCCGTCGGCCTGCGCAATGTGCACGCCTGAGCGCGCCGACTGGCGCGGCTACACCTGCCGGCGCCGGCCCATCAGACCGGCCGCACCGACGGCTCCGAGGCTGAGCACCGCGCAGGCGACGGCCGCAATGATCAGTGCGGTCTGGCCGCCGCCGGAGTCGAGGGAGCCTCCTCCGACGCCAGCCGCAACCGGTAGTCGCCGGGCAGCGGACCCTCACGCGGGGTGTCCAGGCCCGGGTACTGCTGGGTGCGGTGGATCTCGAATTGCCGTTCGCCAGCGGCGTTCTGCTTCCACACGCCCCAGGCCGGGGTCACGCCGTCGAGCAGCACCCGGCGCTCGCCGTAGCGTGCGTCGTCACCGACGTCGACGATGCGCTGCACCCGGAAGGGCTCGTACACCGCGTCCGAGTAGCGCACCTGCACCGGCACGTCGTCATAGCGGAACAGCGGCGGCGGGGGCGGCGGCGCAAAGTTCCCGATGTTCGCGATGTTCGGGATGAAGCCGCCGCCGAAGAAGCTGCCCACCGCCACGCCCACCGCGGTGCTGACCACCGTGTTGACGGTGTTGAGCACCACCGCGGTGAAGCTGTAGGCCGCAAGGTCGGCCACGTACATGACCATCCGCTGCAACGGCGGGATCGTCACGACCCGCGGCCGGTTCTCGTACTCGTAGACGATCCGCACCGGATCCCGGTAGGGGTTGACGATCATGGGCCGGTAGAACTCGTCGTACTGCACCCAATCCGGGCTCCACTGGCGCACCCGGTTATCCCAGTCGCGCTGCTCGGCGCGCAGTTCGCGCTGGTCGTCCCGCAACTCGCGCTGGTCTTCCCGCAGTTGACGGCGCTCCTCGTCGAGGCGGTCCCGCTCATTCGACACGCCGACCAACGACGACAGCTGCGCGAGCTCCTCAAGCTTGGCCGGCTCCGGGTTGACCTCCACCGGCTTGGCGCTGGCGGCGAGCTGGACGTCGGCGACCGGGGCGTCCAGAACCTCGGGCTTGAGCGTCTTGGTGACGCGCGCGGCCTGCTGCTCGACCGCCGATGTCTCGGAAACCCCTTCCTCGGCAGAGGTTTCAGCGGATGTCTCGGCGGAGGTTTCAGCGGACGTCTCGGTGGGGGTCGCGCTGGATTCCGGTGCCTCGTCCGCGGTCCGGGGCACGTCCGTCCTGGACGGCGCCTCGCTGGACGGTGCGGGCCCGGCGGACGCGGACGAGGGTGCCGGGCTCGGGGCAGCCGAGCTGGACGGCGCCGGCCGCGATGACGGTGTGTCCTCTGGTTCGGCGGTCGGCGCCGACGGGGACGTGGTGACCTGCGTGCTGGGCCGCTTGGTGCTGGTGGTCGTCGGCTGCTCGACCGCGGGCTGCGGCTTGGGTGCCGGCGCCGGTGCGGGCTCGGGCTGCGGGGCCACGGTCTCGGGGGCGACGGTCGCCCGCGGCGTCTCGACCGGCGCCACGGTCTGCACCGGCGCCTGCGTCACGACGGGTGCCTCGGTCTGGGCCGGTGCCTGGGTGGCCGCGGGTGCCTGGGTCTGCGCCGGCGCCTCAGCGGTCACGGCCGGTTCGACGTACGGCGACTCCTCCTGGCTGCCGCGTCCCTGGCCGCCCGATCCGCCGGACTCCTGCGGAGCCTCCGCCGTCGTCGTCGCCACGATCTCGGGTTCGGCGGCCGCCGGCGCCACGCCGGCGGTGAGTGCGGTCAGCGATATCACCACGGTGGAGGCCAATCCGGCCACCATGCTTCGCCTCAGGAATTCCTCACGCGCTGCACCCATCGTGCTTCGACTCCTCGATTTCCGGAGCAGGGCAATTCTCAGCCACTACTGCGATTCGCAGTCATCTCCCCCGACACCGGCCCTCTGGCCCAGCAGCTGTCTCGAATAGTTCATCGCCGTGAGCGCCACGGCGTTACAACCCGGAGCGGGAGAACGCCGCGTGTTCGCTCAGGGCGATCTGACACCATCGTCGCGTGCCCGCCCGCGAGTTCGTACTGACCGACGAGTTCCGCGACGCCATGGCCCTGTTGGCGCAGGGCAGACACGTCTTCCTCACCGGCAAGGCCGGCACCGGAAAGTCGACACTGATCCGCCGGTTCATGTCCCAGACGGATCGCAATTGCGTCGTCGTCGCGCCCACCGGTATCGCGGCCCTCAATGTCGAGGGGTACACCATCCACCGGCTGTTCGGCTTCACCAGCACCACCAGCCTCACCGACATCAGCACCGGCCGCTACTACCCCGGCCGGTTCGCCAGGACGCTCAAGGCGCTGGACACTCTCATCATCGACGAGGCGTCGATGGTCCGCGCCGACCTGTTCGACAAGATCGCCGCCGCGTTGCACCGTTTCGGCCCCGACCCGGGCAGCGCGTTCGGGGGCGTGCAGATCGTCCTGGTCGGCGACCTGTACCAACTGCCCCCGGTCGTCACCGAGGCCGAGGCCGCGTTCTTCACCGACCGGTACGCCACCCCGTACTTCTTCTCCGCCGACACGTTCCACCGCGACGAGTTCCCGATGGTGGCGTTGACGACGGTGTTCCGCCAGCTCGGCGACGACCGGATGACCGCGATCCTCAACGAGATCCGCGAGGGCCTGCTGCTCGGGCACGCCCAGGAGCAGCTCAATGCGCGCACCGATCCCGATTTCGTGCCACCCGATGACGAGTTCTGGTTGACGCTCGCGCCGACGAACCGGCTGGTGACCGCCCGCAACCGGCAGCAGCTGGAGCGCCTCGCCGGCGAGGAGATCGTGCAGCACGCCCGCCAGACCGGTGATCTGAGCCTGTTCGACCCACCCGCCGACGACATCCTGCGGTTCAAGGTCGGCGCCCAGATCATGATGCTCACCAACGACCAGTCCGATCGCTGGGTCAACGGGACGCTGGGCAAGGTGGTCGCCCGGGTCGCCGGCCCGGAGGCCGCCGTCGTTGTCGAGTTCACCGACGGCAGCCGCGCCGAGGTGGGGCTCAACACCTGGGAGGCCACCCAGCCGGTCGTGGACGGCGGCTCGCTGCGCCACGAGGTCTGCGGCACCTTCACCCAACTGCCGTTCAAGCTCGCCTGGGCGATCACCATCCACAAGAGCCAGGGCCAGACGCTGGACCGCCTCGTCGTCGATCTGACCGGCGGCATGTTCTCCTACGGCCAGCTCTACGTGGCGCTCAGCCGGTGCACCTCGATGAGCGGGCTGGTGCTCAAACGTCCGGTGCTCCCCAAGGATCTGAAGACCGACCGCCGGATCGCGCGGTTCCTGCAGGGCACGGGCGAGGACGGCGGCGCGCACCGGTTCTGCGCCATCGCGATATCGACCGTCGGCGACGAGGGCCGGATGTCGCGGCCCCGTCCGGTGGAGCTCGCCGTCGCCTTCGAGGACGGCACGGCGGTGAGCACCCTGGTCAACCCGCAACGCGATCTGGCCGACGCGCGCACGGCGTACGGGATCGGCGTGTCCGACATCCTGCTCGCACCGACCCTCGCCGAGGCATGGGGGGTGATCGCCCCGATGCTGACCGGCTGCACACCGGTGGGCGCGGGCATCGACGAGACGCTGGGCCTGATCGACTTCGAGCTCAAACGCCTCGGCCAGGTGACGGCGATGCCGCTCGGTGTGGAACTGGGGCGCCGCGCGGTCGCATCGTCGGGCTCCGCGCTGGAGCAGGCGACGGCCACGCTGGCCGCGTTCACCGCATCGGGTGCCGGCCCCTCGGGTGCGACCCCGTTCGGCGATCCCCCAGAATCGTGGTCCGGGCATCTGGTCACCCGCAGCCACACGCTGGCGACGCCGACGCTGACGGCGCTGCCCGCGCTCTCGGCGCTGCTGGCCGTCAGCAGGCAGATCGGTCCCGCGCTGCTCGGTGTGCAGCGTCCCGTCGAGGACCTGCCGGCCACCCCGTGGATCGCCGGGGCACGGCATTCGGTGGCCGGCCAGCTGCGTGCGGCGGCCACCAGGGTCCGCCTCACCGAGGATGCGGTGGCGCGGCTGCGGGCCGCGCAACAGCTGCTCGGTGTCGAGATCGTGGACGACACCGTCGAATCGGCGCTGACCGGCACCTCGATCGAATCGGTCCTGGTGCCGGGCGCCCGCGTCTGTTTCACCGGCACCGCGCAGGACGCCGCCGGCCGCGAGGTCTCCCGGGAGGAGATGTCGCGGCTCGCCGCGGCGGCCGGGCTGGCGCCGGTGAAGACGGTGACCAAGACCCGCTGCGAGGTACTCGTCACCGCCGAGGTCGGCACCCAGTCGGGCAAGGCCCGCAAGGCCCACGAACTGGGCAAGCCGGTGATCTCGGCCGACGACTTCCTGGCCTGGGTCGGCTCCGGCAGCCGAGCGAACCGTCGCTGAGGGGAACATGCCCTCGGCGTCCTAGGTGCGAGATCGAGCTGAGGGTCGTGAAACAAGGCCCATCACCCCCAAAACACAACCCTCAGCTCGATCTCGCCCCTGGCGTTCAGCACGCGTAGTGCTCTCGATCCCCCGGATCCCGGTGCCATCGCGCGCGCACCCCGCGGGGCACCTTTAAGGTCGTACCGTGAACCGGCTGGACCGCTTCTTCGAAATCACCGCACGCGGATCGACGATCTCCTCCGAGATGCGTGGCGGTGTCGTCACCTTCATCGCGATGGCCTACATCATCGTGCTCAACCCGATCATCCTGTCCGGGTCGCCGGACGTCGCAGGCAATCAGCTGGGCTTCACCCAGGTCTCGGCGGTCACGTCGCTGGCCGCCGGCGTGATGACCATCGTGTTCGGGGTCGTCGCCCGGCTGCCGTTCGCCTTCGCGGCCGGCCTCGGCATCAACTCGTTCCTGGCGTCCTCGGTGGTGGGTTCGCTCACCTGGCCCGAGGCCATGGGCCTGGTGGTCATCAACGGGCTGATCATCGTGCTGCTGGCGGTCACCGGCCTGCGCCGGATGATCTTCGACGCGGTGCCGATGCCGCTGAAACTGGCCATCACGGCCGGTATCGGTTTGTTCATCCTGTTCATCGGCCTCGTCGACGCCGGGTTCGTCGCCTCCACCGGCAGCCCGTCCCCACCGGTCGGCCTCGGCGGCCAGGGCGAGGGGTCGGTCACCAGCATCCCCACCGTGGTGTTCGTCTTCACGCTGCTGATCACCGCCATCCTGGTCGCCCGTAAGGTGCGCGGCGGCATCCTGATCGGACTGATCGCCGGCACCGTCGTGGCGGTCGTCATCGAGGCCATCTGGCATCTGGGCTCGGCCACCGAGAAGCCCGGCGGCTGGGGGCTGTCGGTGCCGACGCTGAGCGGATCCCCGTTCGCGGTGCCCGATCTGTCGCTGGTCGGCGAGTTCAGCCTGGACAGCTTCGGGCGCATCGGCATCCTGGCCGCGGTGATGCTGGTGTTCACCCTGGTGTTCACCAACTTCTTCGATGCGATGGGCACCTTCACCGGCCTGTCCCGCCAGGCCGGTGTCGCCGACGAGCACGGCAACTTCCCGCGGCTGCAGTCGGCATTGGTGGTCGAGGGTGCCGGCGCGGTGGTCGGCGGCGCGGCCTCGGCGTCGTCGAACACGGTGTTCATCGAGTCCGGCGCCGGTATCGGCGAGGGCGCGCGGACCGGACTGGCCAGCCTGGTGACCGGCGGATTGTTCCTGGCCGCAATGTTTCTCACGCCGCTGGCCGCCATCGTTCCCACCGAGGTGGCGGCCGCCGCGCTGGTCATCGTCGGCGCCATGATGGCCTCGCATCTGCGTGAGATCGACCTCGCCGATTTCTCCATCGCCCTGCCGGTGGTGCTGACGGTCGCGGTGATGCCGCTGAGCTATTCGATCGCCAACGGTATCGGTGTCGGCTTCATCTCCTGGGCCATCGTGCGGACGGCAGCGGGTAAGGGCCGTGAGGTCAGCCCGCTGCTGTGGGTCGTCGCGGCGGGCTTCCTGCTGTACTTCGCGCGCGGCTGGGTCGACTCCCTGATCGGGGCGTGAGGGTCGTCGACGTCGTCAAGCCCGACCGGCGAGCCCATATCGTCCGGCTCGCCCTGCTGGCCGCGTTTCTGCTGGGGCTGTGGTACCTGATCGGCGTCGCGCGCATTCTCGACCTCACCGATATCCGCGATGCGGTGGCCTCCACCGGGCCGGCCGCCCCGCTGGTCTATGTGGTGGTGTCCGCGGTGCTGGGCAGCCTGTTCGTGCCGGGGCCCCTGCTGGCCGCAGGCAGCGGTCTGCTGTTCGGGCCGGTGCTGGGCACCTTCGTCACCCTGGGTGCGACGGTCGGTACCGCCACGATCGCCGGCCTGGCCGGGCGCCGGGCCGGTCGCGAGAGCACCCGCGCCCTGCTGGGTGCGGATCGCGCCGACCGTATCGACGCGCTCATCGCCCGCGGCGGGCTCTGGGCGGTGGTCGGCCAGAAGTTCGTTCCCGGCATCTCGGATGCGGCGGCCTCCTATGCCTTCGGGGCGTTCGGAGTTCCGTTGTGGCAGATGATGATCGGAGCGCTCATCGGATCGGCGCCACGGGCGTTCGCCTACACCGCGCTGGGAGCCTCGGTGGGTGATCTGTCCTCACCGCTGGTGTACGTGGCCATCGCCGTGTGGTGCGCGACGGCGGTGATCGGTGCGTTCGCCGCGCACCGCGGCTATCGGGGCTGGCGCGCCAGCCGCACCGACTCGGCCGAGTAGCGCACCGAAGGCACGCCAGTTCGCATGTTCGCGGCGACTCACGCATGATCGGGGCATGCAACGGGATGTCGGGGCCGAGCTCGAGGTCGAGATCAATGCGCCGACGACACTGGAGTTTCAGATCGCGGTGGCACCACACCCCGGCGCCGAGGTGACCGAGTCGCTGAGCTTCGTGCTGAACGGGCAGCCGATCACACCCCTGGAGATCAGCGGTACCCACGGCAACCGCATCCACAAGTTCGATGCCGGGGTCGGTCATCTGCGGGTCGACTATTCGGCCACCATCGTCGGCTATGCCGATCCGCCGCCGGTCACCGACTACGACCAGTCGATGTATCTGCGACCCAGCCGCTACGCCGAGTCCGACAAGCTCTTCGGTTTTGCCGGAACCGAATTCGGTCAGCTCAACGACTCGGCGACCCTGCTGGAACGCGTCTCCTCCTGGGTGGGTCAGCGCCTGCTGTACGTGCCGGGTTCCAGCGATCCGATCGACGGCGCGGTCGACACCATGCTGGCCGGCGCCGGGGTCTGCCGGGACTACGCACACCTGGTGGTCGCGCTGCTGCGTGCGGTCAAGGTGCCGGCCCGGTTGGTCTCGGTCTATGCACCGGGGTTGTACCCGATGGATTTCCACGCCGTCGCCGAGGCGTTCGTCGACGGACAGTGGCGCGTGGTCGACGCGACGCTGCTGGCCCCGCGGGACAGCCTGGTGCGCATCGCCACCGGACGTGATGCCGCGGACACCGCGTTCCTGGACAACCACAACGGGTCGATCTTTCTCAGCCTGCTCAACGTCCGCGCCGTCACCGACGGGATGTTGCCCTCGGATTCGCCCGCCGAGCTGGCGACGCTGCACTGACATACTCAGGTGAGGACAGGCTGTCCTGCCATCGGCATCGCGGATCTGGTAAAAATTAAGTACCTCTAAACATGATCAGGAGAGCGACCGGACGTGCCCGACTCTTCAGCGGCCACGGTCGTCACCCCCCATCAGCAGCAGCGACGCGGCGGCATCGCCGGATTCATCCGCAAGTTCGCCGTCCTGATCATCATCGGCTGGATCGGCATCGTCGCCGTGCTCAGCCTGACGATTCCGCCGCTGGAAACCGTCGGCCAGATGCGCTCGGTGTCGATGACCCCGGAGTACGCCCCGTCGGTGATCGCCAGCAAGCGGGTCGGCGAGGTGTTCGACGAGTACAAGTCGGACAGTTCGGTGATGGTCGTGCTGGAGGGCGAGGAGCGCCTCGGCGCCGATGCGCACTACTGGTACAACGACATGGTCGACCGGTTGCTCGCCGACCCCGCACACGTCGAGCACGTTCAGGACTTCTGGGGCGACCCGCTGACCGAGTCCGGGGCGCAGAGCTCGGATGGTTTGTCGGCCTACGTCCAGGTGTATCTGGCCGGCAACATGGGCGAGTCGCTGGCCAACGAATCCGTGGAGGCCGCGAAGAAGATCATCGAGGCCGAACCACCCCCGCCGGGGGTGAAGGTCTATGTGACCGGCATGTCGGCGCTGGCCGCCGATCAGCAGATCTCCGGTGATCGCAGCGTCAAGATCATCGAGGGCGCCATCTTCGTCGTCATCATCACGATGCTGCTGCTGGTGTATCGCTCGATCATCACCACGATCCTGGTGCTGGTCATGGTGGTGCTGGGGTTGACCGCGGCGCGCGGAGTCGTCGCCTTCCTGGGCTATCACGAGCTGATCGGGCTCTCCACGTTCGCCACCCAATTGCTGGTGACGCTGGCCGTGGCGTCGGCCACCGACTACGCGATCTTCCTGATCGGCCGATATCAGGAGGCACGATCGGTCGGCGAGGACCGGGAATCGGCCTACTTCAGCATGTTTCACGGCACCGCCCATGTGGTGCTCGGATCGGGCCTGACCATCGCCGGCGCCATGCTGTGCCTGCACTTCACCCGGCTGCCGTACTTCCAGACCCTGGGTATCCCGATGGCCTTCGGCATGGTGGTGGTGGTGTTGGCCGCGCTCACCCTGGGCCCGGCCGTGGTGACCGTGGCCAGCCGGTTCGGGAAGGTCCTGGAACCCAAGCGCGCCATGCGCATCCGGAGCTGGCGACGGGTGGCCGCGGTCGTGGTGCGCTGGCCCGGAGCGGTGCTGCTGGCCACCATCGCGCTGTCGCTGATCGGCCTGCTGGCGCTGCCCGGCTACCAGACCAACTACAACGACCGCAATTATCTGCCGCAGGATCTGCCCGCCCAGCAGGGGTTCGCGGCCGCCGAACGGCACTTCGGCGTGGCCCGGATGAACCCCGAACTGCTGCTCATCGAGACCGACCGCGATCTGCGCAACTCGGCGGACTTCCTGGTGATCGACAAGATCGCCAAGGCCGTCTTCAAGGTGCCCGGCGTCGGCAACGTGCAGGCCATCACCCGCCCGTCGGGCGAGCCTCTGGAGTTCAGCACCATTCCCGCTCAGATGAGCATGAGTGGCGCGAGTCAGGAGATGAACCAGAAGTACCAGGAAGACATGTTCGCCAACATGCTGGTGCAGGCCGACGACATGCAGTCCACCATCGACACGATGAACCGCATGGTGGCCCTCATGCGGGAGATGAGCGCTACCACGCACAGCATGGTCGGCAAGACCGAGGACATGGCCGTCGACGTCGCGGAACTGCGCGACAACATCTCGAACTTCGACGACTTCTTCCGGCCGATCCGCAACTATTTCTACTGGGAGCCGCACTGCTACAACATCCCGCTGTGCTGGTCGATGCGCTCGGTGTTCGACGCCCTCGACGGCACCGACCGGCTGACCACTCAGTTCGAATCGGTCATTCCGGACCTGCAGCAGCTCGACGCGCTGATGCCGCAGATGCTGGAAACGATGCCGGCACAGATCGCGACGATGGAGTCCTCCCGCGACATGATGCTGCGGATGTATCAGACCCAGAAGGGTATGCAGGACCAGGGCATGGCGATGTCGGAGAATCAGCACGCCATGGGCGAAGCGTTCAACGACGCCAAGAATGACGACACCTTCTACCTGCCGCCGGAGACCTTCAACAACGAAGACTTCAAGCGCGGTATGGACAGCTTCATCTCCCCCGACGGTAAATCGGTGCGGTTCATCATCTCCCACCAAGATGACCCGCTGACCCCCGACGGCATCAAGCTGATCGACGAGATCAAGACCGCGGCAAAGGAAGCCGTGAAGGGCACCCCGCTGGAGGGGTCGAAGATCTACCTCGCCGGAACCGCGGCGGCCTTCAAGGACATGCAGGAAGGCAACAACTGGGACCTGGTCATCGCCGGGATCGCGGCGCTGAGCCTGATCTTCATCATCATGCTGCTCATCACCCGAGCGCTGGTGGCCGCGGCCGTCATCGTCGGCACGGTGGTGTTGTCACTGGGTGCATCGTTCGGGCTGTCCGTCCTGGTCTGGCAGCACATCATGGGTGTGGAGCTGCACTTCATGGTGATGGCCATGGCGGTGATCGTGCTGCTCGCCGTCGGCGCGGATTACAACCTGCTCCTCGTCGCGCGCATGAAGGAGGAGATCGCCGCGGGTCTCAATACCGGCATCATCCGCGCGATGGGTGGCACGGGTTCGGTGGTGACGGCCGCCGGGCTGGTCTTCGCGTTCACCATGATGGCGATGGTGGTCAGCGAGATGACGGTGGTGGCCCAGATCGGCACGACCATCGGCCTCGGCCTGCTGTTCGACACGCTGGTGATCCGGTCGTTCATGACCCCGGCCATCGCCGCGCTGATGGGCAAATGGTTCTGGTGGCCGCAGATTGTCCGGCAACGGCCCGCGCAGCCCGCCACGCCGCCGCGGCCGCTGGAGCCCGCCCAGCCTTAGTCCGTGATGAACGCCAGGGCCGCGTCCAGGGCCGGGCGGTGCCGCAACAAGCGGTAGTGCGCCAGGCGCCCCAGCCCCTTGGTGGTGTGCAGCTTCGCGTTCGGCCACGCGGCGACGATCTCTTCGCTGAACCGGTACGGGCTGTCGGGATCGTCGGGATCGTGGATCACCAGCAGCGGCGGGTTCTCGGGGCGGTCGGCCACGGCGGAGATATCGGTGTCGAACAGCGGCATCCTGAGCTTCTGGTCCAGCCGGCGGTGCAGCCCTTCCCGGATGCGCGGCCCGAAACCGTGGCGTTGCGTGAAAACGTCCATATACCAGGAGAAGTCGCCCATCGGGGCGAGGAACACCAGACGTTGCGCGGCGGTCCCCCATGACACCGCGAGGGAGGTCGCCTTGGCGCCGAGCGAGTGACCGATGACGGCGTGCGCGGGACCGAACTCGTCGACGACGGCGTGCACGGCCCGGGCGCACTCCACGATGGTGGTGCGGCCAGGGGCCATCGCACCCGGATCGGACCCGTTGTGGCTGGGCAGGTCGAAGGCGATGACGCGGTAGCCGGCCTCGACGAGAGGTTTGACGAAAACGCCCATGTGGGCCTGGCAGCCTCCCCATCCGTGCACCAGGTACACCGGGTCACCCTCGCCCCACGATTCGCCGATGATCCGGTTGCCGTCCCAGGCCGCTTCGATCGGCTGACTCGGTGGGACACCGGGCGGCATCCGCAGACTCATCTCCACCGCCGGCGGGGTGCACCATAATTCGGTGGCCCACCGGGCCCCCTCACCGGGCGCGAACCGCTCCAGCAGATCGAACCGTTCCCGCACATGGGCTGCGATCGGTGGCTCGACGCCGGAGCCGGCCTGCTCGTGCCCGGGCTCAGTCATCTCGGTCCCCATGGGGGTGACTGTAGTGATCCCGTTCGGCTGGTCCGCGGCTGCCGTAGCGCAGGTGCCGCTACGCTCTGCAGCTGTGGATAAATTGGCTCTCGCGTCAATACTGGTGGCGTTCGGCCTTCTGAGCGCACCGGTTGTGACCGCCGAGCAGCAGTCGTCGTGCGATTCCAATTACTCCGGCGCCTGTGTCCCGGAGGCCAGCGATGTCGACTGCGAGGGTGGCAGTGGCAACGGACCGGAATACGTGGCCGGCCCCGTGACGGTGATCGGAGACGACATCTACGGGCTCGACAATGACGGCAACGGGGTTGGCTGCGAGTAGAACTGGACCATTCCGGCCCGCACCGAGGTCGCCTAATTCGTTGTCGGTGGTGGTGGTTCGAATGGTGTGTACCACCACCATTGGGCGCGTTCGCCTTTCGGTCCGGGGCAGGGCGGCACTTGCGGTGCTGGTGTGGTGGGTGGTCTGGCCAGTGAGCTGTCGGTCATTGGCTCGCCGTCGCTGTCGGTGACCTTGAGCTTGTCGGCGGGCCCGGTGAGGGTGATACCGCCTTTGTGGTGCAGGCGGTGGTGGAACGGGCAGACCAGCACCAGATTCCACAGTTCGGTCGGCCCGCCGTTCTCCCAGTGCACCAGGTGATGGGCGTGCAAACCTCGGGTGGCCCCGCAGCCGGGCACCACGCAGGTCTGGTCGCGGTGCTCCAGGGCGCGGCGGAGCCGGCGGTTGATGGTGCGGGTGGCCCGCCCGACGCCGATGGGGCGGCCGTGGCGTTCGAACCACACCTCACAGGTGGCATCGCAGAGCAGATATCGGCGGTCGTCTGCGGTGAGGGCCGGGCCCAGATGCAGGGCCGCGACCCGTTTCTCGAGGTCGAGGTGCATGACCACGGTGGTGTGCTGGCCGTGCGGGCGCCGCGCCACGTCGCTGTCCCAGCCGGCCTCGATCAGGCTCATGAACGCATCGACCGCGTCGGGGAACGGCGGGGCCTGCTCAGAAACCGTGGATTCCTGGTCCCAGACGCGGGCGCTGCCGTCCTCGGGCTCGATGCTGTCCTGCGCATCGTGGTCACGTTTCCAGTCCGCCACCAAAGCGTCCCGATGTGATTGCAGGCCGGCTTCGAACTTCGCGGCCTCCACCTTGGGAAGGGTGATCCGCCACGTCGTGGAATCGTCGTTCTCGATCTTGGTGATCTTGCGCTTGGGTTCGGGCTTGGACTCGGGCTCGGGGCGGGGTTCCTGCTTGACCGCGGTGCGCAACTGGCTCACGGTGGCGACCTTCACCAACTCCGCGTAATGCTCATCGCAGCCCTGGCCACCGCCTTCAGCGATCACCCCGATCTGATCCAAGGACACCCGACCCTCCTGCAACCCTGCGACGCAGCGTTCGAGTTCATCAATGCGATGCGCGACGGCGACCATAGTTTCGGCGTTGCGAGGAGAGATACCGGCCTTCCAGGCGACCAGCGCTTCGATCGACCGGCAGCCGGTCGCACCCCACAGCGAGTTCCCGTCATTTGTGCCTCTGCCGTCGATCTCGGCGACGATCTCCACCAACCGGCCATCAATCGCATTACGCTGCCCGGTCAACTCCGCCATCTCCTCGAACAACACCTCCAAACGCGACACCCGAGGTGTGTGTGCGGCGAAAGGTGTTGTCGGCGGCGGCATACCACGATTCTAACGAGACGGTCCGACAAGTTCGGCTACCTTCGCAGGGCTACCGCAAGGAGGATGTCGATGGATCGCACGGCTTCGCACCGCCGGCGCTTGAAGCCACTGCGTCGGTCGCGCATCCGCGACTACCGGGGCGGCTGGGCGGTCGTGACCGGCGCGGCCCGCGAGGTCGGCCTCGGCTACGCGTTCGCACGGCAGTTGGCCGCCGAAGGCGTGAACCTGATTCTCGTCGACGTCCTCGACGAGGAGCTGACCGCCCGCGCCGCCGAGCTGCGTGGTGATTTCGGCGTCGAAGTACGGGCCGTGCCCTGTGACATGGCCGATACCAACGCGATTGAGCTGATCGAGAGTGCCGCGACCGGCGTCGATATCGATGTGCTGGTGTGCAACCACATGTTCACGCCCGCGGATACTCCGAGAATCTTGGACATGTCGCTCGATGTGCACCGCCGCATGATCGATATCAATTCCCGTGGCTACACCGACCTCGTGCACCGCTTCGGAAATCAGATGCGCTCTCGGGGAACGGGTTCGATCATCATCGTCGCGTCCGGCGTCGGCCTCACCTCAAGTCCTTTCACCGGTGCCTACGGCGCGAACAAGGCGTTCCAGATCGGCCTCGGCGAGGCGCTCTGGTTCGAACTGCTCGGCAGCGGGGTCGACGTGCTGGTGATGGTGGGTGGGCTGATGAACACCCAGGGCGACCTCTTCGACAGATACCCCCAGTGGCTGATCTCCGAACCGCATGCGGTGGTGCGACGGGTGCTCGCGGCGGTAGGCCGCAAGCACATGTTGGTGCCGAGCCTGCCCAACCGGCTGTTCCTGCTCGCCCAGACCCGGCTGATGTCACGCCGGCGTGCAGTGGTGTCGATCGGGGAATTCATGGCGAAAGGCCTCGGGAAGACGGACTGATCATCACGGTTTGACCTCCGAGTGATTGCGAAGCAGTTCGCGGGGTCGAAGTCGACGTTCGCCGCACCGTAGATTCTGTAGGTGCACCGTCGGACGGCCCTCAAGCTCCCCCTTTTCCTGGCAGCGGGCTCAGCGCTGACCCACCTGCCCACCGCCTCCGCGGCGGCGAACCGCTGGCCGGCGGCCCGTGCGAACAGTTGGTATGAGGCCCAAGGCTGGCTGGTCGGCGCCAACTACGTTCCCGTGACGGCAAGCAATCAGATCGAGATGTGGCAGGCCGGTACCTACGACCCGCGGCGCATCGACGGTGAATTCCAGCTGGCTCGACGGGTCGGGATGAACACCATGCGGGTGTTCCTGCACGATCAGCTGTGGGCCCAGGACCGTGCCGGATTCCTACGCCGCATGCAGCAGTTCGTCAACATCGCCTCCAACCGAGGCATCAAGCCGCTGTTCGTGCTCTTCGACTCCTGCTGGGATCCGCATCCGAAAGTCGGTCCGCAACGCGCGCCGACTCCGGGGGTGCACAACTCGGGTTGGGTGCAGGGACCCGGCGCCGACCTGATCGACGACCCCGCCTACCTTCCCGTGCTGCGCGACTACGTCGCCGGGGTCATCGGTGCGTTCCGCAATGACAATCGCATCCTGGGCTGGGACCTCTGGAACGAACCCGACAACCCCGCCAAGCAGTACCGCAAAGTCGAACGCGCCGACAAGCAGCAGGTGGTCGCCAAACTGCTGCCGCAGGTCTTCGAGTGGGCACGGTCGGTTGATCCCGTCCAACCGCTGACCAGCGGGGTGTGGCAGGGCAACTGGGCCTCCGGCCGCCGCAGCGCCATCGCCTCGATTCAGCTGGACAACTCCGACGTCATCACGTTCCACAGCTATGGCAACCCAGACGAATTCGACGCTCGCATAGACGAACTCGCCCCACTGGGCCGTCCCATGATGTGCACTGAGTACCTGGCCCGCGAGGAGGGCAGCACCGTCGAGGGCATCCTCCCCATCGCGAAGAAGCGGGGTGTCGGCGTCTACAACTGGGGACTCATCGCAGGCCGCACGCAGACCTACCTCCCGTGGGACTCCTGGGACAAGCCCTACAAGGAGGCCCCCAAGACGTGGTTCCACGATCTGATCCAGCCGGACGGTAGCGCCTATCGCCCCAGCGAGATCGCGACCATTCAGAAGCTGACGGCCAAGGCCCCGCCCGCCTGACATCACTCGGTCACCCTGCACCCAACGATTAAATGTCGAAGTCGTAAATTGCGGGCGATCGGCTGAGAGACACCCCGACAAGCGCATACGCTGCGTGGATGCCCGACTTCTCGCCGTCGCTGCCGCCGGCATTGGACAACGTGCCGTCTATCGAAGGGCAGCCGCTGCCCACGGCGGCGGACCTGGCCGGGCGGCCCTATGCCCTGCCCATCGACATCCTGGCGGAGCGGCACGGCCCGATCTTCTATGCGGACTGGAACGGCATCCGCAAGCTTTATGCGTGCTCGATGGAACTCGTCGACGACCTCTGCGATGAAAGCAGATTCGCCAAGAACATGACCCCGACGCTTGCCCGGGTGCGCCCACTGGCCGGGGATGGCCTGTTCACCGCGTACTACGGCGAACCGAACTGGCAGAAGGCGCACGACGTGCTCCTGCCGGGCTTCAGCTATGCGGGGCTGCGGAACTACCACGACGCGATGCTTCGAGATCAACGTGCAACTGGTCGATCGGTGGGATGCGGCCGCCGGACATACGCCGGTGAACGTCTCCGACGACCTGCAGAAGTTGGCGATGGATACCGTGGGGCTGGCGGGGTTCGGGGCACGGTTCGACTCGTTCGACCATGACGGATTGGCCCCCATTCCCGCGTGCTTCACCTCCGCGCTCGTCGAGTCCGTAACCAACGGCGAGACAACCGCGTTGGCGGCCGACCGCGCCACCCTGCACAGCTACTTCGACGAGTTGATCGCCGGGCACCGCGCGGCCGGCACGGGTGACGATCTGCTCTACGTCATGCTCGGCGGCAGCGGCGACGGTCAACCGCTGCTCGACACCGCAAATATCCGCAACCAGATCATGACGTTTTTGATCGCCGGTCAGCTCACGACCTCCGAGCTCATGCCCAACACGGTCTACAACCTGGTGCGCCACCCGGCGGTGCTGGCGCGCGTGCAGAGCGAAGTGGACGCGGTCTTCGGATCCGACGACGACTACCTGCCGACCTACGACGATATCGGCAAGCTCTCCTATCTGCGTCAGGTGATCAGCGAGACCCTGAGGCTGTCCCCTCCGGTGCTGAACTTCGACCGGATGGCGTTGGCGGACACCATCATCGGAGGCAAGTATCCGATCAAGGCCGGCGAAGCCGTGACCATCCTCACCGGAGCGCTGCACCGCCAGCCCCAGTGGGGCGACAACGTCGAACTGTTCGACCCGTCCCGGTTCGACCCTGCCGCCGCCGAGGGCCGCTCGACCTCGTTGTTCAAGCCGTTCGGCACCGGTGAGCGATCCTGTATCGGACGGCAGTTCGCGCTGCATGAGGCGGCCATGTTGATCGCCCGCCTCGTCCACCGCTACCGCCTGGTGGACTCGCAGCATTATGTGCTGCAGTGGGAAGGTCTGAGCCGGCGGCCCGTCGGGTTCCAGCTCGACCTCATCCGCCGCTCCCCCGCGGACCGCCACGTCGCGGTGGCGGAACCGTCGACGCCGGCCGTGGTGGGAACCTCGATGCCCGTCAGAGCGGGCACCACGCTGGCGATCCTGCACGGATCCAACCTCGGCACCTGCCGGGCGCTGGCAAAGCAACTCGCCGAGGAGGCCGCCGATATCGGTTGTGCCACAACCGTGGCGCCCCTCGACGACGCCGCCGGCGGGCTACCCGACGCCGATGCCGTTCTGATCGTCGCGTCGTCCTACAACGGGCAGCCGACCGATGATGCCCGCGGTTTCGTGGACTGGCTGTTCAGCGAGGACACTATTCTCGGCGGCAGCCCGCGCTTCGCCGTGCTCGGCGTCGGTGATCACAACTGGGCGGACACCTACCAGGCCGTGCCGATCCGAATCGACCAGCGGCTGAACGAACTTGGGGCCCAACCCCTGGTCCCGCGCGCCGCCGCCGATACCTCGGGTGACCTCACCGGAGCACTGGAGGAATTCACCACCGCGTTCTGGGCAGCACTGTCCGAACAGTTCGGCGACCCCGACGCGGCACCGCTGACCGACAACAACGAACCGCTCTACGATCTGAAGCTCATCACCGGCCCGGTCACCGCGGCCATCGACACCAGGTTTGCGGTGGAGCCGATGATCGTGGTGCTCAACGATGAACTGGTGAGCGCCGACAACTCGCTGGGTCAGGCCAAACGCTATGTCCGCGTGACCCTTCCGGATGACGTGGACTATCACACCGGCGATCACCTCACCGTGCTCGCGGACAATCCCCCCGACGTGGTGGACATGGTGCTCGAACTGCTGGGCATCGATGCGAACCTGCGGCTGTCGATCAACCCACGCCGCACATCACGGCGGCTCATCGCACTCGACCGCGAGGTCAGCGTCCGCGAACTCCTCACCCACTTCGTCGAGCTCCGCAAACCCGCGACCCAGAGTCAGCTTCGCCGGCTTGCCGCCACCAACCCTTGTGTCCCCGAGAAGCAGCGCCTCGAAGAACTCGCCGCGTCCGAGGAGCAGTGCGCGCTCAGCCCGTTGGAGTGTCTGCAAGAATTCCCGGCCTGCGCACTGACCGGCGCCGAACTCCTCGAGCTGCTCGAACCCATGACCCCGCGCCACTATTCGATCGCCTCGTCGTCCCGGCTCTCACCGAAGGAGGTGGCGCTGATCGTCAGCGTGCTGGACACCACGGCGCGGTCGGGCAAGGGACTGTTCAAGGGAGTCGCGTCCAACCATCTGGCGGACATCGCCCCCGGGGCGCACATCCGCGCCAGGGTGGACCCGGCCCGCCAGGCGTTCCGCGCGGGCGCGGAACCGGAGAAGAACGTGATCCTGGTCAGCGCGGGCACCGGTGTGGCGCCGTTCTGCGGGTTCCTCGGTGATCGGCTGGCGGCCAAACAAGCCGGGGCACCGTTCGCACCGGCACTGTGCTTCTTCGGGGTGCGCGACCCCGACGTCGACTACATCTTCCGGGAAGAATTCGAGGACGCTGAGCGCCAGGGCATCGTCGTGATGCGACCCGCGTTCTCCCGGGCGCCGCAGAACGGTGTGCGCTACGTGCAGGACCGGATCGCCGCCGACGCCGACCTTGTCTGGGAGCTCATCGGGAATCCGGCCAAGGACACCCATGTGTTCATCTGCGGGGACGGCGGCCGGATGGCCCCGGCGGTGCGCACGGCGTTCCGGGACATCTACCGGGCGCGTACCGGCGCCGACGAGGACGCGGCCCGCGACTGGCTGGAGGGCCTGGTCGCGTCCGACCACTACGTCGAGGACGTCTGGGCGGGCTGATCGGGAGCCCCGGGGCCACCGAAGCTGATCACCTCGCCGCGGTTGATCGAGACCCAGTCACGAGCCTCCAGATAGGGGCGGAAGGTCTCGGCGATCAGCCGCTCGTCGGCGCCGGTCTTGGGCCGCTGAAGCTCGTAGAGGTGTGGGAACTCGGTCCAGGCCAGGACGGCATCCCAGAGTCGGACGGCGGCCTGCCCGGTCGGCGGATCGAGGAGCACCGGCCCGAAGAGGCACTGCCCGTCGGGGAAGAACATCGTCGGTACGCCGTAACCGTCGGCATCGACCACCCGCCGGTGTTCGGCCAGCACCTCGTCGTTGGTGGTGGGGTCGGCGATCGCCGCCTCGACGAGCCCGGAGTCGAAGCCGAGTTCCGCAAGGAGGTGTTCGGCGACCGCCTTTTCATGTGGCTTGTGCCCGTCGACGTGCAGGGCCTTTCCGGCTCGGCTGTACCAGGCGTCCAGGTCTTCCATCGAGTTGCGGCGCAGCAGGGCGCCGATGCGCATCATCGACCAGCCGTAGGACCAGTCCCGTTCCCACGGGTGCTTTTTGCCTTCCTGACGGTTGATCTCTTCGAGGCTGAAGAAGCGCCAATTCACGGTGAGGCCGGTCTGCGCGCGCACCTCGCGGATCCACAGCGAGGTCTGATATGCGTAGGGGCACATGATGTCGAAGTGGAAATCGACGGATGCGGGTGGGTTCGTCACATCGTGAACCTGAGGTTGCGGGCGGCCCGCTCGCCGAGTTCCGCGTCGCCGTTCCACCTGATCGCACCGGAGTCGATCGCCTGTTGAGGATCGATGCGTCCGCAGGCGAGCTGGATGAATGTGGTTGATTCGGCCATGATCTCGACGTCCGGATGCGGCAGGTGGTCGACCATGGTGGCCTTGCCGTCGACGGCGATGTTGAGATCGCGAACGATCGGCCCGGTGAGGTGGAAGGCGATGCTCTTGCCGTCGGGCAGTCCGATCTTCTTGCCGACGATGTAGCCCAGCGAACCCTCCACCTCGCCGAGTGCGATCTCGGCGTCGACGCCGGTGTCGTCGGTCTCGATGCCCAGCGGGGTCGCGATATCGCGTTCATGGACCCAGAAGTCGAAGACCCGGATCTCCAGGAATCGCCCGTAGGTTTTCGGGCCGACCGGCGTCCAGGAAGGTCGTTGCAGATCCACCTCGGTCAAGGAGGCGAGATTGCGCCGGCGGTGATCGTAGATGGCGCAGACCTTTTCGAGGAAGGCCGCGTTGTCCAGACCGGCGGTGTCGCGTTCGCACTCCGTCATCTTCTCCAGCGGCGGAAGCGCCGCGGCGTCCTCGGGTAGCCAGTCAGACAGCACCGCTTCAATGCTGGTGACATGGCTGACGACGGCTCGGACATTCCAGTCCGGGCAGAGCGACTGCGCCTGCCAGTCGGCGTCGTCGAGTCCGGCGCAGATGGTCTCCGTGGCCTGAAAGGACCGTTCGGTGGCGGTACGGATCTCGCCGAGGCTCCTCATTGTGCGACCTCCGCGCACCGGTTGGGTGCGTCTGTTGCACGTGAGCCGAATCGTGTTCGTGTCATGGACTTTTGACCTCCTCAGATCAGGTTCGGGGCTGATGGTGTTGCCAGTACTGCTACGACCGTACTGCGCCAGTGCCGGCTGCTCGGGCGTGGGATCGTCAAGCCCGAAGATCGAATCCGGGCGGCGCACGAAAGGTGCCAGCGTCAGGTGCGGAAAGATCAAGCAGATCTGGAGTCGCTCGACGCATGTCTCTAGTCCGAGTGTCCACAGCCGCTGCACATTTCACGATTGAAACCAATTCCGTCTTCACACAGAAATACATGCTGACAAGAGAATTCATAAGTGAATAGGGGGATCTCTCACCGGATCGTGCAACAGACCCTTTACCGACACCGTCTCTACATACGTACAGATTACTCGGCGGCGTCACCTGGATCGGCTGCCGGAGCGTCCGCCTTCTTGGCGTCGAGTTCCGCTTCCTTCTCCGCCCTCGCGGCGGCACGTTCGGCCTTCTTGGCGTCGCGTTCCGCTTGCTTCTCCGCCTCCGCGGCCGCACGTTCGGCCTTCTTGGCTTCGCGTTCCGCTTGCTTCTCCGCCTCCGCGGCGGCACGCTCGGCCTTCTTGGCGTCGCGCTTCTCGGTAGGTGTCTCCAACGATGCGCTGGCGATGTCGGTCGGAGACGCGGTGGCCACCTTCACGGATTCGGTACTGACCATCGGCGACGCGGTGGCCACCTTCACAGGTTCGGTACTGGCCATCGGCGATGCGGTGTCCACCTCACCCGATGGCAACGCAGCCCGCAGGGACTCGACGACCGTCTCAGCGGTGTCTTCGGTGGACAGGGAGACCCGTTGGGTACGCGCTTCCGGTTCGGCAGTGGGAGCGGGAACGGTGATCCCGCTGCCGTGGGCGGGAAGGCGGTAGTCCGCGTCGATGATCGGACGCAAGATGTCGTCGACCCATCGCGCGACGCCGTTGAGACCGATCCACGTCAGCGGGACGGCGAGCGGAATCAGGTCGGTGTGGTTCACCACGTAGTAGGTGCCGCCGGACTTCCAAATGCGGTTCACCTCGCCGTTTGGGTCGGCGGCGAGGGCTTCGAGAATCCCCTCCTCGGTGTAGGGAGCGTCGTCCACCTCGTCGTACTCGTTGTGGATGGTGAACATGCCCATCGTTGCGTTGAGGGCGGAGAGCAGCCCTAGTCTGGTGGGCCAGTTCCCCCAGCCGTCGTATTGCTGGACGATGGTGATGACCGCATACCCGCTGTCCTCAGGGGTGGACGGGTCGGTGAACCCGAAAAAGTCACGGAACCCGCCTGGGGATTCTGGGCTTCCCACCGTCACAAAGGTGACGTCGCCCTGACGAGCGGCCGTGGCACCGTGGATGTCCAGCCATCCGGTGATGACCTGCCCGCCCTGGCTGAGACCGAAGACGGTGATGCCCGTGCTCTGATCCTCGATCAGGGTCTGATGCAGGTTGGCGATACCGGTGGGAATAGAGCCCGCGCTCAGGTCGGCGGGATGCTCGATGACGGTGCACTGCCCCTGTCCGCACGGGCGTCCCGAAAGCACGGGCGTGACCGCGTCGCCGCGGCCCAGGAGCAGCGGCTGGATTCCGTAGGTGTTGGCTGTGAGCCCCACCTCGCGCGCGGCGGTCTGCACAGGGGCGGTGTGCGCCCCCACACCCGATACCAGCGCGGCGGCGCAGAAGAGGGCGGCTGCCGCACGGACGGGTCCTAGCATGGTCACCTACCAGGTGAGGGCGGATGAATCGCAACCTATAACACGGCTCCCGCCCAGCGCTGAGTTGTTGGGAACTTTGCGGAAACAGGGTCCAGGAGGGAGTGCAGGAGCAACTTCCTCAATACCTCAACGCCCACGCTTGCAGAAAACTGAAGACGCTCTCCATAGCCGCGTTGAGTCAGACCAGCACAAATCGAGGTTGCGCATGTGAGTACGCATTTCGTACTCTTTAAGAGTACGAAATGCGTACTTGAGGAGTGAACGTGGCGCCAACCCGCAGCACGCCGATTCCTGCCGCCCTGGCACAGGCTCCGCTGCGGACGATCCGGCCCCGCGATGCCGGCGCTGTGTATGCCCATCCCAGGACCCAGCTGGTCCGACTGGCCGATCATGGTCTGCTCCACCGCCTCGCCGACGGCTACTACGTTGTCGTTCCCCAGGACATGGTGGGACGTCGGTGGATCCCCGACCTGGAGGCCGCCGCCGCGGGAATCGCCACAACGATCTACGGCCATGACGACATCGTCGTCATGGGACTCAGTGCCGCACGTCTGCACGGAGTCCTTCCGCGCGCCGTGGCAACCGCAGTCGTGGCAGTGCCACGCCGACACCATCCCATCGCACTGACCGATCGTCCCGCGGTCGTGCGGTTCGTACAGCGCGACACCCGCAGTCTCGACGCCGAACGCATCCCTACCGAACTGGGGCCGGCATTAGTGACCACGCCTGAACAGACAGTCCTCGACCTCGCCCACCGCCCAACCCTCGGCGATAACGAATCCGACGTTCCTGACACTGTCGCCGCCCTGTACTCACGCAGCGACAAGAAACGCCTCCAGCGCCTCGCCACCGAACAACGCCGCCTGGCATCCCTGCGCCGGGCAGAAGACTGGGCGGAAGTTGATCATCGACCCTGACGAACGCGACTCGGTCGCAACGCAGTTCGGTGTGTCCACCGAACAAGTCGAGCGCGACCACCTTATTTCCCACATCCTCGCGTTCCTCAGCCGTGAGTTCGGTGACCGCCTCCACTTCATAGGCGGCACCGCCCTGGCCCGTACCCACCTTCCCGACGGACGGCTGAGTGAGGACATCGACCTCATCGCCATCGGCAGCCGCAAAGCGGTGGCCAACGAGCTCGACGCCACACTCCCCCGCGCCGTCGCGCGCACCCACGGCAAGCTGACCGTCGAACCCGCCCTAAGCGTTACAGCAGATACCCTGCCGGTGCTACTGCGCCCTTCGGACCGACGCCCAGTGCGCCTCCAATTGCTATCCGCACGCGACCGGGTCGTGTGGCCGACGGAACGCCGCGATCTATTACAGCGCTATGCGGAAGCACCCGCTGCTGAACTGCTTGTGCCAACTCTCCCCGCGTTCGCGGCGTCGAAGACGGCGACATGGACGGACCGGCACGCAGCCCGCGATCTCTGGGACCTTTGGGCACTTAGCCGAGTCGGCGCTATTGACGCAGACGCTGCGGCGCTGTTTCGGCGGTACGGACCAACCAACAAGGCGCCGACGCTGCGCATGTTCGACCGAACCCCGACGGACGCCGAGTGGCAGGCGCAGCTGGCCGGACAGACCCGCCTGACCGTGACGGCAGCCGAAGCGCTCGCCGCCGTACGCGAGGCGTGGCGGCAGGCATTACGAGCTGCGAAGACGGTCATGAACGGTGAATAAACGATGAGTTCCCAAGAGTTGATCTTGAGAAACACCCTCTGAAGTGGGGCGGGCGGGGCTCGAACCCGCGACCAAGGGATTATGAGTCCCCGGCTCTGACCAACTGAGCTACCGCCCCGACGCGTATAGCGGCACCTATGTTCGCACAGCGCCCCCGACCGGCCCGCACCCCGGTTACGCTCACCGGGTGATCAGATTCCTGCTGCGCATCGCCGTGTTCCTGGGGTCCTCGGCCATCGGGCTGCTGGTCGCCTCGCTGATCGTGCCCGGCGTGACACTGCGCCCGCTCGGATTCCTCACCGCGGTGGTCATTTTCACCGTCGCGCAGGGCATCCTGTCGCCGTTCTTCCTCAAGATGGCCAGCCGCTACGCCTCGGCCTTCCTCGGCGGGATCGGCCTGGTCTCCACTCTGGCCGCACTGATCCTGGCCTCGCTGTTCTCCAGCGGTATCAGCATCCGCGGCATCGGTTCCTGGGTCGCCGCCACCGTGCTCGTCTGGCTGGTCACCGCGGTGGCCACGTTGGTGCTGCCGATGCTGGTGATCAAGAAGAAGACCGCCACCAGCTGAAGTCAAGTGCTGCGAAAATCGTGTGCACAGACGCGCCCGCGGCGTGGACCGTCGTCAAGATCCTGCGCACCGTCGAGCTCTTCAAATCGTCGAAGGTGTAAGAGATCTGGCGTTTGACCGACCATGTCGAGCGCCTAGAGAAAAAGACCGAGCCGCAGACCAACGACTATCTGTTCCGCCGCAGCGAGCCCGCAGACGCCGGCGCGATGGGACGACCGGTCACCCGAGGGAGAGAGTTCCTGTCGGGCTGATGGACCAGCGGTCGGCCAGCGCCGACACCCAGTCGTGCACTGTATGAGGGTCGGCAGGCGGACCCTCGACCAGCACCAACTCGTCCACGCCGAGATCGGCCAGCGGACCGACATCTGCGATGCGCGGTTCACGAAGGGCCACGGCCAGCCGCAGTTCACGTGGATCGCGACCGCTCTCCGCACACCTGCGGCGCAGAAACGCGATGCGCTCGGCCACCGTCGGCACGTCGGCCAGGTTGAAGCCGTACCAGCCATCACCCCACGCGGCCACCCGGCCCAGGGCAGCATCACTGTTGCCGCCCAGCACGATCGGGATGCTTCCTGCGACGGGTTTCGGATTGACCCGGATCGAATCGAAACGGACGAAATCGCCGTCGAACGAAGCCACGTCCTCGCGCCACAGCATCCGCATCGCCGCGGCATACTCCGCCGTGCGCGCAGTACGCCGTTCGAACGGGACACCCAGCGCGTCGAACTCCTCACGAGACCAGCCGACACCGACCCCGAGGGTGAAGCGCCCCCCGGACAGCGTGTCCAGGGTCGCCGCCTGCTTGGCCATCACCACCGGATTGTGTTCGGGCAGCAACAACACGCCGGTCGCGATACCGATCGTCGAGGTCGCCGCGGCGGCGAAGCTCAAACCGATCAGCGGGTCGATCCAGTCGGCGGTCGACGGCACGGCGATCTGCCCGTCGTCGGAATACGGGTAGCGGGACTGCGAACTGTCCACCATCACGACGTGTTCACCCGACCACAGGGTGGCGAAACCGCAGCGCTCAGCGGCGACCGCGACGGCGTCAAGAATCAGACGATTGGCCCCGTTGCCGATGCCCAGTGCGTGCAGGCCGATCCGCATCGGATGATCGTCTCACGTGGCGATCCCGGGTGTGCCGTCAGCTGAACACGGGCTGCCCGTCGACACCCAGCAGGTAGTGCTCCACCCCGTCGGCCACCCGTGGCGTATCGCCACCGAGCGCGACCGCGATCTTGTTGGTGCCGTTGCGCATCACATCCAGCGTGATCTCCAGGGCCTGCTCGGCCGAGAAGTGTTCGAGCACAACGGCGGCCGCCTCGTCGACCGATGACGGTGTCCAGATCAGCGCATCGACATAGCGCAGCGCCGCCTTGTGCGCCGGCGTCAGCTGCTCGGACTCTCCATAGGCCCCGATGTCGTCATACAGCGACTCGGTGCCGCCCGCATCCAGGGCGGTCGTCTCGCGCAGCGACTTACAGAGCCTGCAGTTGTGCTGGGTGGCCCCGCGCAGCCGGATGATCTCGGTGGTCAACGGGTCCAGCCCGCGCATCGCGCCGACCGCGGAGGTGAAGCGGTTCAACAGCGCATCCGCCGGATGGGTGGCGTGATCCCAGCCGTCCGGGTCCGGAAACGTCAGGCCCAGCGCGCTCAGCCCGGCGCGCACCCGGGGCACGAAATCGGCGACGTACATCAGCGCCGCCACCCCGAGCACCTCGGCCCCGTACGCGGCCATCAGAGCGGCCCGCTGCTCGGCAGACACCCCGGCGACGTCGACGCTGAACTGCTCGGCGAACTCGGCCAGCACCGGATCCGCCTCCGGGGATGCCGTCACCGCCTCAAACGGCAGCGGCGCCAGCCCCACCGCCTGGGCGCACACCGTGCGCATCAGCATGTTTTCGCGGGTGAGCCCGTCCGGGGAGAGCGCCACCAGATCGGTCAGTAGGTCCAGCACGGCCTTGATCCTCCCCCACAACGCACCTGAGTCGGCGGAAACCTCGAAACTTCAGGTGTGAAAGTGCGATGTGGTGGGCGAGGTAATGTTGCGGGCATAGGGGCCGCTCAGGCCTCATAGTAAAGGGCTCGCTATGTCTGATAAATCTGATCGAAAAACTATGACCCGACGCTCCGTCCCATCGCGTTCGGCTGGCTGCGCATGACAACCACTGAGGCGGAACTACTTTCACTCGGCGTCATGGCCCGCTCGCGGAAACCGAACGAGCAGCGGCTGCCGATTCACCCGGCGCACTTCAGCAGGATCGAACCCGAACTTCGGCAGCGGATCTTCCTGGAGCACGGCTACGGCGAGGACTTCGGCGCCACCGACGAGGGGCTGGCGGAACTCGTCGGCGGAATGAGGTCCCGGGCGGAGCTGATCGCCGAGTGTGACGTCATCGTGTTGCCCAAGGTGCAGGCCGAGGACCTCGCGGCGCTGAGAGTGGGGCAGGTCGTCTGGGGGTGGCCGCACTGCGTGCAGGATTTCACCCAGACCCAGGTCGCCATCGACCGGCGGCAGACGCTGATCGCGTTTGAGGCGATGAACCACTGGCAGGCGGACGGGGGCTTCGGCTTGCACGTCTTCCACAAGAACAACGAACTCGCGGGCTACTGCTCCGTGCTGCACGCCATGCAGCTCGCCGGCGTGACCGGCAGTTACGGTCGCCGACTGCGGGCCGCTGTCCTGGGCTTCGGCGCGACGGCCCGCGGCGCGGTCACCGCCCTGAACGCACACGGTGTCGACGACGTCCGGGTGCTCACCAACCGCGACGTGGCCGCGGTCGGGTCACCGATCCCGTCGACTCAGATCATCCAGATGCGGCCCGATGACGACAACCCCGAGCAGATACTGGCCGACACACCGGACGACGGCGCCGTACCGGTGGCACGCCTGCTGGCCGAGAACGACATCGTCGTCAACTGTGTGCTCCAGGATCCCAACGCTCCCCTGATCTTCGTCACCGAGGACGATCTCGCGGCATTCACACCGGACAGCCTGCTCATCGACGTGTCCTGTGATGCCGGAATGGGTTTCAGCTGGGCGCGCCCCACCTCGTTCACCGACCCGGTCATCGAGAAGGCCAATGGCATCCACTATTACGCGGTGGATCACAGCCCGTCCTACCTGTGGAACTCGGCCACGTGGGAAATCAGCGAGGCGCTGCTTCCGCATATCGAAACGGTCCTCAACGGACCTGCCGCGTGGGATGCCAGCGCGACGATTTCGCGCGCCATCGAGATTCGGGACGGCACGATCATCAATCCCGAGATCCTCAAATTCCAGCGCCGCGAAGAGGCCTACCCCCACCTGACCTAGCGGCCTCGGAGAGGCGCCTACTGCGCCTGACTGACCGAGGACATGTGAAAGTCGGGAATCCGCAAGGACGGCATGGTCGCCCGGGTCGCCCAGTCGCCCCATTCCCGCGGCAGGGTCGGCTCGCTGATGCCGGCCTCGGTGGCGCGGCGCAGCAGATCCAGCGGGCTCTCGTTGAACCGGAAGTTGTTGACCGCAGCGGTCACCGCCCCGTCCTCGATCAGGTAGACCCCGTCGCGGGTCAGCCCGGTCAGCAGCAACACCGCCGGGTCCACCGTGCGGATGTACCAGAGCGTGGTCAGCAGCAGCCCGCGTTCGGTGCCGGCGATCATGTCCGCCAGCGATCTGGTCCCGCCCGTCATCAGCAGGTTGTCGGCCGGAACCGTCACCGGCGCACCGAATTCCGCGGCCGCGGCCCGCGGGTAGGCCAGCGCGTTGATGGTGCCATCGCGCAGCCAGTCGACCCGGCCGATGTCCATGCCGTTGTCGAAGATCGAGGACTGCTCCGAGGAACGCGACGCCACCACGAACGGCGTGCACTCCTGCCCCGGCGCGGCCGGATCCGAATACAGCGTCAGGCCCAGATCGGTGAGCTTCTCCCCCACCCGGGTGCCGCCGGGTGCCGACAGCGCGGTGCGACCCTCCTGCGCACCGCGGCCATCCATGCTCCAGCCCAGGTAGATGAGCATGTCGGCGACGGTCGACGGCGGCATCAGCGTCTCGTATCGACCGGCGGGCAGCTCGACCGTGCGCGCCGCCCAGCCCAGCCGGGTCGACAACTCGTCGAGCAGACCGTCGGTGGGCACGTTGACGAAATCGGGTGTGCCGACGCCGGCCCACGCGCTGGCACCGCCACGTTTGGCGTTGATCTCCACCGAGCCGGTCGGCTGGGTGAAACGCCGGCGCAGCCCGCCCGAGGTGGCCACGAACGTGGTCTCCAGGATGTGCCGGGCGTACCCGTAGAGCCGGTCCTCGCCGCGGAAGCCGCGCACCAGACTGGTTGCCACATCGGCGAATACGTCGGCCCCGGTGCTCGGCACGGGTGTGTCCCAGTCCTCGGGGGCCGGCCCGCCGGGCAGCGCGGGGGCATTGTCGCTGGCCGCCGGCGCCGACGTCGCGGCGGCCTGGGACGCCGCGACCAGCGCCGCGAGGGCGGCCTGATCGACCTCGGTGGAGCTCACCGACCCGACGTGCGCCTGCTCACCGCGGCGCACCACCGAGATGACCGTGGTGCTGCGGCCCCGGGATTCGCCGTTGGTGGTCATCGAATTGCCGGCCCAGCGCAGCGACGCGTCGGCGCGGTCGGTGACGATGACGGTGGTCTCGTCGGCACCGCCGAGGCGCGCGGCCTCGGCGAGCACCTGGTCGACAAGCTGCTGTGCGGCGATCATGAGCGGCCCGATTCGGCTTGGGTGTTCAGCACATTCACTCCTCGGAACAGTGCCGACGGGCAGCCGTGGCTGACCGGCGCGACCTGGCCGGGTTGGGCCTTACCGCAGTTGAAGGCTCCGCCGAGCCGCCACGTGGACGGCCCCCCGACGGCTTCCATCGATCCCCAGAAGTCGGTGGTGGTGGCCTGGTAGGCGACATCGCGCAGCTGTCCATCCAGCTTGCCGTCCCGGATACGAAAGAACCGCTGCCCGGTGAACTGGAAGTTGTACCGCTGCATGTCGATTGACCAGGATTTGTCGCCGACGATGTAGATGCCCTCGGACACCCGGGAGATCAGGTCGTCGGTGCTGAGGTCCGCGGCGCCCGGCTGCAGCGAGACATTCGCCATCCGCTGGATCGGCACGTGGTGGGCGGAGTCCGCGTAGGAACATCCGTTGGACCGTGACTCCCCCAGCCGCGGCGCGAACACCCGGTCCAGCTGGTAGCCGACGAACAGTCCGTCGCGCACCAGGTCCCAACTCTGCGCGCGCACCCCCTCGTCGTCGAAACCGATGGTGGCCAAGCCGTGTTCGACGGTCCGGTCGGCGGTCACGTTCATCACCGGTGAGCCGTACTGCATGCTGTTCAGCTTGTCCGGGGTGGCGAACGAGGTGCCGGCGTAGGCGGCTTCGTAGCCGATGGCCCGGTCGTATTCGGTGGCGTGCCCGATGGATTCGTGGATGGTGAGCCACAGGTTGGACGGGTCGATGACCAGGTCGCATGCGCCGGCGGTGACGGTGGGCGCCTTCACCTTCTCGGCCAGCAACGCCGGCAACTCGGCCAGCTCGGCGCTCCAGTTCCAGACGCTGTCATCGGCGACGGCCTCCCAGCCGCGCGCCGTCGGCGGTGCCAGCGTGCGCATCGTCTCGAACGATCCGGCCGACGGGTCCACGCTGACAGCCTCCAGCGACGGCTGCACCCGCACCCGCTGCTGAGTCGTGGAGGTGCCGAAGGTGTCGGCGTAGTAGGTCTGCTCCTTGACCGCCTGCAGGCTGGCCGACACGTGGTCCACACCGTCGGCGGCCAGTAGTCGTTCCGAATAGTCGGCGAGCACGGCGATCTTGTCCGGTCCGGGCACCGTGAAGGGATCGATGCGGTAGTCCGACACCCAGCTCAGGTCGTCATAGACCGGCTCGGCGGCCAGCTCGATGCGTTCGCCGTTCAGCGGGGCCAGCGTGGTCGCGACCCGCACGGCGCGGCGCGCGGTGTCGGCGGCGACGGCCGGATCCAGTTCGGCGTGCGAGGCGAAGCCCCAGGTGCCGTCGACGATCACGCGCACCGCCAGCCCGATCTCGCGGTCCAGGGTGGAACTCTCCAGCTCGCCGTCGCGTAGCTGCACGACTTCGGTGGTGAGGCGGTGGATCCGCAGATCGGCGTAGCTGGCCCCGGCCGCGCGGGCCGCCGACAACGCGGCATCGGCCAGCGCCCGGCGGGGCAGCGCGAGGAAGTCGGGGTCGACGGTTCGACGTGTCACGGAACCCACCGTAATGGCAGGAGATTGTCGTCAGGGGCGGGTGGTCGCCGCGCCGCCCCTGACGACGGGTGGAAAGTGCTAGCGCAACGGGTCGAAGGCACGCAGGGCTTCGGGTTGCTTACCGGTGGTGATCTGTTCGGTCAGCAGCCGGCCGGTGACCGGTCCGTGCGCCAGGCCCCACATGCCGTGCCCGCCGGCCACATAGAGCCCGGCGCTGACCTGCCCGACCACCGGCAGTCCGTCCGCGCTGACCGGGCGCGGGCCGACCCAGACATCGCTGCGTCCCTCCCAGCGCACACCGTCGAGCAGGCGGGCCGCCGAGTCGACGATCGCGCGCACCCGGGCCGGGACCACGGGCTCATCGGGGCCGCGAAATTCCATGGTGCCCGCCACCCGCATCGCGCCACGGTAGGGCGTGCAGGCCACCCGCACGGTCGGCAGATAGATCGGGCCGGGCATCGCGCGGTCCAGCGGGACGGTGAACGAGTACCCCCGGCCGGCCCGGATCGGCACCCGGATCCAGTGCTCGGCGAGGTGGGGTAGCCATGCGCCGGTGGCCAGGACGACGGCGTCGGCGGTGAGGTCCTGACCACCGGCGGTGCGCACGACCACCCGGCCGTTGGTGCTCACATCGACGACGCGTTCGGTACGCAGCGTGGCACCGCGTTCGATCACCGCCCGCCCCAGTGCGGTCACGAACCGGCCGGGGTCGACGTAGCGCTGCCCTTCGACGGCCAGCGCCACGGTGGCGTCCGGCGCCGCCAGCGGCACCGCGTCACGTAGCGCCGCCCCGCTGAGTCGGCGGGTCTGCACCGGCAGTCCGGCACGCTCGAGCATCCCGATCTCGGCACCCAGTTCGTCGGCCGCGGCGTCGTTCTCGAACAGCGCGACAATCGGCGAGTCGGTGACCGGTGCGTCCACCCCGTTGGCGACGAGAACGTCGAAGGCCTCCACACATTCGGCGTTGAGCGGTTGGTTGGCGCGCACCACCCGCTCGGCGGAGGCATGGTTGCAGTGGCGCGCGAAGCTGGCCAGGAACCGGGCCAGCCCGAAGTCGGCGCGCAGTGGAATATGCAGTGGGGCCGAGGAATTGAACAGGGAACGCAACCCGTAGCCGAGGACGCCGGGCTGGTTGAGCGGAAGGGTCAGTGCCGGTGAGACCCACCCGGCGTTACCCCAGGACGAACCGGCCGCCACCCCCTCGCGGTCCACCACGGTGACCGCGACACCGCGCTCCTGCAGGAACCACGCCGTGGACAACCCGACGATCCCGGCTCCCACCACGATGACACTGCGCGGCCCCTCGCCGACGCGATCGACGCCGACCATGTGATCCCTCCGCTCCTTGGCTGGTAGTCACACCATCATGGGAGGGCCGCAGCGCGACGGCGCTGCGGAATCGGCCAATCCGCCGAGCGCCGATTGTCGGGTCCCGACAACCGGCAGGCAGGACCGGTCCGGGTGTGTCAGCTGGTGCTGAGGAAGGACGCCGCTTCGAGATACCCGGCGGCGCCGCAGACCACCGCCACCAGCGCGAGCACCACGTAATCGGCGGCGCTGGGGCGCGCCGGGGCGGCCGCGATCTGACCGGCCCCGCCGCGTGCGGTGATGGCATCGCCCATCTCGTCGGCGCGCCGCAGCGCCACCGTGACCGCGGCGGCCAGCAGGTCGATCACCTCGGAGATCCACTGCTTGCGTCGTTCACGACGGGTCTGCGCCCGGAGCCGCGGGCGCAGCCGCCGCGCCGCGTACAGCACGCTGAACTCGTCCATCAGCATCGGGAACGCCCGTAGCGCCAGCGCCAGGGTGGCGGCCCAGTCATCGACGGGCAGTTTCAGCCAGCGCAGCGGCCGGCACAACGTCGATACCGCAGGCGCGATTTCGGCGACGTTGGTGGTCCAGGACACCAGCGCGCCCAGGCCCAGCAGCACGATCGACACCGCGGTGACGCGCAGGAACTTCAGCAGCCCGCCGAGTTCGAGCTCGAGTCCGGCGAGGTCGACGATCGGGGTGCCGCCGGCGAAGGCCGCGGTGACCCCACCGAGCAGCACGATCAACCACAGCCAGCCCGGAATCGAGGGCAGCGCGCCCCGCGGGATCCGCGCCAGCACCACTGCGGCCGCCACCAGCAGCGTGACCAGCGCGATGGGCAGCCACCCTGGGTAGAACATCAACAGCACCGCCAGGGCGAGCACGGTGACGAGTTTCGTTCCGGCCCAGAGCCGGTGGATGACGGAGTCGCCGGGCACCGGTCGCAGCAGCACGACCGGGCGGCGTTGCGCGCTCATGAGGCGGCTCCCGACGCGACGGGCACCAGCGCGCCCTCATGGAGGTGCAGGGTGCGCGGGCACAGTTCTTCCAGCCCGGCGAAATCGTGGGATATCACCACGACCGTCAGCCCGCCCCGGCGCAGTTCCTCCAGCAGCCGCAGCAGTCCGCGGGCGCTGGCGGCGTCGAGCCCGGCCAACGGTTCGTCGAGCACGATGGCTCGCGGTGAGCGGGCCAGCAGCCCGGCCAGCACGACGCGGCGCATCTGGCCCCCGGAGAGTTGGTCGATACGACGGTCCGCCAGTGCGGGTTCCAGCCCGACGGTGGCCAGCGCGGCGACCACCCGGGCCCGGTCGCGGGCGGGGAAACCGGCGGCAGAGGCGATCTCGCGGTGCACGTGGCTGCGCATCAACTGCAGCCGGGCGGCCTGGAAGGACAGTGCGACCGCGCCGACCTGATCAGAGACCGGCTTGCCGTCGAGCAGACAGGTTCCGGTGGTGGGCAGGGTCAGCCCGGCGAGGATCCACGCCAGCGTCGACTTACCGGAGCCGTTGAGTCCGTGGATCAACACACCGTCACCCTCGTGCACGACCAGGTTGATATCGCGCAGAGCGGTTTTGGCCCAGGGGGTTCCGTCGGCGTAGCGGTGGCTGACGCCGGTGAGCTCCAGCACCGGCACCTCCGAGCGAGTCTCACCGCTGGGGGTGGGCACCTCGGCGGACTGCACCATCTCCGATCCGCCGGCCAGGTTGACCACCCGGTCGGCGGCCTCGGCTTCCTCGTTGTAGTGCGTGATGTGCACCAGCGACATGTCGCGCTTGCGGGTCAGCCCACCCAGCACCGACATCAGGCCGTCGCGGCCCTGCTGGTCGACCATGCTGGTGACCTCGTCGGCGATCAGCAGCGCGGGCTTGCGTGCCAGCGCGGCGGCCACCGCCAGACGTTGCAGCTCGCCGCCGGACAAACTGCCGGTGTCGCGTTCGCCCAGCCCCTCCAAGCCCACCTCGGAGAGCAGCTCGGGCACGTCGACGTGGGTACCTGGGGGCAGCCCCCACACCACATCGTCGGCAACCCGGGTGCCCAGCACCTGGCTCTCGGGGTGCTGCATGATCACCGCGGTGCCGCCCGGGGCGCCGAGCCCGACCCCGCCGGGACGCGCCACGGTGCCCTCGGTGGGTTCGCGTCCGGCGAGGATCAGCATCAGCGTGGTCTTGCCGGATCCGTTGGCGCCGGTGACGGCGAGGTGTTCGCCGGGGTGTACGTCCATCGACAGCGGGCCGAGCGCGTCGCGGGTGGTTCCGGGATAGCGGAACACCACATCACGCAGGGCCATCGGGACCGGCACGACCGGTCCGTCGGTGATGACGGTCTCCAGCTTGTGCACATCGGGCACCCCGAGCAGCCGGGCCAGTACCCGCGACAGTGCCCACCAGCCGACCAGGCTGACGCCCATGATGGCGAACAGTCCGTAGCAGAAGATGAGGATCGGCCAGTGCTCCAGGGCCAGCCCGAACAGTTCCCGGAACTTCTCGGCGGCGGGGCGAAGCTCGGGGATGTAGCTCCAGATCGCGACCGAGCCGTCGACGTTGGCGGTCATGGCAGTGAACACGAGCTCACGCAGCCGGGAGGCGATGAGCAGCGCGACCACGGCCGCGATACCGAATATGGCGCCGGCCACCACGGATACCAGCACCACGACCGGCAGGCCGCGGCCACGGCGTTTGACGATGCCGGTGAGCCCGCCGATATAGGCGCAGTTGATGACGGTCATCAGGCCGCCGAAGCCGCCGATCAGGAAGGCGATGAGCGCGGCGGCGATGGTCGCGGCCAGCACGACGCGCAGCCGGTACCGGTAGGCGAGCAAGCCCATCGGGACGGTGCCCAGCAGGGACAGCGCGGCCGCGAACGGGACGACGACGGCGATGATCGCGATGGCCGCGCACAGAGCCGCCATCACGGCGGCCTGGGCAAGTTCGTTCGGCTGCAATGACCCGGCCCGGCGCAACGTTGGCGAACCGGGAGGCATCACCCGATTCTGCCAGTTCGCCGGAGTGCTTCGGTCGTCCGGACTGTGACGGCTCCCACGTCACCCCGTTTTGCCCATGCATAGCGTCCCTATGTAACCTTGGGCAGGTGACTCGCCCGGACAACACCGCGGCTCTCGGCGCCGACCTGCTGGCCGTCGTCGCGCGGATCAACCGGCTGGCCAATCAGCGCATCGAGCTTCCGCTGCCCTTCGCCCAAGCCCGACTGCTCTCGACCATCGAAGACCAGGGACAGACCCGCATCTCCGATCTGGCCGCCCTCGATCACTGCTCGCAACCGACGATGACCACCCAGGTGCGCCGTCTCGAGGACGCCGGCCTGGTGCAGCGTGCCGAGGACCCCGACGACGCCCGGGCCGTCCTCATCGGCATCACCGAAGAGGGCCGCCAGATCCTCAGCCGGGTGCGCGCCGATCGCAGTGCCGCGATCAACCCCTATCTGGAACATCTCGACAAAGCCGAGCGCGCCGCGCTCGTCGACGCGATCCGGGTGCTGCGCGGGCTGCTCGATGACGCCCAGCATGAACGCTAATACGCGAATGGTCGTAAATCTCGCCGGTTCACGACCACTCGCGCAATTCGAGGTGGACCTCTCAGGTAACCGCAACTCCGACAACGGATCCCACGAGGTAGGTGACGGCGATCGCGACGCCACCGAGCGACAGCAGACGCAACGCCGACCACCACGGCGGCTTGCGGGTGAACTTGGCCGCCAGGCCGCCGGTGATCAGCAGGCCCAGACCGCCGCAGGCCAGCCCGGCCCACAGCGATGCGAAGCCGAGCAGATACGGGATGAGCGGCACGATCGCGCCGAGGGTGAACATCACGAACGACGATCCCGCGGCCACCCAGGGTGAGGGCTTCTCGCGGGGGTCCACCCCGAGTTCCTGCACCAGGTGGAAGTTCAGCGCCCGCGTCTCGTCGCGGTGAATCTCGGCGGTCGCCGTGGCCGCCGTCGCCGGCGTCATGCCCATATCGACGAGCATCGCCGTCAACTCCGCTTGCTCAGCATCGGGGTGATTGCGGAACGAGCGGCGTTCCACCTTCACCTCGGAGTCGATCTGCTCATTGGCCGTTGTCACCGAGGTGAACTCGCCCAGCGCCATCGAGAAGGCCCCGGCCAGCAGACCGGCGATCCCGGCCAGCACCACGGCATGCGCATTAGCCGCGGCCGCCACACCCGCGATCAGTGCGGTGTTGCTCACGAGGCCGTCCATCGCGCCGAAGGTGGCCGCGCGCAGCCACCCGCCGGTGACGTCGGCGTGCTGATGATCGGCCACGTGAGGCAGGCCGGTGGGTGATTCGGGTTCGGACCGTTCGGTCATGTCGCAAATTCAACGCCGACGATTTTTCGTCGTTGTACTCAGGTTTGCCTTTGTCGATGCGGGGGCAAGTTACCGTCAACTATGACCACTACCGCAGATCATCTCCGCAACGCGCTCGACGGCCGCTGGCGCGATGTCAAGAACGAGGTACGTGCCGAATTGTCCGGTGAGGTGTTCCGGCCGCACTACACGCCCAACACCGTCATCGCCCGCACCAAGGTCGGCGAGCAGATGAAGATCATGGCCTCCCGCGGCGCGGCCGAGGACGGCTTCAAGAAGGAGCACGGCGGCAACGGTGACGTCGGCGCCGCCGTCACCCAGATCGAGATGCTCGCGATGAGCGATCTGTCGCTGATGGTCAAGGCCGGTGTGCAGTGGGGCCTGTTCGGCGGTGCCATCGAGAATCTTGGCACCGAGCGGCACCACAACGCCTACGTCAAGAAGATCATCAACCTGGAACTGCTGGGCTGCTTCGCGATGACCGAGACCGGTCACGGCAGCGACGTCCAGTCCCTGGAGACCACGGCCACCTACGACCCGGCGGCACAGGAGTTCATCATCGACTCCCCCACCCCGTCGTCGCGCAAGGACTACATCGGCGGCGCCGCCCAGACCGCAAGAGTGGCAGCGGTGTTCGCTCAGCTCATCACCGCCGACGGGGAGGGGCACGGCGTGCATTGCTTTGTCGTGCCCATCCGCGACGACGCCGGCAACGACCTACCTGGCGTCACCACCTCGGACTGTCACTACAAGGGTGGACTGCCCGGCGTCGACAACGGCCGCATCCAGTTCGACCACGTGCGCATCCCGCGGGAGAACCTGCTCAACAAGTACGCCGATGTCGCCGAGGACGGCACCTACTCCTCACCGATCGAGAATGTCGGCAGGCGCTTTTTCACCATGCTCGGCACGCTCATCCGCGGACGCGTCACCGTCGGCGGCAGCGCCGGCGCCGCAGCCCGGGTGGCGCTTGACATCGCCACCCGATATGCGTTGGAGCGCAGGCAGTTCGATGCTCCCGGCGCCGATCAGGAAGTGCTGATCATGGACTACCTGGTGCATCAGCGCCGGCTGTTCCCACTGATCGCCAAGTCCTACGCGCTGCAGTTCGCCCAGAACGAACTGGTGGCCAAAACCCACGAGCTACAGACCTCGGACAGCCCGGACGCCGAGGAGCAGCGCGAGCTGGAATCGCGCGCCGCGGGCCTGAAGGCCGCCAACACCTGGCATGCGACAGCGGCGATCCAGGAGGCGCGCGAAGCCTGCGGTGGCGCAGGCTATCTGGCGGAGAACCGGCTGATCGCGCTCAAGGCGGACACCGACGTGTTCACCACCTTCGAGGGTGACAACCACGTGCTGACCCAGCTGGTGGCCAAGGAACTGCTGACGGCCTACGCCGATGACATCAAGGGCATGAGCCCGGTGGAATGGGTGCGCTTTGCCGCCAACTTCGCCGGCGAGCGGGTGCTCAAGCGCACCGCCGCGCAGACGATCATGCAGACCATCGTGGACACCCGCGAGGACAACGAGGAAGAGGGCTCGCTGTTCAACCGCGGTACCCAGGTGAAGATGTTCGAGGACCGCGAGGAGTACATGCTCGCCTCGGTGGCCCGCCGACTGCAGAGCAAGGCCAAGGAGATGTCACCGTTCGAGGCGTTCAACGCGGTGCAGGACCACGTGTTGCACACCGCGCAGGCGCACATCGACCGAATCATCCTGGAGGCCTTCGTCGCCGGCATCGACGCCTGCCCGGATGAGGACGCCCGCGAGATCCTCGGCCTGGTGTGTGATCTGTACGCGCTGTCGGTGATCGAAGACGACAAGGCCTGGTTCGTCGAGCACCGCTTCCTGTCGGTCGAACGCTCCAAGGCCGTCACCCGCGCCATCAACGACCGGTGCCGCAAGCTGCGCCCGCACGCCGAACTGCTCGTCGACGGGTTCGGGATCCCCGAGCAGCTGCGCTACGCCGAGATGCTGCATCCCGAGCACATCCCGGACGCCGACGAGCACGAGGAGCAGGACGCCGTCAGCGCCGGCACCATCGAGCCGAAGTAGCGCATCAGCCGCGCCGGGCCTTGCCCGGCCACCAGATCCGGTCACCGATCAGCGACATGGCGGCCGGCACCAGGATGGTGCGCACCAGCGTGATGTCGATGAGCAGTCCGACGCCGACGGTGAAGCCGATCTGCAACAGGTTGATCACCCGTCCGCTCATCAGTGCGAACATCGTCAGCGCGAAAACCACGCCCGCCGTGGTGATCACGCTGCCGGTGCTGGCGAAGCTGCGCAGGATGCCGCGCCGCATCCCGTCGGCGGATTCGTCTCTGATACGGGCGGCGAACAGCATGCTGTAGTCGGCGCCGACGGCGATCAGTGCCATGAACGACACCGGGAAGACCGACCAGTCGATATCGATGCCGATCAGGTGCTGCCAGACGAGCACGCTGACTCCGGCCGCCGCGGCGAAGGACAGCGTCACCACCGCGACCATGAACACCGGTGCGGCGATGCTGCGCAGCAGCACGATCAGCACCAGCAGGACACCGACGATGGCGACGGCGGCGTAGACGGCGAAGTCCCGCCACACCTGATCGCGCATATCGGCCGACAGCGAGGCCAGGCCGGTGCTGGCGAAGTGCGCACCGGCCAGCGAGGTCCCGGTGGCGGCCTCCCCGGCCGCCACCGGCAGGTGCCGGGTCGCATCCAGCGCCTCGGCGCTGTACGGGTTGACCTGCCAGATCACCAGCAGCCGGGCGGTCTTGCCGTCGGGCGCGAACAGCAACTGCTCGGCGGCACGGAAGCCGGCGTCGGTGAGCCCCTGGGGCGGAAGGTAGAAGCCCGCACCCGGCCCGTCGGAGGTGTGCGCGCTCAGCGTGGACAGATAGTCGGTGGCCTCCGAGAGCCCGTCGCTGAGCGCTCCGGTGAGACCGACCACCTGATCGACGCCGCCCTTGACCTGATCCAGGCCGGCCGACAGCTCCGAGACACCGTCGGACAGCCGGTCCGCGCCGCGCACCAGTTCGTCGAGCCGGGCCCGGCTCTGCGCCGGTGAGTCCCCCGGCGCGGTGGCCACCAGCTTCTGCAGGCCCGCCACCGTGTTCCTGATCGCGGGTTCGGCCGCGCGCACCCTGTCGATGGTCTCCTGCGGCATCGCCGTGGCCAGCTGTACCTGGCGCAGTGCCCGGCCGACCGCCCCGCCGGATATCGCATCCAGATCGGCGATGCCGGCGCGGGCCCGCGCGCAGATCGGGTCGGCCAGGCAGTCCGGTCGCGCCTCCACGGCCAGCGCCGGTCCCAGCGCCGCGCTCATGGTGCGGCCCGCATCGAGCACCTGGGTGTTCTGGGTGAGCACCTGCAGCGCCACGTCGAGCAGATTCACCGAGGAGTTCAGGTCGGCCAGCACCGCGTCCAGGTCGGCGGGCGCTCCGGTCGCGGTGGCCAGCGCGGTGTTCGCGGACTCGTAGCTGCCCAGCACCTCATGCGCCAGCGCGGTGACTTCTTTTATGCCGGAGACCAATTGGGGAAGTTGGGCGTCCGCGGTGGCGGCACCGTCACGCAGCGCGGAGGTGCCCGACGCCAGGCGCTGCAGATCGGGGTGCGCGGCGTCAACGCGGTCACGGGCCGAACCGAGACGATCGGCGACCACACCGGCCTGATAGCCGACGGTGGTCTGCTTGAGCTGGTGTCCGTCCGGGCGGGTCAACGCGCGCACGTACGCGACTTCGGGGAGCTTGGTGATCCGTTCGGCGATCTGGTCCAGCGCGGCGAGATCGTTGGTGTTCCGCATGTCATGGTCGGCAGTGACGATGAGGTACTCGGGTGCGACTTCGTTGACGCCCCAATGCTGATAGGCCTTCTGATAGCCGGCGGAACTCTCGGTGGCGTCGAGTTGCATGGCGTTCTCGTCGAAGTTGACCCGGAAGGTGAGCAGCACCGTGGCCGCGGCGATCAGCAGCACCAGCGAGGCCGCCGCGAGCGCGCCCGACCGGCGCAGCACCGTGGATCCGATGCGACGCCAACGCCTTTCGTCGAGTCGGCGCGGTTCGGCCAACCCGCGCCTGCCGAGCACGGACAGCAAGGCATAGGGCAGCGTCATCGACACCGCCAGCGCGATCACGATGGCGATCGCGATGGGCGGGCCCGCTGCCTTGAACATGCCGAGTTCGGTGAAGCCCATCGCGGTCGCGGCGGCCGCGATGGTGAGCATCGAGGCGATCAGGATGCCCGATACCCGGCCACCGGCGTAGGCCAATGAATCGTTGACGGACAACTTCTTTCGGCGCCCCTCGTGATAGCCGGCGAGGATGAAGATCGCGTAGTCGGTGGCCGCGCCGAGCAGCATCGCGGTCATCAGGGCGATGGTGAAGTTCGAGACCGTCAGCGTGCCGGATGCCCCCAGCAGTGACACCACCGGGCGGGCGGCCCCCATCGCGATCCCGATGGTGAGCAGCGGAATGAGCGCGGTGACCACCGATCGGTGGACCGTCAGCAGCACCAGCATGATCAGCACCACCGACACCGCGGTGATGATCAACAGCGAGAAGTCCATGGAGCTGAACAGATCCGCCAGTGTCGGCGACGGGCCGGTGTAGTAGAGCTGCACGCCCGGCGGGGTCGGCAGCGAGTGAATGGTGTCGCGTATCGCAATCGTGTTCTTGTGCGCCTCGGTGGAGCCGACATCGCCGACGCCGGCCACCAGCACGTTGATGGCCTTGCCGTCCGGGCTCAGCGCGATGTCGCGCAACCGCTCGTTGCCGAATACGTCCAATGCGTAGGCCACATTGCCGGTGTCGGCACGCAGCGCCTCGACGAGTTCACCGTAGAGCTTCTCCTCCGCGGGTCCGATGCCCTGCTCGTTGACCATGAGCACGCTGCCGATGGCCGAGGATTCGGGCACCCCGAACGCCTGCGACATCTGCCGCAGTGTCTGCGCGGCCGGGATATCGGCGGGCATGAACGGCGCCGACCGTTCCGCCACGGTCTGTTCGAGCTGCGGGATGGCGATGTTGAGTGCGCCGACGAGCACCACCCAGAACCCGATGACCACCCAGGCGTGCCGGGCGCAGAACCTGCTGAACGCGCCGAAGCGCCGACTGTCGCTGTGCTGCATTACCGCCCCCTGGTCATGCAGTAGACCAAATGGTCTACCGGACCGGGCAGACGTTAGTAGACTGATCAGTACACCGCAAGAGAGGTTCCCATGCAGGCACGCGATCGGCTCGTCACCAGTGCCATCGATCTGATCCGGCGCAACGGCGTCGCCGGTACCGGCCTGTCGCTGTTACTGGAGCTCAGCGGCACCGCACGCCGGTCGCTGTATCTGAATTTCCCCGGCGGCAAGGCCGAACTCGTCGCCGATGCCACCCTGGCCGCGGGCCGCTACACCGGCGATGCCATCGATCACCTGGCCGCCACCCTCGGCCCGGTTCCCGCGGTGCGGGCCTTCGTCGCCGCGTGGCGAGACACCCTCACCCACAGCGACTTTCTGTCCGGATGCCCGATCGTGGCCGCCGCGCTGGGCCGCTCGGAGGCCGACAAAGCTGCCGACAACGCCGGCGCGGTCTTCATCGACTGGCAACGCCGACTGGCACGCCACCTCGAGGCCGCCGATGTCAGCGCCGAGGACGCCGCGCGGCTGGCCAGCGTCACGGTGTCCGCGGTCGAGGGCGCCATCGTCGTGTGCCAGGCCACCAAATCGGCCGAGCCGCTGCAGCATGTCGAGGACGCGCTCATCGAGCTCTACGAGTCGAAAGTCGGCACTAAGGAGTAGGGGTCGGGATCGGATCCAACGCCTGGAGCGCGCCGTCCTCGCCGATCTGGAAGCGCACCTGAGCGATCCCGGTCGGGCAGCACGGCTTGTCCTGACCCTGCAGCCACTGGTACTGCACCGTGGCGATCTTCTCCCCCAACGGGACCACGGTGGTGTACGGGCGGGGCCGCGGGGTCGGCGGGCCCAGCGGCGCATCGCGGTCGAAGAACAGCACCTGCACGGCGGCATCCTGGGCGGTGTCCCCGGTGCCGATCACCACCCAGTGCAGGCGGCAGTCACCGGTGTTACCCCGCGATACCTCCGACCAGCGTTCACCGACCTTCTGCACGGCGGTCTTGACTGTCTCGGCGGTCGGGGTGTCCGCGGCCGGGCAGTCCGAGGTGGACTGCGGCGCCGAGTTGGGTGGGCTCCACCCACATGAAGCCAGGGCGAATGTGAGGGCCGTGAGGGCCGAGGCGATCCGGGTGAGCCGCATGGCAGTGAGCTTACGGAGTGAACATCGCTCTCCCCGATCCTCCGGCGCCGGCCAGTCCCGTCGCCCGGATGTGCTCAGCGAACACTCCGCGTAGCATCCAGGCCATGGGAATACGCCATTTACGCCGGTTGGTCGTTGTCGGCGCGCTGACCGCTTCGATGCTGGCAACCGGCTCCGCCCCTGGCGCCTCCGCCGAACCATGCCCCGATGCCGAGGTGGTCTTCGCCCGCGGCAGCGACGAGCCACCCGGCCTCGGTGCCACCGGCCAGGCGTTCGTCGACACCCTGCGCGCGCAGTCCCCCGGTAAGTCCATCGGCGTCTACCCGGTGAACTACCCCGCCAGCGGCGATTTCGAGAACCGGGCGGTGTTCCCGGCCACCATGTTCGACGGTGTCGGTGACGCCGCCGCACGAGTGCGGTCGACGGCCGCGAACTGCCCGAACACCAAACTCATCGTCGGCGGATACTCCCAGGGTGCAGCGGTCGCCGCCTACGCCACCGCAGACCTGCCGGCCGACGTGCAGAGCCGGGTCGCCGGACTGGTGCTGTTCGGTAAACCGAGCGCGTCGCTGTTGTCCCAATACGGTGCGCCGCCGGCCAACATCGCACCGTCGTACTCGGGTAAGTCACTGGACCTGTGTGCACCGGGCGACAACATCTGCGATGGCTCGCCGGCTTCGCTGCTGGGTTCGCTGGCCCATGCGACCTATCCCTACAACGGTCTGACCGACGCGGCAGCGGCGGCCGCCGCGGGCAGGATCGCCTAGAAAGCAGTGAGGCCGGCGCTTGCGCGCCGGCCTGTCGTGCTCCCCCGGATGGACTCGAACCATCAACCGTCCGATGCGGATATGTCGTCCCGACGGATCTCCTCAAAGGTTCGCGAAAGTGCTGGCGGGCAGCAGGATTCGTTTACCGCTGCCCATGCCAGTTCATTGCGTGTATCCGGTATGTCAGAGGTGTTATGCGAGGAAGGTACGGGCAGGCAGTACCTCCTACCGCCGGGCGGTGGTGACTACCGCTCCGACAACCAGACACAGGACGAACCATCCGATGTAGGCCAGCCACCCGAGGCCGATCGTCGCGCCGAAGAAACCCGCGAAGAACCCGATGACCAGCAGGGCAACTCCGACGAGGATTGCATACGCGATCGCCATGATGCAGATCATGGCACTCAGGTCGGTCCCGCGAGCTACGAACCCGACTGTAGGTCGACCCGAAGATGCCGTGACCGGCCGTGGTGCGGATCGGACAACAGCAGAACTATCTGCCACACCTTGCGACTGGATCGATAGCGCAGAGTTTCGCCGATGTCATTCATCGTTGGTGTGTCCGGCCCCATTGAACATCTGCTGTGACCTGGTATCACACGTACCATCAGGGGTGATGTCCAAGCAACTGAGTGAACAAGCGGCCGCCGCGGTGTCAGCGCCGCGCGACGATTTGGCCGCTGGTCACAGCGAGGCTGCCATCGAAATCGAACCCGACGAGGTCGCCCAGTTGCTCACTAAGCACACCCGCCGATGGGCCGGTGTCCTTGAGCGCCTGAAGTGACCTACTACCTGGGCGCCCAGTCGCTGATCGCCATCAACGAAAGCCAGGTAGGCCCTGGTTGCGTCGGCGACATGCATGGCGTGGAGTCAGCTGCTTTCCGACCCCAGAGCGGCTTCGGCGACGCCGACCTTTTCCCCGATATCTGGGCGAAGGCAGGCGCGCTGCTCCACTCAATCGCCAGCAACCAGTACTTCACCGACGGTAACAAACGAACCGCATGGTTGGCCGCCAACATCTTCCTGGACAAGAACGGCTACGAACTCCCTCACATCAACGACATCGGCGCCGAGATCTTCGTGCAATCGATCGGCCAGGACATCTTCAAGACCGAGGATGAGCCGAACGCGTCGATCGGTAAAGCAGGCGAGTTTCTGCATACCGCATGGGCCCGTCAGCGAGCCGGTGCCTCGAAGCACCATCGGCTGGAATATGTGTTCTTGGCTGAGGCCGTACAACCCTTCGGCAACGGCACGTTCAACGTTATGAGGGGCGGCATCTTCTCCTTCACGGTCGAGGATCATCCGGGACTGTTTCCGCTGCCGTTCGAGTTCGCGGTGATTGGCCGCTTCCATTGGAACTCCGGCGACAACATCGTCCCTCACACCCTGACCGCGACTCTCGTTCCCGAGCCGGGCGGAAAGCGCATCAACACGCCTTCTGCGACTCTTGAACTCAGGCAATTCTCACCACCGCCGAGCGGACATCCCCAGCACGCTCAGTCGGGTCTACTGCCCCTGTTGTTCCACATCCAACTAACCCCGATCTTCCTGGCGTTCGGGCCAGCAACGGTCGAACTTAGCCTCGACGGTGAAGTGATCGCGGAGTTGCCTTTTCAGTTGCTTAAACAGGAGGGTGCTCCGAACTTGGCCAGCCTGGCCGCCACGCTCTAAGCATCCACCTACCGGCCATCGCGGGTGCAGGTTCGGCGTACCCAGCGCACATCCGACAGCAAGCACTCTGGGATATCCGAAAGCAGCGCGATGGTGGCGGTGACGTTGAACTGTGGACCCAGCCACCGCGCCGACTCCGCCGGTGACGTTGCCTTGCGTTCACGGCGGGCCGCCAGCAGCGCACCCGCGCCGATCATGCCTCCAACGACATGAGCAGGGAGTCGCAGGCAGCGTGAGCGATTACGGACGCTCGGCAGGCACCTCGGTGGTCTTCTCTCCCCGAGACTGCGAGAATTCCGCGAAACCGCCATCGATCTTCGATGTACACGTCGCGACTAACGTCAGCATCTGAGACATCTCCTGTTGCATTGACCCCATGCGCTGCAGTGTCGCCGCCAAGAACTTCGCTGCGTCCTCCACCGAAGCCGGACCGCTAGTGGAGTAACTCACGAACACTCCTCGGTGCTCATCGCGCTCGGGCTGCGTTCTGATCAACGACAGCAGATGCTCCCGTGCAATCGTCGACACTGGCAGGTCACGGCCGGCCGCAATCCCCTCCAGCGCCTCGAACTCGTCCGGGCTGAGCCGAACCTGCAGCACCTTCGACCGACCACGCCCAGGCCGGCTCACCGACACATTGTCCGGCAGTGGCCGATCCGACTGGTCAGCCTCGCCGTCCTCCGCTTCCGTACCGATCCGCGTTAGACGATCGTCAAACGATTCCCTCATCAGTCCGTGCCTCCCTGCTCGTAGTAGCGCCGATCCCGCGCATTGGCCTTCCAAGCGTTCGCACCGTAGGTGACGTCATCCTCGTGGCTGAAGACGGTGATGACGGTCAGAATCGCACCGGCGCTCGGCGAGTAACCGATGGTGCGGTTGCTCTCGCCAGACGTGCTGTTGTAGTCCGGGATAAAGACCACGCGCTCCGGGTCTGCGAGTGCTTCGTTGGCCTGGGCCACGGACACGTAATGCTTGGCGATGTACCAGCCTCGCTTGCTCCAGTTGATCGCCATACCTGAGTGTAATACACAGTAATACAGACGGCAACCGCTTAAAGCGGTAAAGTCCACTCCATGCCTCTATTCGACCTCGACGACTTCCTCGCCGAAGCCATCGAAACCGCCGCACTCAACAATCTGACCCTCCTCTACGACAGCGGAGACACCCCCGCGACAGAGCGCCAAATCGTCTTTGGCGACCGAGCGGCCGCTGCCACCTGGGACCAAGGCGCAAACGACGGCTACCAAGTCACCATCAACATCGACGAACACCATGCCGGAATCAAGACCGCCACCGCCAGCGAACTCGGCGTCAGCAGGGGAACCATCGAAGAGAACGACCCCAAGACGCAAAGCGAGCGATCCGAGAGCATCCTGATCATGCTGTCACGGCCCTCGATGCCGATCGGCCGCAACATAACCCGGTAGGAATAGACCGTCGTGGCTCAGCTCTACATGTCGATATCTCAGGTCGAAGAACGCCTTGGCCTAGCCCCTCGCAGCCTGTCCAAGGCCAAAATGCCCGATCCCGACGTCATCGTCGGGCCAGTCCAAGCGGACGGACAGCCCGAACGTGGCGCCGCCCGCGGCTGGCTACCTGAAACCATTGACGAGTGGCACGCCAACAGACCGGGCCGCGGCGCCCGCACCGACCTTCAAAGCTGACCCGCACACAACAGCGGCCCGTCACCCCACCAGGGTGACGGGCCGATCTGTCCGTGACTCACTCGTCGTTGGCGGTCGCCTCCGCCTCGGGCCCCTCTGAGAACAACATCTCGCCACCTTCGACGTAGTCGCCCTGCCGTAGGTGTGCGGCCACCTCGCGCAGCGCCCGGATATACCCTTTCTGGTACTCCTCGCTACCGAAAGTCCTGTCCTCCGCTCGCTTGGCCCATCCTCGTAGAGCTTGTGCTACGCGCAGGTGATTCAAAAACACGGCC